>JAZSPF010000135.1:0-6581 GCA_045537315.1 Acutalibacteraceae bacterium
TTTGCCTTTATCTACGGCTACGGTGCTCACGGTGCAGTTATAAGCGGTGAGGGCACAATTGATGCCAACTGCTATGCCTTTGTTGAAAGAAAAAGTCAGTACTATGTTACGGGCAATTTCTACCCCAGACCAACGGTTATATATATCGAAAACTCCAATCACATAACCGTCAGGGATGTCACAATCAAGGATGCGCCTTTCTGGACTCTTCATCCGGCAGGCTGTGATGATGTGCTGATTTCAAATATCAGAATCCTCAACCCCATTGATGTTGCAAACAGTGACGGTATCGACCCTGACCACTGCTCGAATGTCAGAATACTCGGCTGCCATGTTGTGTGTGCCGATGACTGCATCTGTCTGAAGGCTTCAAAGGGCAACAGTGAATACGGCGACACAGAGAATGTAATCATCAGCGGCTGTACCCTCACATCCACATCGGCCGCTATTAAAATCGGCACCGAGGGCGTAGGCAACTTCCGAAATGTTATCGTTTCCGACTGCACCATATCCAAGTCCAACAGAGGCATTTCAATACAGATAAGAGACGGCGGCAATGTTGAGAATGTGTCTTTCAACAACATCATAATCGAAACAAGACGCTTTTGTCCCGATTGGTGGGGCAGTGCAGAGCCTATTGCAATCACAGCCTTCAGGCGTGACGAAAACACTGTCTGCGGCCACATAAAAAATATCCGTTTTAACAATATCACCTGCAAAGGTGAAAACGGTGTGCTTGTTCACGGCACAAAAGATAACCCCATAGAAGACGTACATTTTGAAAATGTACAGGTTACCCTTGATAAAACCTCCAAGTGGGACTGCGGTCTTTATGATCTTCGCCCTGCTATTGATTACGGCCTGACAGACAGCAAAAACTCCTGCTTTTATATCAAAAATGCCGTCAATGTCACAATCGAAAAGACTACGGCAGGGTACAAAAACATCTGTAGGGACTATGCGCACGGTCTCTATGCGGAAAATGTGAAGGGTCTTGATATGATACGCTTTAAGTGTGACAGCGCCTCGGATGAATACGAAAGCATAAAAATTATTTAAGAAAAAACCGAAAAAGGCTTTACACTTAAGGTTATATTTAGTAAAATGGTGTAAAAGGAATGTACGGAGGAATTTTACTATGGCAGTTAAATATAAGAGAATACTCCTTAAGATAAGCGGCGAGGTTTTGGCAGGCGAAGAAGGTAAGGGTATCAACTTCGATGTTGCAAACGAAATCTGCGGTGTTATCAAGCAGTGTGTTGATATGGGTACCCAGGTGGGTCTCGTTGTGGGCGGAGGCAACTTCTGGCGCGGCAGATCTTCAGGCAAAATGGACAGAAGCAGAGCAGACCAGATGGGTATGCTCGCAACCTGCATTAACGCTCTGGCACTTTGCGACACGCTCGAACAGCTTGGCGTTAAAGCCAGCGTGCTTTCAGCTTTCTCAATGCCTCAGGTTGCTGAGACTTTCTCAAAGAGAGCAGCAGTTGAACACCTTGAGAAAGGCGAGGTTGTTATCTTCGGTTGCGGCACAGGTCTTCCCTTCTTCTCAACTGACACAACAGCAGCTCTTCGTGCAGCAGAAATCGAAGCTGAGGTTATCTTCAAAGCAACAAATGTTGACGGCGTTTATGATAAGGACCCCAACAAATATGCCGATGCAGTGAAATATGACGAACTCAGCCACTCAGAGGTTCTTGCAAAGGGTCTCAAGGTTATGGACTCCACAGCCGCTTCACTTTGCAGAGATAATGACATCAACATTCTCGTTTTCAATCTCAATGACCCGCAGAATATTGTCAAAGCACTTCAGGGTGAAAAGATTGGCACAACAGTAAAATAATGCGCTATAGCATTGTTATATAAAGAAAACATTTCTAAATATAAGAGAGGAATTTATTATGAAAACAGTATTTGAAACAGCAAAAACAAAGATGGGCAAAACAATCAGCGCTCTTCAGTCAGAATACGGTGCAATCCGTGCAGGCAGAGCTAACCCTCAGATTTTAGATAAGCTCACAGTTGACTATTACGGTACACCTACACCCGTAAATCAGCTCGGTTCAATCTCAGTTGCAGAGGCAAGAATTCTTGTTGTTCAGCCCTGGGATAAGTCAGTACTTAAGGCAATCGAAAAGGCTATCCAGACATCAGATATCGGCATCAATCCCCAGAATGACGGCTCAGTAATCAGACTTACTTTCCCACCCCTTACAGAAGACAGACGTAAGGAACTCGTTAAGGATATTCAGAAAATCGGCGAAAACTCAAAGGTAGCTATCCGTTCAATCCGCCGTGACTGCCTTGAAAAGCTTAAGGCTATGAAGAAGGCTTCCGAAATCACAGAGGACGACCTTAAGGACGGCGAAAAGGAAATCCAGAAAATCACAGACAACTACATTAAGGAAGTTGACGATATTTCCGCAGTTAAGCAGAAAGAGATTATGGAAATCTAAGTGAGTATAATGACAGTGGCTATCTTTTAGGTAGCCACTGTATAATCATTTTTTAGGGTAGGATAAAATATGGCAGTAAGCAAAGAAAATTTACCTCAGCATGTGGCTATTATTATGGACGGTAACGGTCGCTGGGCAAAGCAGAGAGGTCTTAAACGCACCGAGGGACACAAGGTTGGTGCAGAGGTTTTCAGAAACATAGCTAAATATTGCAGTGACCTTGGCATAAAGCATGTCACCTTCTACGCTTTCTCAACGGAAAACTGGAAGCGCTCAAAAACAGAAGTGACGGCAATAATGAATCTTTTCAGAAAATATCTTGACGAAATGCAAAGGCGTGCCGAGGAAAACGAAGAAGCAGGCTATAATATCCGCTTCATCGGTTCAAGAGAGGGTATGCCCAAGGATATAGTAAAGCTTATGAATACCGTTGAAGAACGCTCAAAGGACAAGAGCAACACCTATGTCAACCTTGCAGTTAATTACGGCGGCAGAGCTGAGATAGTTGAAAGTGTAAAATCTATTGCCGAAAGAGTAAAAGACGGTACACTTAAAATTGAAGACATCACCGAGGATACGGTATCCGCAGGTATTTACACAGCAGGTCAGCCTGACCCGGATTTAATTATAAGACCAAGCGGAGAATTCAGACTCTCTAACTTCCTGCTGTGGCAGTCGGCATATGCTGAAATTTATGTTGACGATGTGCTGTGGCCCGATTACAAACCCGAAGACCTTGACAGAGCTCTTGAGGCTTATGCAAAAAGAAACAGACGCTTTGGGGGAGTCTAAAACGAAGCTGACGCTTCTAAAATAACAGATAATAAATGATAGAGAATAAATAATAAACAGGTGAGTTTTATGAGTGAAACTAAAACTAAGAAAAAACTTTTTAAAGGCGAAAGAACGGCATCAACTATAATTATAATTCTGGCTCTGATAGTTTTTTTGCTTCTTATAATTTTTGATATTACGCCTGCTGTTACAGCAATACTTGCGGCACTTGCGGCAACGGCAACCTTCGAGATAACAAGAGCAGTGGGCGCAAAGAGCAAGATACTCTTCACTATTGCATGCACAGTCAGCTTATTTACGGTGCTTGCAGAGGGCTTCTCAATTGCACTGCCTCCCGTTTCAGTGCTTTATTGCATTTATGCTCTTGTGCTTATGTGTCTGATGGTATTCTTCAACAAAGAGATCAAGTTCGTGCATTGTGCTACGGCATTTTTCGCTTCAATAGCATTGCCTTTTGCGTTTCTGTGCTTTTTAAGACTCAACAATATTTCCGATTGGTTCAGCGGCTACACACACCATGAGGGCGCATATTTCGTTGGTCTCGGATTTGCCTGCTCGTGGTTTACTGACTCCTTTGCTTTCCTCGTGGGCAGAAAGTTCGGCAAGCATAAGATGGCACCCGTTATCAGCCCGAAAAAGTCAATTGAGGGTGCAATAGGCGGCGTGGTTATTGCCGCAGCATTCAACGTGCTTATTCTTTATTTTTTCACCCTCGGTTGCAGAAATCTCTACGATTACAGCTTTATGGGTGAGAGCAACATGAAATACCTTTACATCATCCCCATTTCAATGGTGCTTTCATTTATCAGTATGATAGGTGATCTTGCCGCAAGTGTTATCAAGAGAAACTTCGGCATTAAGGATTACAGTCAGCTTCTCCCCGGTCACGGCGGAATCATGGACAGATTTGACAGCTGCGTTTTCGTACTGCCCACACTTTATTGCATTTTAAAAATTATCGCTGAATATACAGTTTAAGAAAGGACATCTGCTATGGCACAGAAACTTTCTATACTCGGCTCCACCGGTTCTATCGGTACCCAGAGCCTTGATGTTGCCGAAAAGCGAGGCTATGAAATTGTAGCACTCACTGCCGGCAGTAACGAAAAGCTCCTTGAAGAGCAGATAAGAAAATGGAAGCCTAAATATGCGGCGCTTGCTGACGAAAAGGCTGCGGCAAACCTTAAAATTGCAGTTGCCGATACAGATACAAAGGTACTCTCAGGTCTCGAGGGTGTCTGCGAGTGTGCGGCGGCAGGGGAAGCTGATACAGTACTTAACTCTGTTGTGGGAATTGCAGGTCTTGTGCCGACTCTCACAGCCATTGACAGCGGCAAAAACATCGCCCTTGCAAACAAGGAAACTCTCGTTGCAGGCGGTCAGCTTGTAATGCACAAGGCAAAAGAAAAAGGCGTTAAAATACTACCCGTTGACAGTGAACACAGTGCTATTTTCCAGTGCCTTGAGGGTATGAATAAAAAAGAGGAACTCAAGTCAATTATATTAACGGCATCAGGTGGCCCCTTCTTCGGCAAGACAAGAGAAGAGCTGAAAGATGTCACCGTTGAGCAGGCACTTAGGCACCCCAACTGGGAAATGGGTGCAAAGATAACCGTTGACAGTGCAACTATGATGAATAAGGGTCTTGAGCTTATTGAAGCTGTGTGGCTTTTTGATATTGCTCCCGATAAAATTGACATAGTTGTTCACAGAGAAAGCATAATTCACTCTCTCATAGAATATAATGATAACTCGGTTATAGCTCAGCTTGGCGTACCCGATATGAGAATTCCCATTCAGTACGCCCTGACATATCCCGAAAGATATGAGTCACCCGTGAGAAAATTAAATCTCTGGGAATATCAGAATCTCACCTTCTATAAGCCGGACTATGACACCTTCAGATGCATAAATATCTGCCGTGATGCAATAACAAAGGGCGGGCTTTATCCCTGCACGGCTAACGGTGCAAACGAAATGGCTAACTATCTTTTCCGTCAGGGGAAAATCGGCTTCCTCGATATTGCTGACACAGTTGAAAAGGCTGTTCAGGCGGCTTCTAAGTGCGACAGCTATACCTTAGAGGATGTTCTTGAGGCAGATAGGCAGGCAAGACTTTTTGTAGAAAACAATTTAATCAGGTGACAATATGGATTTAAACTTACTTTTTTCATTTGCCGACATAAAAGGCAAAATCATTCCTATTTTAATTGCAATACTTTTTTTCGGTGTGATTATTCTCATACACGAATTCGGTCACTTTATCTTCGCTAAAGCTTTCGGTGTAAAAGTCAACGAGTTCGCCATAGGTATGGGCCCCACACTGCTAAAAAAACAGGGCAAGGAAACCAAGTATGCCCTTCGACTTTTTCCCATAGGCGGCTTTGTGTCAATGGAGGGTGAAGAGGAAGAAAGCTCCGACGGCAGAGCCTTCTGTAATCAGAAGGTATGGAAGAGGATGATAATCATTGCCGCAGGTGCCACCTTCAATCTTATTCTAGGACTCATTGTCTGCTTCTTCCTTGTGGGCAGTGAAGACCTTGTTGGTACCACAAATATATTGCAGTTTTATGAGGGTGCCGTCAGCAATCAGGAAGGCGGACTCATGGCAAATGACCGCATCATAAAAATTGACGGCAAGCGCGTTTTCTCCGACTATGATATCAGCTTCCTTATGCAGAGAAACGGCAGCGGTACCTATGAATTTGTGGTTGAGCGCGAAGGCGAAAAGCTGACACTTCCCGAGGTTCACTTTGCAAAAAGAACAAGCGGGAATTTCTCATATAACCCTGACTGTACCATAAGCGGTGTCAGTGCCAATATGAAAGATTTCGGCCTTAAAGACGGCGATAAAATTACGGCTGTTAACGGTGAAGCTGTTACTGACGGTGAGACACTTATAGCCGCTATAGGCAAAGACAGCGATTACACTGTTGATTACACTGTTGAGCGTGAGGGTGAAACTCTGAGCCTCAGCGATGTTAAAATGATGACAGTGACAGTCTTTGACTTCATTATTTTAGGTGAAGATAAAAATATACTCAATGTAACAAAAACTGCTTTCGGTTATGCTTTCAGCCTTGGCAGAATGGTATATCTGAGCCTCTTTGACCTTCTCAGAGGTCAATACGGTATGAATGACCTTGCAGGCCCCATCGGCACTATATCCGTTATCACTGATATAGCCGAGGAAAGCATAGCAACTGTTGACTGGTCACAGCTGTTTATGATAATGGCTATGATTACAATTAACATCGGTCTTTTCAATCTTCTTCCCGTGCCTGCTCTTGACGGCGGCCATCTCTTCTTTATGTTCTTTGAACTGATTTT
>JAZSPF010000062.1:0-16274 GCA_045537315.1 Acutalibacteraceae bacterium
ATTGTATCCCACATGTGCTGCACCTCCTTCACAGATGTTTAATTATTAAAAGGAATTTCCTTATCTTACATGTGACATTGTATATTAAAATTAACCTTTTGTCAATGAAATATAAGTATTTTTAATTATTTATGCAAAATCATCTCACATTTATTTCACTCAACTGTTTAAAACACAACATATTGTAACGATTTGTATTATTGCTCTATATGTTGATAAAAACAAAAGCCACCCTTAGGGTAGCTTTTATTTATTAAACAATTGTTTAATCGCGATAATTGATTATTAAGCGATGCCGTTGTCAAGCTCGATGCCAAAGATAGCAAGGAGATTATAGATGAGTTCCCAAAGATACTGCCACATTACCTTAAAGGTTTCTACGTTCATTGTTATTTCCTCCATATTAAGATTTGATAGAAGTTACCCTCTAACTTAGCTATATTATATAACACACAAATATAAATGTCAATAGTTTATTCAAAATTTTTTAATATTTCTACTAGCAGTTTTGTTCAATAAGAAAAAGCTACCCGAAGGCAGCCTTTTCCTTTTAAACAATTGTTTAAACCTGATTTAAATTATGCTTCTTCTACTTCTTCACCCTTAAGGTTGATGCCGAAGTACTCAAGTACCTTGTAGATGTAATCCCAAAGAACTGCCCAGATAGCTTCAAAGTTCTCAAAAAATTCAGCCATTATTATTTCCTCCATATTAAGATTTGATAGAGTTTGACCTCTAACTTAGCTATATTATATAACACAAAAATATAAATGTCAATAGTTTATTCAAAATTATTTAATATTTATTGATGGCTATTTATAAAACAAGTTACTCTACATTTCGTCAGTAATTTTGCATTCTGCACTTTGCATTTTGCATTTAAAAAGGCTACCCTCACGGATAGCCTTTTAATGCTTGTGATTTGATTATCTGATGCTGCCGAGAAGCTCTTCAAGTCTGAGGAACTCAAAAATCCTATTAAAGAACTCGTCAAACACAGCAGCGATTCTCTGAATAATCTTCTGGAAACCGCTGATGAAATCGTCCTGAGCTTCTTCTGTCCAGATCTCTTCACCGGGGCCGATTACAGGCTTATTGCCTGTGTTTGCATTGTTGGGGTCACAGCAGTCACAGCCACATTTGCAAGGGAAAATACCTGTGCAATTTGCACAGCAAAGTGAGCCGTCATATAAACCGTTTTCACTCTTGTCTTTAGCACATGATGTGAGATATGACTTATCAATGTTGGGGCAAAGAACACAGCAGTGGCATGAGTTTAATGTTGCAGACTCATGGTTTGCACATGTACACTTAGCGGTGATTTCGGGCTCCTCAATTACAACTGCAAAAGCCATAGTGCTCATTGTGAAAAGCATTACAACTGCTAAAAGAACTGAAATTACTTTTTTCATTGGAATCTCCTCCTAAAATTTCGGTGGAAGTTATAACCCACCTTTATGAGTATATTATAGTAAATTAAAAGTTAAAAGTCAAGACAGAATGTAAAATAATTAGCAATTAGTATCCACTAATTGCCAATTGATATTTTAACTGTATTACTGTATCCGCCGTAGCCTGTTACACCGTCATCCTTACGCAAAGTTCTTATTCTGTAGCGGTAAGTGCTGTTTGCTTTAAGGCTCTCAACAGTGTATGAAAGTGTACTGCTACCGACAGTTTCAACCTTAATAAGCTCGTCACCTGAAACTCTGTAAATAACATAGTGAGTAGCACCGCTTACCTTGTCCCATGAAAGTTTAACCTTGTTGCCTGTTATTTTTGCTGTCAACTCAGTCGCCTTGGGACCTGTAACACCTGTTATGTATGAAGGCTCACTGCTGTAATACTCCGATCCAACCTTTGCAGTGGCATGAACTCTGAATTTATAGCTCTTGCCTGCTGTAAGCTTATCGGTGTATGAGGTTTCCTCTGTAACCGCAACCTTTTTATAGCTTTCGCTTTCACTGTCATATCTGTATATTGAGTACTGTGTTGCACCGCTTACCTTTTTCCAGGAAAGACCCAGCTTACCTGCCGTGGAATAATTCTGCTTTAAATCCGCAACTTTATCGGGTACAACAGTAATGGTCACACTGCTTTTGACTTCGCCCTTATCGGCGGCAATGCAGGTGATTTTAACCGTGCCGTACTTTTTGGCTGTTACCTTACCCTTTGAGTTAACGGTTGCAACAGAGGTGTCGGAGCTTTTCCATGTGAGAGTGTCATCTGTCACATCAGAAGGCTTGACCACTGCCTTAATTGTTGCACTGTCACCCTTGGCAAGCTTTTCAGGGGCTGTGAGTTTTATAGATTTGACATAAACCGCTTCCTCAGCATCAAGAACATCAAAATGATAATCCTCACTTGCTATTTTCCAGCCGGGTGCAAGAGAATTTGCAGCATAAACTCTTGCTGAGTAACTGCCTTCTTCGTCTATGGTGATTGTTTTGGCTCTTTTGCTTTCGCTTACGGTATACTTCTGAACTGTATCACCGTCTTCGTCATAAATATAAAGCCAATATTTTCCTGCACCGCAGGATTCACGCCATGTGAGAGTAATCTTTTCACCTACGGTGTAAATCTCAGCCTTATTATCAAAATCAGGCGCTTCGATTTTGCCGCCTAAATATTCGGCATAGTTGAGAGCACACCAGCCAACGGTGTTATCAAAGAGAATTTTACCCCAAAGGTATTCACCGTCATCATACTTATCGTAAACCTTGAACTTAGTGCCGTCATATATTTTGCCAACAACATTGGAATCTGTTGTATGCTCTGCTCTGACATTGAGTGTGGCACCAACCATTTTCCAATCCTCATGGGGATCGTTTTTTTCTATATCGGTTTCTGCATCGCCCTCAGGCTTAATTGAACTGCTGTTTTTATAGAAATCAAGGTCGCTGTTTTTTCTGTTGTTGCCCTCAAGGCGAAGAACATAGTTAAAGCCCTGAATATCTGATATATCCATTACTCCCCAACGAATCTGACATCTGCCTACCCAGTTGCAATCCGTGAAGGAAATTTTGTTGCCGCTTACACCTGTTACACAAAGTGAGTGTCCGTTCCAACGATAACGTATAATATCGCCTACGCGCAGAGAAGAAGCCTTGAGACTTGTAACCTTAACAAAATTATTTCGGGGCTTCACACCTGTTATTTCATAAGCTATTTTGTGGGCATAACCCATACACTGTATTGCATTGTCAAAACTATTACAGTCGCAGGTCTTGTTCCACACACAACCGTTGTGACTTGCGCAGGGCTTTGATGTTACGCCGTCGGGATTATTTTTGCCTTTATCAACATTATTCCAATATTTACCGTTAGGGAATCTCTCAACCAGTGAAACCAAAGTTGAAAGTGTATTGTCAGCAGCAACGCTGACATTGCCGAAACTCATGAAAGGTACTATAACCAAAAGGGCAAGAAGCAGGCATAAAAGTTTTTTAAACATCTTGTATCTCCTTAGTGTCCGTTGTCTGTTTATAATAATCATTTATTACATTTTTGTAATTTTTCCTTCGTTATAATAGCACATCTTGATATAAAAAGCAACCCTTTGACTAAATATAGTTATTTCCTAATTGTTAAGATGCTGTTAAAACAGATTAAACGGTCAGGCGTACGAAGAAAGTCGACAAAACAAGACTGAGAAAATCGGCCGTAAGACCTGCATAAAGAGTATGACGTGTATTTTTTATTCCCACAGCCGAATAGTACACCGTTACGGCATAAAGAGTGGTATCCGTTGACCCCATAACCACACTTGCCACCTGTCCTACAAAGGAGTCAGGTCCGTGGGTTTTCAGCACGCTCTCAAACAGCGTGAGTGAGCCGCCGCCTGAAATGGGACTAAGCAGTGCCATAGGCGTTATTTCTGCGGGTACACCGAAAAGAGATGTAACGGGAGACAGAAAGGAGGAGACTATATCCATAGCTCCGCTTTCTTTAAGCATAGTCACAGCAACAACAAGTCCCGTTATGCTGGGGAGCAATTCATAAACGGTGTGAAGTCCCTTTCTTGCTCCTGACATGAAGCAGTCAAAGACCTTCACCTTTTTTATCAGGCCGAAAAGAACTATGCCCACAACCATTACGGGCAATATGTAACTGCCGAAATTATCAGGCATTTTTCACACCCCTTTTTTCAGTGCTTCGCCTGCTTTTTATTCTGTTGCCGATTTTTGCCACCGCAACTGCCGCTGCAAGAGCGCAAAAGGACGTGAGAAAAGCCGCCGGCATAATCTGCATAGGATTTTCACTGCCGTACTGACCTCTTAAGGTTGCAACCGTTGTAGGAATAATATGCATCGCCGCCGTATTCATAACCACAAAGACAACCATTTCATTGCTCGCAACTGTTTTATCTTCGTTAATATCCTGCAGCCGTCTCATGGCTTCAAGGCCAAGCGGTGTCGCCGCATTTCCGAGGCCTAATACATTTGCAGTTATATTCATGGAAATAGCCTCAAGGGCATATTTTTCTTTTCTCAGACGCGGAAAAATCATCCCCACCACAGGCGACATCAGCTTAGAAAACACCTTTGTCATACCCGACTCCTCGGCTATTTCCATAACTCCGCCCCAAAGACAAAGCATAGACACAAGTCTCAGGAGCAATTGAACTGCACTTTCTGCACCGTCAATCACAGCAGCAGAAAGTGCATCAATCCTGCCCGTGGTTATTGCCGCTATGAAAGACAGTATGAGCAATATGGGAAAAACATAATTCATCATATATATCACCTAAAAGAATATATGATATTTCTCTTTTATAAATGACAAGACCGCCTGTCAATCAAGGCGGTCAAAATTGATATATTTAATTTCCCACTGTGATGTAACAGGGTCTTTTTCTTTTTGATAATCGCAGTAAACGGCAGTGTTCTCACTGTAAAGTATGCCCACACTTCTGACAGCACCTTTTTTAAGCGGTGCTGTTTCGTTAAGATAGAGCTTCAACTTTCTCAGTCTGTCATCCTTTACTTTCAGACAAGCGGGCAGAATATCAGAATTATTAGTGGAAAGTCTGTCAAGAAGCATCAAATCACGAAGCCTTATATTATCCACGCCTCTTATAAGTGAAAAATATTCATAGGCAAGGCAGGTGTATTTGTCAAGTGGTATGCTCCCCTTTTCTCCCCTGCTTATGAGAAACTCACCCATTCCTAAAAACAAATCATAAGGCGGTATAAACCTTGTCACATATCTCAGGGTACGGGGAAATCTTGAGCTGTTATAAAGCCTTTCAAGTTCATTTTCACATATGTGAAGAAGGTGAAGTTCCTTTTCACTGATATAGGGCGTTGAAGCAACCTCATAAGGCGGCTCACTACTGTAAACGCAGGGGTATTCCTCTTTATTTTCGCTCATAGGTGAGCCATGAAGTATTTTGAGAAAGCCAAGCTGGAGCATATTTGCACCTATGTTATAAGCTCTGTTAAAACCGTCAACAAAACTGTCGTAACTTTCCTCAGGCAGACCTGCAATAAGATCAATATGCACATGGCAGTTGCCGAAAGACAGCAGTCTTTCAACATTCGTCTGAACTAAATTTACATCTGTTCTGCGGTTTATCTTTTTAAGTGTATTCTCGTTAAAAGACTGTATACCCACTTCAAACTGCACTGCACCTTTTGGGAGTTTTCCGATTATATCAAAGAGTTCTTCTGTAAGAATATCGGCAGCAATTTCAAAGTGAAAACAAACACCTGACGGAATTTTTCTGCCGTATTCCTCTTTTATGAAGCCAAGTATTTCAAAGGCTCGCTTCGGGTTGCAGTTAAAGGTGCGGTCAACAAATTTAACTGTTTTTGCACCCTTGCTCGTGAGCAGGAGCATTTCTTCTTTTACTCTATCAAGAGGCAGAAATCTCACCTTGCCGCATCTGCCCGAAAGGCAAAAGGCACAGCTGAAGGGGCAACCCCTGCTGCTTTCAATATAGGCGATTCTGCCTGCGAGGCTCTCAAAATATTCCTCGCAATAAGGCGAAACAGTGTGTTCAAAGTCGATAATTTCTCCCTCAGAAACAATTATGCTCTCTCCCTCACGCAGTGAAACACCTTTGATATCCGGCTTGTCACCGCTTGCGAGAACAGAGAGAAGTGCGGGCATTGTTTTTTCACCCTCACCGCTGAGCACATAGTCTATAAAAGAGTTATTCTCAAGCATTGCTTTTTGACAGTAGGAAACCTCAGGACCGCCAAGTGCAATAACCACTCCCTCTTTTTTGAGCATATCGCAAAGAGCGAGAGTCTTTTTTATATTCCATATATAGCAGGAAAAGGAAACAAAATCAGGCTCTTCGCTTATAATTCTGTCATAAACTGCCTTTATATCTTCGTTTACGGTACCCTCAACAACCTTTATTTCACATGGTACTTTTGCCTCTTTGCAGGCAGTGAAAAGACACCAGGGAGCAAGAGCTGAGTGTATGTATTTGGAATTCAGTGTGCAGAAAAGTGCTTTTTTTATCATACAAGCTCCGCCGTTTCTTTTGCCGTCAAGCCGGGGTTGAGACTTTCAAAAAGCTCCACTGCTAAAGGATAATCCTCAAAATCTTTCTTTTCCATGAAGCGTTTTTTCAGATGAAGCATTAAGCCGTCTTTCTCCTGCTCCAGAGCCTCTTCCTTTTCTTTCTGCAAAATCAGTTCTTTTTCATATTCAGCCTTGACGGTGGAGACAAACTCATTTTCATCATATATTTTCGCCTTTTCCACCTTAAGCATATGAGCTATCTGCTCAAGCTGCAACACAGTGTCGGCAGAGTACCTTTTGACCATAACCCTGAAGGTATCTGGCTCAAAATAGAATATGTTACCCAGAAGATAAGAAAAAGCCTTTTTCGTGTCGAGATAACCAAGCTTAATTCGTCTGTCAATCACTTCATCGTCAAAATCAAAGGTTGCTCCCAAATCGTCCATATCATAAGGTCTGATATGCACAACCTCACTGTTAAGGTAATTAAGATTGTGCGCAAAGCCTTTGATATTTGAAATATCAACAATAATCAGACGGTTATATCCCCTCTTTTTAAGTGTCATGAGAGGCGTATTGTCATAGGCACCGCCGTCGAGAAACTTCTCTCCCTCGGGGCCGATATTGGTTGCAAGAGGAATATTAGCCGAAGCTAAAAGATAGTCCACAAGCTGACCGTCGGGAATTTCGTGAATGAAGATTTCTCTTGGCACAACACCCTGAGTCATCTGCACTGCTACTATTCCCAATGCAATATTGCTGTCTCTTACCTTTTTTTCATCAACATAACCTGCGACAAATTCTTCAGCAGGCGAAGCATCAATGCCCTTGTTTTTGACAAACTCTCTGAAAAGCACTCCCCAATTCTTTCTGGAAAAAAGATTTTCCGCATCGGGCAGGTCTTTTGCAAATTTTACACCCTTATCAACAGATATATTGTGCCAGAATTCAGTGGCTTTATCATAGTCATCACTTGCAATAAGCGCGCCGTTAATAGCACCGATTGACGCACCTGCCACAGCCTCAAAGGTTATGCCCATTTCTTTCATAGCCTTCCATGCGCCAATCTGATAAGCACCTTTGCCGCCACCGCCGGCTAAAACAAGACCGTAAGGTTTCATGATATCAGCTCTCCTATAATTGTGTTTGAAAGCAGAAAGCCCTCCGCTGTCAGGACAATGCCCCCATGGGTTACGGTGAGAAGTCCCGCTTTCTCAAATTTCTCTGCTTTTCTTATTATTTCTTCGTCAATTTCTTTCCCGAATTTTCTTTTGTACTCCCCGAATCTGAGTCCCTCACTAAGACGAAGGGCAAGCATAATATATTCCTCGCTGTCGCCGCCGTCACAGTCATAAATCATATCTTCACCTTTTATGAACGCGTCAAAGTCTCTGCTGTAATAATATCTTTTGCCGCCAAGGAAAGAGTGCGCAGATGGGCCTATACCGAGATATTCCTCGCAGCGCCAATATTTTAGGTTATGTCTGCTTTCATAGCCTGAGAGAGCAAAGTTTGAGATTTCATACTGTGAAAAGCCACTATCATTAAGTCTTTTCACCGTGTGAAGATACATATCAGAAACCGTATCCTCATCAGGTAAAGATAATCTGTCTTTCGCTGTGTGGTAAGGTGTGCCTTCCTCTATTTTAAGCATATAGGCACTGATATGCTTTATGCCTG
Organism: Acutalibacteraceae bacterium; assembly: GCA_045537315.1. Taxonomy (GTDB): domain Bacteria; phylum Bacillota; class Clostridia; order Oscillospirales; family Acutalibacteraceae; genus UBA6857. The sequence goes on from JAZSPF010000062.1 coordinate 8,158, forward strand.
CCGATAAGAGAAAATCGATGCTTTCGCTGAGACTTTCTATAGTCTGTGAGGGTACACCAAGCATAATATCAAGCGAGATATTTTCAATGCCTGCACTTTTGGCAAAGGTAATAGCCCTTACGACCTGAGATTTATCTGAAAGTCTGCCGAGTGCCTTTCTTTCCTTTTCAACAGCCGACTGCATACCCATTGATATACGGTTTACACCGGCTTGTGCGAGAATTTCAAAAAACTCTGCCGAAACACTTGAGGGGTTACACTCAACTGTTATTTCCGCAGTGGGAGTAAGTTTATAATTATCTCTTATGCATGAGAGAATATCACTTATCCTTTCGGCACCGAAAACACTTGGCGTGCCGCCGCCGAAATATACCGTATCCACTTCATCGCGTACCAAAGAAGCTTTGTCTTTCAAAGCACAAAGGACAGCCACTAAATAGCTGTCCTTATCTTTTTCTTCTGCGCTGAAGGAATAGAAATCACAGTAAGGACATTTTCTTATGCAAAAGGGTATGTGTATATATATTCCTGTCATATTTTTAGTTATCGTCGTCAAGCTTGAGCACTGCCATAAATGCCTCCTGAGGCACTTCAACCGTACCGAACTGACGCATACGTTTTTTACCTTCCTTCTGTTTTTCAAGAAGCTTTTTCTTTCGTGTGATGTCACCGCCATAGCACTTGGCGAGAACGTCTTTACGCATAGCCTTGACAGTTTCACGGGCAATAACCTTAGAGCCGATTGCCACCTGAATGGGTATCTCAAACATCTGTCTGGGGATGTGCATTTTCAGCTTTTCGGCAATCTTTCGGGCTCTGCTCTGAGCCTTTTCCGAGTGGATTATGAAGCTCAGTGCGTCTATGATGTCTCCGTTGAGAAGCACGTCAACCTTCTGCAGGCTTGAGCGTCTGTATTCGAATATCTCATAGTCAAAGGAGGCATAACCTCTTGTGCGTGACTTGAGTGCATCAAAGAAGTCATAGATAATTTCATTGAGAGGCAGCTCATAGTGAATATCAACACGGTCTGTGGTGATATATTTCATATCCTTGAATGTGCCTCGTCTGTCCTGGCAAAGATCCATAATTGCACCTACATAATCAGAGGGAGCATAGATATGAGCGTTTGTTATGGGCTCCTCACAGAAATCAATATGAGCAGGGTCGGGATAGTGAGTAGGGTTATCAATCTCAACAACACTGCCGTCATTCATATGGATTTTATATACAACTGACGGTACAGTTGTAACAAGGTCAAGGTTATATTCTCGTTCAAGTCTTTCCTGAATAATCTCAAGATGTAAAAGACCTAAGAAACCGCAACGGAAACCGAAGCCCAGTGCGCCTGAGGTTTCAGGCTCATAGGAAAGCGAAGCGTCGTTGAGCTGTAATTTTTCCAGTGACTCTCTGAGTGCCTCATAGTCTGCACCGTCGGCAGGGTACACACCGCAGTAAACCATAGGATTAACCTTTCTGTAACCGGGCAGAGGTTCAGTAGCAAGGTTTTGCAGTTTTGTTACTGTGTCACCCACCTTAGCATCTCGTACAGTTTTAATGGAAGCGGTTATATAGCCAACCTCACCTGCAGAAAGCTCTTTGCAAGGCTCAAGACCGGTTGCTCTCATATAGCCGACCTCAACAACATTGAATTCAGCTCCTGTTGCCATCATCTTCATTGTTTCGCCTGCTTTGAGAGTACCCTGCATAACACGCACATAAACGATAACACCTTTATAGTTATCGTAAACCGAGTCAAAGATAAGAGCTTTGAGGGGGGCGTTATCCTCAGCATCTGAGGGTGCAGGAATGTCAGCGACTATTCTTTCGAGTACCTCGGCAACATTTTCACCTGTCTTAGCAGATACTCTCGGAGCGCTGCTGCAATCAAGTCCGATTATATCCTCAACCTCAGTGGCAACTCTGTCAGGCTCTGCCGCAGGAAGGTCAATTTTATTTATAACAGGTACCAGCTCAAGGTCGTGATCAAGAGCAAGGTATGTATTGGCAAGGGTCTGCGCCTCAATGCCCTGAGAAGCGTCGATGATGAGTATCGCGCCCTCACAAGCTGCAAGTGAACGTGAAACCTCATAGTTAAAGTCAACGTGACCCGGAGTGTCAATAAGGTTGAGCTCATAAGTTTCACCGTCTTTCGCCTTATAGTCAAGCTTTACGGCGTGTGCTTTTATAGTAATGCCTCTTTCCCTTTCAAGGTCCATATCGTCAAGAATCTGCGCAGACATATCACGCTTCGCAACGGAATCTGTAATTTCAAGCAGTCTGTCGGCAAGAGTTGACTTGCCGTGGTCAATATGAGCAATGATGGAAAAGTTTCTTATATTTTCTTTTTTCTTAGCCATAGTTCACCTCTTAAAAACGGGCGTGAAATTTAATCAATATATTATAGCATAAAAGAAGGCTTTGAGCAATAGAAAAAAGCAAAAAATAAAGGCTCTCTTTCGAGAGCCTTTTGCTTTCTGCAAAATTATGCAAGTGCGGGAACTGTAATCTCGGGGAGCTTGTCCTTGTTGTCTTCAATAACACCGCCGACGAAATCGAAGAGGAACTTACCTGTTTCAAGGGGATCAAGACCGAAAGCTGAACAAATCTTTACATAAACCTTGAGGAACTTAAGAAGAATTTTTGCAATCTTAAGAGCGGGCTTAAGGCTGCTTGCGGGAAGGTCAAGAATCCAGCTGTATTCGCCAAGGAGTTCTTCAGCTTTGTCAACTACGCTGCCGTCTGCTTCTGTTTCGGGAGCTTCGGGAGCAACTTCACCCTCTGTTGCAAAAGCAACTGATGCGAGTGAGAATGTCATAATGAGTGTGAGTAATAATGCAATAATCTTTTTCATAATTATTTGCCTCCTTAAATTTGGTAATTAAAGTATATATTCTACACTCTGTTTTGTCAAGGGATTTTTCAATAAATTCCATCGACAAAACCGCAATATTATTCTTCTTTCAGCGCTTCTGCTATCTGTTTTCTGAGCTGCTCTTTTTTTTCTTCGGATAAAACTCTGTATGAAAGAAGCAGTTTTCTTTCATCCTTTGACAGAAAAGCAATGGGGTCAATATCACCCTCGGAAACAAAAGCAGCTTTGTTTAATCTCTCTGGGTGATTATTATCTTCTTTGCCGAGAATGTATCCGATAGTTGCATTATACATACTTGAGAGCTTTTCAAGAGTTTCAATGGGCGGATTTGTTGCACCTGTTTCGTAAAGGGTATAGGTTGTTCTGTCTACACCAAGTACATTTGCAATATCCTGCTGAGTGAGTTTGTGTGCTTTTCTGATTTTTCTGAGACTTTCGGGTATTGTCATAATTTTCACTTCCTTACTTTATTTTAAAATGCTCATATATATTCTGAGCGTCTTTTTTTGTTATACCTTTAACTGCCGAGAGTTCTTCAGGGGTTGCCGCTTTGATTTTTGCAAGAGTCCTGAAATTCACAAGCAAAGCAGCCGCCTTCTTTTCGCCTATGCCTTCAATTTTTGTAAGACTTGTGTGAAGAGAATTTTTAGTGTGCTTCTGCTTGTGATAAGATATGGCGAAGCGGTGAACTTCCTCCTGAATTGTTGACACAAGAGTAAACACTCCCCTGCCTGAAGTTATGCTTATTTCACCGCCGTCTGAAGCAATTGCTCTTGTGCGGTGCTTTGAGTCTTTAACCATACCGAATACAGGTATATCAAAACCAAAGGCTTCAATTATGGGTTTGACGGCATTTACCTGACCCTGACCGCCGTCGAGAAGTATAAGGTCGGGAAGTCTGCCAAATCCCTCACCCGTTTCCTGCTGTTCAACGAATCTATTAAGTCGGCGTGAGATAACTTCCCTCATAGAGCCGTAATCGTCCTGACCGTCAAAACCTTTTATGGCAAAGCGTCTGTATGCACTGCGAAGCGGCTGAGCATTTTTAAATACAACCATACCTGCCACATTGTCGCTGCCTGCCGTGTGGGATATATCGTAAGACTCGATGTATTCCGGCGTTTTGGCAAGACCTAACAGTTTCGCAAGCTCGTCAAGTATTGCAGTTTCCTTGCCTTTTCTTCCGATATTTTCGCCGAGTTTCTGGGCGGCATTCTGAAGGCACATTTCCATAACGCGTACCTTTTCGCCGCGCTGAGGCTTTAAGATAAGAGCCTTTTTGCCTCTTTTCGTTGTCAGGTACTCTTCAACCAGTTCTTTATCGGTAACATCACCGTCAACGACAATTAAAGGCGGTATCTGTCTGCCCGTGGAATAGTATGATGTGATGAGTTCATACCGTGTGTCGGCAAGATTTTCGGAATAATCGATAATGAAATGCTCTGTGTTTGCAAGCAGTCCCTCTCTGAAACAAAGCACTGCAAGACAGGCCTTATCACCTCGCTGCGCTATAGCAAAAACATCTTCCTCAACGCTACCCTCCACCACAACCTTTTGCCTTGCGGCAATACGGTCAATGGCTTTAATTTTATCACGGAGCTTTGCCGCTTTTTCAAACTCTAAATTTTCGGCCGCCGTTTCCATCTCGCTTTGAAGTCTTTTCACCGTCTCGGCACTGCCGCCTTTTATAAAGTCAATTGCCCCTGCGAGATTTTCCTCATAATCTTTCTGACTGATTTTCCCCGCGCAGGGTGCCGAGCATTTATGGATAAAATAATTTAGACAAGGTCTCGAATTACGGTTGATGTTTTTAGGGAAAGTCTTGTTGCAGGTGGGAAGCATAAAAATCTCCGACGCCTGCTCCACAACATTTGTCACACTGTAATTGCCCATATAAGGTCCAAGGTACTCTGCCGAGTTATCGTCTTTTCTGAAACAGGCAGATATTCTGCCCCAAGGATTAGGCGTTATTTTTATATAGCTGTAGCCTTTGTCGTCTTTGAGCAGAATGTTATATTTTGGCATATTCTGCTTTATGAGACTGCACTCAAGCACAAGAGCCTCAAATTCACTGTCGGTGAGAATATAGTCAAAATCGCTCACATTTTCAACCATTTTTCGCACCTTGGCAGAGTGCTTATTCTGAGAGCCGAAATATTGACTGACTCTGTTTTTCAGCTTTTTTGCCTTGCCGATATATATGATTTTCCCAGATTTATCCTTCATAATATAAACACCGGGAGTCAAGGGAAGATTCATAGCCTTTTGTCTGAGATAATGAAGTCTATCATTTTCAACCATATGAACACCCCTTTCTGAATATGTTATATTTTATCACATTTTGACGAATTTAACAATACCATTTTGTAATTTAAAAACCGTATCATAAAACATTTTTACGATACGGTCCTTGTTTTTATTTAAATTTATCAAAAAAAGAAGATTTCTTTTTTTCTTCACCCACAATATTGCCGTCGGGAATATTATTTTTAGGCTTATTTGTCAGTGTTGAGTCAAACTCCCTGAGAAGCTCTTTCTGCTTTTGTGAAAGATTCTTCGGTACCTCAACAACAATCTTGACAAACTGGTCACCCTTGTTACGGGATGAAAGCTGCTGAATACCTCTGCCTCTGAAACGGAAAACCTCACCGGGCTGTGTGCCTGCCGGAAGCTCGTATTTCACCTTGCCGTCAAGAGTGGGAATATAAAGAGTGTCACCAAGAGCCGCCTGAGCATAGGTTACGGCAACCTCACACCATACATCAAAGCCGTCTCTCTCAAAGAAGGGATGGGGTCTTACATTGACATTGACACGAAGGTCACCCTTGGGTCCGCCGTTGACACCGGGATTTCCGCCGCCTCTGACATTGAGGGTCTGTCTGTCATCTATACCTGCAGGAATATCAATCTCTGCTGTCTGTCTTTTTCTTACAAAGCCGGTGCCTCTGCAGTTACCGCAGGGGTTTTTAATAGTTTTGCCCTTACCGCCGCAGTCTGTGCACTGCCTTGATGTGCTCATAACACCGAAAGGCGTTCTCTGCTGAACATTGACCTGACCTCTGCCGCCGCAGGTTTTACAGGTTTCGGGTGATGTGCCCTTTGCACAGCCGTTGCCGCCGCATTCATCGCAGACTTCGCTTCTCTCAACATTGACAGTCTTTTTACAACCCTTTGCAGCCTCTTCAAAAGAGATAGTCACACTGGTCTGAATTGTAGCGCCCTTTCTAGGAGCGTTGGGATTCTGCTGTCTGCCGCCACCGAAGCCGCCGCCAAAACCGCCGCCGAACATACTGCCTAAGATGTCGCCTAAGTCAAAAGCATCGCCAAAGCCGCCGAAACCGCCGCCAAAGCCACCTGCACCGAAGTTGGGGTCAACACCTGCGTGACCGTACTGGTCATAGCGTGCCTTTTTATCAGAGTCCGAGAGTACCTCATAAGCCTCGTTTGCCTCTTTGAACTTTGCCTCTGCCGTGGCATCGCCCGGATTAAGGTCAGGGTGATACTGCTTTGCCAGCTTGCGATAAGCCTTTTTTATTTCATCGTCTGAGGCGCCTTTGCTGACACCTAAGACTTCATAGTAATCGCGTTTATTTTCTGCCATTTGAATATTATCCTCTCAATGCACAATATGGAGCTGCCGTAAAGACAGCTCCGAAAAATTGTTTAGTTAGCATCTGTGAAGTTTGCATCGGTGTAGCCTGCATCTGAATAGCCGTCTGCACCTGCGCCGGGGTCTGCATAACCGCCCTGAGCACCTGCAAAGTCATTGGGGTTAAAGCCGCCTGCCTGCTGTGCGCCCTGAGTCTGCTGATAAAGCTTTTCGCTGATCTTATAGAAAGCCTGTGTGAGAGCTTCCTTTTCATTCTTGATAAGGTTGATGTCTTCACCCTGAAGTGCGTTCTTAAGTGCGTCAATCTTTGACTGAATTTCTGCCTTATCTTCTTCGGGAAGATTCTGTGCACCATCTTCTGAGAGAATCTTTTCGCACTGATAAACCATCTGGTCTGCTTCGTTTCTTGTGTCAACATCTTCTCTGCGCTTCTTGTCTTCCTGAGCGAACTGCTCTGCTTCTCTTACAGCCTTTTCAATGTCTTCCTTTGACATGTTTGTTGAGGATGTAATTGAGATTGACTGCTCCTTGCCTGTGCCGAGATCCTTAGCGCTTACGTGTACGATACCGTTAGCATCGATGTCGAAGGTTACTTCAATCTGAGGTACACCGCGACGAGCAGGCATAATGCCGTCAAGGCTGAATACACCGAGAGTCTTGTTGTCTTTTGCGAATTCTCTTTCGCCCTGAAGAACATGAACTTCTACTGAAGGCTGATTGTCAACTGCAGTTGAGAAAATCTGGCTCTTCTTTGTGGGGATAGTTGTATTTCTTTCGATAACCTTTGTGTTGATACCGCCCATTGTTTCGATACCAAGTGAAAGGGGTGTAACGTCGAGAAGGAGAAGGCCCTTAACATCGCCGCCGAGAACACCGCCCTGAAGAGCTGCACCGATAGCAACACATTCGTCGGGGTTGATGCCCTTGAAGGGTTCCTTGCCGATATACTTTTTGATAGCGTCGCTTACTGCGGGAATTCTTGATGAACCGCCGACCATAAGCACCTTGTCAATCTGAGAAGCATTGAGACCTGAGTCTGCCATTGCCTGACGAACGGGACCCATTGTAGCTTCAACAAGATCTGCTGTAAGCTCATTGAACTTAGCTCTTGTGAGAGTTGTTTCAAGATGCTTGGGACCTGTTGCATCTGCTGTGATATAGGGAAGTGAAATAGCTGATGATGTTACGCCTGAAAGCTCAATCTTAGCCTTTTCTGCTGCTTCCTTAAGTCTCTGCATAGCCATTTTGTCGCCGCGAAGGTCAACGCCCTGCTCAGCCTTGAAGCCTGCTACGAGCCAGTCGATGATTCTCTGGTCGAAGTCGTCACCGCCGAGACGGTTGTTACCTGCAGTTGCAAGAACTTCCTGAACACCGTCGCCCATTTCGATGATTGAAACGTCGAAGGTACCGCCGCCAAGGTCATAAACCATAACCTTCTGGTCAGCTTCCTTGTCAATGCCGTAAGCAAGAGCTGCTGCTGTGGGCTCGTTGATAATTCTCTTTACTTCAAGGCCTGCAATCTTACCTGCGTCCTTTGTTGCCTGACGCTGTGCGTCTGTGAAATATGCGGGAACAGTGATAACAGCTTCTGTTACTGTCTGTCCGAGATAGCTTTCTGCATCACTCTTTAATTTC
>JAZSPF010000025.1:0-12970 GCA_045537315.1 Acutalibacteraceae bacterium
TGACCCTATGGGTGACAGCACTCACTTACCTCATAATTATCCTAAAAATTCCGTCGCCTATGTGGGTACACACGACAATAACACAATCCTCGGCTGGCTGTGGGATGCCACACCTGACGAGAGAGCTTTTGCTCTTCGCTACTGCTGCTACGGCGGTGAGAACTGGGGTGACGGAGGAGCTTACAGCGGTTCCTGCAGAGCAGTTATTGAAACTGTGTGGAAAAGTGCCGCAGACACTGCCATAGTTGCAGTGCAGGATATGTGCGGTTACGGCAAGGACGCAAGAATGAACATCCCCGGCACAACAGAAAACAACTGGGCTTTCAGAATCAGCCAAGAGGGACTTGATTCAATTGATAAAGCATATTACAGAGAGATAAATCATATTTACAGACGATATTATTAAAAATATCAACGCGTTTTTGATTCTTTTTTCGCGGCAGAAAAAAGAATGCCTGTCCGGCGAGGACAAAAAAGATGATGAAATGCACTTCGTGCATGAAATAACCTGAGGGTTATGAAATGGCTTCGCCATGAAATGAAGCTCCGCTTCATTGAAAATTTAGTTTAAATCAAATCGAAAGGAAGATATAAATGATAGAAATCATCAACCATGGTGTGCATCTTGTTGACGGCAGAGTGCTCGTAAGCGGTACACCCGAAGAACAAAAAGCAGAACTTTCTTCAATGGGACTCTCTGCAAGAGATGACAGAAACGGCACAATTGCCTATTCAATTTTAAATTCACATAACACTACTCCCGGCGGGGATAAAATGAGAGTGAAGTTCGACTCACTCATTTCACACGACATCACCTATGTGGGCATTATCCAGACTGCAAGAGCAAGCGGACTTAAAAAGTTCCCTCTGCCCTATGCTATGACAAACTGCCACAACAGCCTTTGTGCCGTTGGCGGTACCATTAACGAGGATGACCATGTTTTTGGTCTTTCCGCTGCTAAAAAGTACGGCGGTATATATGTGCCTGCAAATCAGGCAGTTATTCACCAATACGCAAGAGAAATGATGTCAAAGTGCGGCAATATGCTCCTTGGCTCAGATAGCCATACCCGTTACGGCGCTCTGGGTACTATGGGTGTAGGTGAAGGCGGCCCCGAGCTTGTAAAACAGCTCCTCAGCAACACATGGGATATCACACCTCCTCAGGTTGTGCTTGTTTATCTTGAAAACGCTCCTAAGAGAGGCATAGGCCCCCACGACGTTGCAATTGCACTTTGCGGTGCCGTGTTCAAAGACGGTCTTGTAACAAATAAAGTTCTCGAATTCGTAGGCCCCGGTGTGAAAAATCTCAGCATGGACTTCCGTATCGGCATTGACGTTATGACAACGGAAACAGCCTGCCTTTCATCTATATGGGAAACAGACGAAAAGGTTAAGGATTTCTATACAGTACACGGCAGACCTCAGGATTATAAAGAACTCGCACCCGAAAAGGTTGCCTACTACGATATGGCAATTAAAATCGACCTTGCCAAAATGGAAAGCATGATTGCTCTTCCCTTCCACCCCTCAAATGCTTACACAATTCATGCGCTTCAGGCAAACCCCGAAATTCTCCGCGAAGTTGAAAAGACAGCTAAGGCTCAGTTCGGTGATAAGGTTGACTTTAAGCTTATGGATAAGGTTGTTGACGGCAAGATTTACATCGATCAGGGTGTTATTGCAGGCTGTGCAGGCGGTATGTTTGAAAACATCTGCGAAGCAGCTGCAATTCTTGACGGCAAGAGCACAGGTGACGGCTATTTCAATCTTTCCGTGTACCCCTCAAGTGTGCCTGTTAACCTTGCGCTTATCAGAAACGGTGTTCAGGGCAAGCTTCTTGAAGCAGGTGCAGTCTTTAAGCCTTGCTTCTGCGGTCCCTGCTTCGGTGCAGGTGATGTGCCTGCCAACAACGGGCTTTCAATCAGACACACAACCCGTAACTTCCCCAACAGAGAAGGCAGTAAACCCGGTGACGGTCAGCTTTCAGGTGTTGCACTTGTTGACTCACGCTCAATTGCCGCAACTGCTCTTAATAAGGGTGTACTCACAGCTGCAACCGATATAGAAATCCCCGAATATGACAGCACTTATGCCTTTGAGCAGGGTGTATATGAAAAGAGAGTATATCAGGGCTTCGACAAGGCTGACGAAAGCGCAGAGCTTAAATTCGGCCCCAATATCACAGACTGGCCCAAGATGTACGCTCTTGAGGATAACCTTCTTGTGAAACTTGCCTGTGTAATTCACGACGATGTTACCACAACAGACGAGCTTATCCCCTCAGGTGAAACCTCATCCTACCGTTCAAATCCCCTTCGCCTTTCAGAATATGCACTCTCACGCCGTGAGCCTCAGTATGTGCCCAGAGCAAAGGCTGTAGCCGCCGAAGAGGCAAGAAGAAGAGAGGATAATTCCTCAGCTGAGGTTATTGATGTGCTCGCAAAGGTTTGCGACAACGCCGAAGAAACTTCAAAGCATACACAGTTCGGCTCATGTGTCTTTGCAAGACGACCCGGTGACGGCTCTGCAAGAGAGCAGGCAGCTTCATGTCAGAAGGTGCTTGGCGGCTTTGCGAATATCTGCTATGAGTTTGCAACAAAGCGTTACAGAAGCAATTGCATCAACTGGGGTATTCTTCCCTTTACGCTTGATAAGGAAAGAGAATTTAATTACTCAGACGGCGACTATGTTTTCGTACCCGGCATCAGAGATGCAATCAAAAACGGCAAAGAAGAAATTCCTGCAAAGGTAATAACAAAGGGCGGCACAGAGGATATAACTCTTTATGTCAAGGGTCTTACCGAAGAAGAAAAGACAATTATCCTTGAAGGCTGTCTGATGAATTATTATAAATCACAAATGAAGTAAGGAGAAAAAACAATGAGAACAATGAAAAAATCAATCAGCATTCTTTTAGCACTTCTTATGCTTATGTCCTGCTTCGGCACAGCTTCGGCAGCAGATCTCACACAGCAGCAGTGGAATGACAAGTGGAATGTACAGGACACAGAATATCTTGCCGCAGTGACAATGTTCCCCGGCAGTAACGAAAGCGAAAGAAACATCGCATGGTACAGCCACAGCAAGGATGGCTATGTTGAGCTGACCTCAGCAAAGGGTACAGAGAAAATCACTGCTACGGCCAATGCTGCTCCCGAGGGAGATTACAGACTCAGCGCACACCTTACAGGTCTCACAGCAGGCGATTACAGCTATAAGTGTGTAAGCGGTGATTTCACCTCAGAGACTTATGAATTCACAGTAGAAAACTATGACAGCTTCACAGCTCTCTATGTTTCCGATATTCACTCAAGTAATAATGATGAGAATGATGAAAACAGACTCAGAAACACAAACTATAACTACAACAGAATGCTTGAAAAGGCAAGGCAGAAGGCACTTTCAAAGGGCAACACACTTGATCTGCTCCTTTCAGGCGGCGACCAGGCAGGCGAAGGTCTCAGATGTGAATATGAGGGTTTGAGCAGCCCCGAAACGATGAAGGAAATTACCTATGCTCCCACAGTAGGTAACCACGACAGAAAGAGCGTGGGCTATAAGTATTACACCTCACTTCCCAACGAGTCCGAGACTATGAACTTCAAGTCATATATCGGTAATGACTATTGGTTCAGACAGGGAAGCGCTCTTTTCCTTATGCTCGACTCATGCAACACCTCAATGCCCGGTCATTATCTGTTTATGAAAAAAGCAGTTAAGGATAATCCCGACGCAAAGTGGGTAATTGCCGTTATGCACCACGATATGTTCGGTGGCAGAGAAGATTGGCTCTATAGTGAAAATGCACTTCTCCGTCTGCTGTGGACTCCGCTGTTTGACGAATTCGGCGTTGACCTTTGCCTTTACGGCCACAGCCACTATTACAGTGTTTCAAATGTTATTTATGATAACAAGACAGTTCAGGGTCTTGCAGGCGCAAGCAAAATCAAAAATCCCCAGGGTACCATCTACCTTTCATCAGGTTCAATAAACAACCTTGCACCCCTGCTCACAGATGAGGGCGAAATTCCTCCCATAGGCGAAAATGTAGCATATACTTTCCTTGAGGAAGAAATCATCTATAATCTGCTCGATTTCAGTGAGGACAGCCTTACAATCAAATCATATACAGTTGACAGTGACGAAGAGTTCTATTCTCTCCAAATTGAAAAGACAGACAGAGAGGGCGGACACAAAATGAGAAACTCCAAGCCTCTTCTGAAGCTCCTTTTCTGGGTAACAAGAATAGTAAACGTAATTAACAATATAGATATGTATAACAGATACAAAGAGCAGGGCTTCGATGTGTCACTTAAGGAAGGCTTAATCGGCTCATAAAAATTATCTCCCCGAAGCAATTAACTTCGGGGAGTTTTTATATAGTCCGGAGGAAAAAGAAAACCTCTTCGATATGCGAAGAGGTTATACTTTTAAATTAAAGTTCCATCTTGAAGATAGTATCTAAGAAGTTAAGGAAACCGTCAAAAATTCTTGATACTGCAAGATAAATCTTTTCAACAAGTTCTGCCCAATTCATGGTTAATTCTCCTTCCTAAAAACAGGTAAACATAATTAAGCTGTGGGAAGCTCGTCGTCGAAGTCGGGGTAATCTGCGGGGGGCCATTCGCCGTTTGCAAATAAGTACTGGAGCCACTGAACTACACGGTCCATAAATGCAAGGAATTCATTCCACACGTTTAATAAAGCATTAAAATCCATTCTGCGTTTCTCCTTTCGCAAGATTCATAATATGAAATAGAGATAGTAACCCTATTTAGAGTCAAACACATTGTACTATCAAAGAGGGTTTTTGTCAACATAATTTAAATAAATTTTAAATTTTCGTTAATTTGCACATAAACTATACAAACATTTTATCAAGAGTTCTAAATGAAATTACCAAAATAGCAAATAAAAAGTTGTGTAAAAGAGACAAAAACAATATTGAGTGTAAATAAGATCTTTTTAGTGATTCTTGAGAACTGTGAATAATGCACAACAGGATGTGCAACAAACATTTGCGAAAAAGCCCTTTGCAGATATGGTTGAGAGCGTGGTAAAATAAATAGATTTCTGAAGGCGGGTGAGTGCCTGCGTTCTTTTCTTTTGCTGTAGAGGGAAACGGTGGCGGGCGGCTCCATACCCGAATGAAATTCGGGTCGGCGACGCTGTCGCCGTAAAATCGCAAAGCGATTTAATGGAGCCGCCCCTCCTACAGGAACTTCCTCGCGTACAAAAAGAAATATTTGCAATTTTTTATCTTATATAGTATAATAAATTGATTATGCCAAACTATGTAGTAAAAGGAGGCTTTCCAATGTTTATAGATAAAGCCGTGATAAAAATCAAAGCAGGTGACGGCGGCAACGGTGCTGTTGCATTTCACCGTGAAAAATATGTTGCTTCAGGCGGTCCCGACGGCGGTGACGGCGGCAAGGGCGGCGACATAGTTTTTGTTGTTGACGATAATCTGTCAACCCTCGCAGACTTTAAGTATAAGAGAAAATATAAGGCACCAAACGGCATGGACGGACAGGGCGGCAGACGAAACGGTAAAAAAGGTGAAGACCTTGTTATCCGTGTACCCCGTGGTACTATCATAAAAGAAAAAGAAAGCGGCACTCTTATGGCTGATATGTCAGATGATGACAGCTTTATTGCTGCAAAGGGCGGCAGAGGCGGCTGGGGTAACAGCCACTTTGCAACCCCCACAAGACAGACTCCCCGATTTGCCAAAAGCGGTAACCCGGGCGAAGAATGGGAAGTAGTGCTTGAACTCAAACTCCTTGCCGATGTGGGACTTTTAGGCTTCCCAAATGTTGGTAAGTCAAGCTTTATTTCTGTTGTCAGTCAGGCAAAGCCCATTATTGCAGACTATCACTTCACAACAATCACTCCCGTCTTAGGTGTTGTGTCACTTGGTGAAGGCACATCATTTGTTATTGCCGATATCCCCGGCCTTATTGAGGGCGCAAGTGAAGGCGTCGGCCTGGGTCACGCTTTCCTTCGTCATGTTGACCGCTGCCGTATGCTCGTTCATATTGTTGACGTCGCAGGCAGCGAAGGCAGAGACCCTATAGAGGATTTTGAAAAAATCAATCTTGAGCTTGAAAGATTTAATCCCGAGCTCTCAGAAAGACCTCAGATAGTGGTTGCAAACAAAATCGACCTTGCTACAGACGAGCAGAGAGAGCGCTTCAGAGCTTATATCGAAGAGCAGGGCTATAAGTATTTTGAAATGTGCGCACCCATAGTTGAGGGCACAAAAGAGGTTGTTGACGCTGTTGCGGCTATGCTCAGTACCCTGCCGCCTGTGAGAAGATATGAGAGTGAGGAAATTCCTCTTGAAACACTGCTCGCAAAGCAGAATACAGGCTTTGAGATTACAGTGGAAGATGATGTTTATATCGTTGAAGCTCCCTGGCTTATTAAGATTATCTGCCGTACTGACCTTGATGACTATGAGTCGCTTCAGTATTTCCAGCGAGTGCTTATTTCCAGCGGAATTATTGATGCACTGCGTGAAAAGGGAATTCAGGAAGGCGACATTGTAAGCGTTTATGATTATGAGTTTGAATTTGTGAATTAAAAAAAATATCAGCGCGTTTTTTGTTACTTTTTTGGCGCTAGCAAAAAGTAACGCCTGCCCGGCGAGGGCTGATATAATCATAATTATGAAATGACCTGCGGTCATGAAATGCCAAGGGCATGAAATGATTGGCACCATGAAATGAAGCTTCGCTTCATGAAAAGGAATGTATATGGAAAGATTTATAGAAACAGAATGTGATGCAAAAATGCTCAGCCCCCTTAACCTTGCTTTTGTGGGTGACACGGTTTTTGATTTGTTTGTCAGAGAAACATTAGTCTGTCAGGCAAACAGACCTGTCAATAAGCTTCATAAAGAGGCAACAAAGCTTGTTAAGGCTCAGGCTCAGGCTGAGGCTGCACAAAAAATTCTGCCCCTTCTCTCAGAAGAAGAGCTGAGTGTATTTAAACGGGGCAGAAATGCCCATACTAACCACAAAGCAAAAAATGCGAGTGAGGGAGATTATCACTACGCAACGGGCGTGGAAGCACTTTTCGGATATTTATATCTCAAGGGTGAGATTGACCGTCTGCGTGAGCTGTTTTCGGTAATGACTGCTGAGTGATCCCCTTTTGTAGGTAGGTTGTGTGATTGAAAATTAAAAGAACACTTTGGGATATATTTTTATGGGTGCTCGGCAGCGGTGTTTTCAGCGTTTCCGTCAATATGTTTTCAGCGCCTAACAATATAGTTCAGGGAGGCCTTACGGGTGTAGGTACGGTGATAAATCACCTTTTGCCCTGGATGCCCATAGGCACGGCAATATTTCTGATGAATATCCCCTTGTTCTTTCTTGCATGGCGTTATCTTAAAAGCACATTTCTCATAAGAACAGTCTGTGCTACGGCAGTGTTCACTTCGCTTATAGATTTAGGCTCAGCCTTTATCACACCTTACACAGGGGACAAGCTCTTAGGGTGCATTTTCTGCGGTGTACTTTCGGGCGTCGGTCTTGCCCTCGTGTTTATTACAGGTGCTACCACCGGCGGTACGGATATAGTTGCAATGCTCCTGAGAAAGAAATATCCCCGCCTTTCAATGGGCAGAGTTATTTTGTTTATAGATTTCGCTGTTGTACTGCTCAGCTTTGCGGTTTACGGCGAGCTTGAGAGCATAATGTACGCTATTATTGTTATATTCTTATCCTCAAGGGTAATTGATACTGTCCTTTACGGCAGTGACCACTCAAAGCTTGTTTTTATCATAACGCAAAAAAGCGAAGAAATACTTTCGGCAATATTGGGTGAAATCGGCAGAGGCGCAACGGTGCTTCCCGTGAAGGGCGGCTATACGCAGGAAGATAAGAGCCTGATTATGTGTGCCGCAAAGAAAATACAGATAAGAAATATATTACGCCTTATATCCCGGAAAGACCCTAAGGCATTCACAGTTGTCTGTGATGCAGGCGAGGTTTTGGGAGAAGGGTTCAGGTAAAACGCCTGCAGGCGTGTTACAATGCAAAGTGCAAAGTGCAAAATGAAAAATGGCGGGTCGCTTCGCTCCGATTATATCCGTTCAAGTTTATACAAGGTTCAAGTTATATTCCGCCAAATTGGTGAGATGAAAAAAATACATTCTATAATCAACGAAGGTTGGTATTTAATATTAACTTTCTTTGCGGGGGGAAGGCTTACTTATCAGTGAGTGACAAACCCGCGACCACAATTTTGCATTTTGCATTTTGCATTCTGCATTTAAGAAAGGATGATGTATATGGCTAACACAACAGACGGCTTCTGGCTTGTTAAAACAGCCGATAAAAAAGCAAATGTAAAAGGTGCCGCCTATCTTGATATGGTTTTATGCAGCAAGACAGGTGAGATAAACGGCAAACTCTGGGATTACAGTGAGCTCACACATGGCGTTTATGCCCCGGGTGACCTTGTTAAAATAAGAGGCAGCATTACTCAGTTTAACGGCAGTGACCAATTAAGAGTTGAAAAGATAAGACTCGTCAACGAAAATGACGGAGTGAGTGTAACAGACTTCGTTCCCACGGCAGAGTACAGCGGTGAGATGATGCTCGGTCAGATTATGAATATTATCGCTTCGGTTAAAGATGAGGAATTAAAGCAGCTTACATACGCCCTTGTAAAAGACAGAGAAAAAGAGCTTCTTTTCTGGCCTGCAGCATTTAAACTGCACCACGCCATAAGAGGCGGACTGCTCTATCACACACTGTCAATCATAAGACTCGCTGAGGGCGTGTGCAGACTGTACCCTGCCGTTGACAGAGACCTGCTTATGTGCGGAATAATAGTCCACGACCTTTGCAAGATTGACGAGTTCCAGATAAGCTCTGCAGGTCTTGCTTCGGGATATAGCGTGAAGGGTGAGCTTATAGGTCACCTTGTTATGGGCGCAGTTAAAATCGAAATGAAAGCAAAAGAGTTTGGCATAAGTGAAGATAAGGCAATGCTTCTTGAGCATATGGTTATTTCACACCACGGTGAACCCGATTTCGGTGCGGCAGTAAGACCCATGTTCCTTGAAGCTGAGATTTTAAGTCAGCTTGACACTCTTGATGCAACGGTTTATGAAATTACAAGTGCCGTAGGTGACGTCAAGACAGGAGAGTTCACACCCAGACAGTGGGCTCTTGATAACAGAAAGCTCTATAACCATGGCAGAAAAGAAGTTGCTCCTAAGGCTGAATTAGAGTAAAGCCTTGTATTATTAGGTAAAAATATCCTATAACAAATAGTAAATTTAAGTAAAAAAGTAGAAATTAGGCAAATAGTGTTGATTTTTTTCTTAAAAAATGTGATAATGTATCGTAACTAACTGCGTCAGGGAGGGATTATATGCGAGTTATCACGGGTTCTGCCAGAGGCAGAAAGCTTATCACCCTTGAGGGTGAGGACGTAAGACCTACCACAGACATAGTTAAAGAAGCACTTTTCAGCATCATTCAGTTTGAAATTGAAGGCAGGAAGGTACTCGATCTTTTCGGCGGTAGCGGCCAGCTTGCAATAGAAGCTCTTTCAAGAGGGGCAGACAGCGCAGTTATCGTTGATATGTCAAAAAAGAGTATCGAGGTTATAAAGCAAAATCTTGAACACACAGGCTTTTCAAAAAAAGCGGTTGTTATCTGCAGTGACGCTTTAAGCTTTCTGTCAAGAAGAACTGAAAAATATGACATTGCTTTTCTCGACCCGCCTTATTCTGTGGGAATACTCGAAAAAGCACTGGAAAAGACGGCTGAGGTTATGAATGAGGGCGGTGTGATAATCTGCGAGGCTCCTTTTAAGGATGAGCTTCCCGAGTACGCAGGTGACTTCCGACTTCAGAAAAAGTACAGGTACGGCAAAACGGGACTGTTCCTTTACAGAAGGGACACTCAGGAGGACTGAGTTATGAAAGAAAGAATTGCCATATATCCGGGAAGCTTTGACCCTATAACAAGAGGTCACCTGGATATAATCAAGAGAAGTGCAAAGCTTTTTGATAAGGTTATTGTGGTTGTTATGTCTAACTACCGCAAGGCAGGCTCCCATGCTTTCAGCGTTGAGGAAAGAGTTGAGCTTGTTAAAAAATGCACTGAGGGTCTTGACAATGTAAACGTGGATTCATATATGGGTCTGCTTGCAGATTATGCAAGACTGCAAGGTGCAGTTGCAATTGTCAAGGGTCTGAGAGCTGTTTCAGACTTTGAGGATGAATTTCAGCAGGCGCTTATCAACAAAAAACTCAACGGTGAAACTGAAACGGTATTCATGGCTGCAAGCAGTGAGAATATGTTTTTGAGCTCAAGCGTAATAAAACAGGTTTGCATGCTCGGCGGTGATGTAACACCTTTTATCCCCAAGGAAGTATCAAAAGAAATAATTGATAAATTAATGAAAGGATGATAAAGATATGGCAACTTACGATATCGAAGATCTCGAAGTAGAAGACGTAGAGGGTTCAGACGATTACATGGATGATACTTATGAAGAAGAGGAGTATGAGGAAGTAAGAGAATTCGGTCCTTACAACCACGACGAAGCAGAAGAAAAGTGGAAGGATCTCGACTTTGAGCAGCTTGTTGAGCAGATGTCACTTTATGTGTCAAATGCAAAGAAGTTCTTCTTCTCAAAGAGCAAGAGAATAGTTAACGGCCGTGACGTTGACACACTTGTTCAGTTTATGCAGGAAAAATTCCCTGAGGAATTCCTCAAGTCAAAGGACATTATCGGCAGAGAGGCAAGCATTATCTCCGACGCTAACGATAAGGCAGACAAGCTTGTTTCAGATGCTCAGAATTACAAAAACGAAACCACAGCAAAGTCACAGGCTTATTACAACGATGTTGTTAAAAAGGCGCAGGCTGACGCTGAGGCTATTATTGCACGTGCAAACAATCAGGCTGCAGAGCTTGTAAAAGAGCACAACATCACAAGAATGGCAAGAGAAGAGTCAGAGAGAATCAAGGCTGAAACAGAAAAGACAGTTCAGGCTATGATTGCAAAGACAACAGGCGACTGCAACGAATATAAGAAGCAGGCTAATGACTATGCAAAGAGCATTGTTCAGGGTGCTTATAACTTCATCACAAGCGGTCTTGCAGGTTATCAGGGCATCGCTGCAAAGAACCTTGATGAAATCAACAAGGTTAACATGCAGTTCCAGCAGGAATATGCCGTTCAAGTTAAAAATCTCGGCATTGACAAATAATTCGGTATTCGGATAACCCCTCAGTCACGAGTTCACAAATGAACTCGTGCCAGCTCCCCTTTCAGGAGAGCCGAGACTAAGGTGACACCTGCGGTGCATTTTAACGGAATCGCGGGGGAGTACTCTGCGAGGAATAACTCTTTTCCCGCCGAGGAGTAAAGTTCTTTTGATAACTTTTCTTACAAGAAAAGTTATGCCCGTCCGGCGAGGACAGTATAAAGAAAATTAGACACAGAGGGTTTCTTCTGTGTCTTTTTGCTTGTGGGTTGATATGTAATGTGGTATAATAGTTTTGGAAAGGGGTGGTATGATGGTACTGCTGGTAGTTGACACGCAAAAGCTTATAACAAATCCGGAACTGTATGGGTTTGAGCTGTTTAAAGAAAATGTGAAAAGGCTTATTTCTGCTGCGAGAGAGGGCGGAGCAGAGGTCATATATGTCAGACATGAGGATGAAGAAATGGCAAGGGGTACTGTGGGCTTTGAGATATATGATGAGTTTGCACCTATAAACGGTGAACGCATATTTGACAAAAGGGTAAACAGTGCCTTTAAAGACACAGGGCTCATAGAACATCTCAGAGAAAAAGGCGAAAAGACAGTAATGATTGTGGGTTTGCAGACGGATTACTGCATAGATGCAACTGTGAAGTGCGGTTATGAACACGGCTTTAAGATGATAGTGCCGGAATACTCAAACAGCACATTTGATAATGAGTTTATGACTGCAGAGGAAACATATAGATATTATAATGATTTTATGTGGAAAGGCAGATATGCTCAGTGTGTTTCTGTCAAAGAGGCTGTGGAAATACTGAGATATCATTGATCTTATGAAAAATTAAAAAGGCTTTATAGTCTCCCCCTGCACAAGGGGGGCATTTTGTTAAGCTGACAATTTAGAAAAGCAACAAAAAAACAGCTTGCTGCGGCTCCACTGCCGAATTTCATTCGGCAAGCGACACCGTCGCCCAAAATCGCAAAGCGATTTTTGTGGAGCCGCCACCAACCTTTTCATCAAACTAACCAAAAATCGTCAGGAAAGCAAACTCACCCTGAATCACTGACTAAAGCATCACAATTAGCGGCTCACGACTGTCGGGAAGCGAGAGGGTAAATCAGTACCAAACACGGCTAGACGAGAACTCACTTTGTAAAACAGCTTAGAGTAGCGGTTACATTCAGGGAAACTTGTTTTAATAGAGCACTTCGGCTAAAATTCCCCTCGAAGCAGAGAAGAGAAACGCGAAAATTACCGATGAGTAAATGCTCGATGCCGTATCTTAGCCGAGGAAAGGGATGAGAACTGAAACTTTCATCTCAGCTAAGACGGTAATTCTTCGCACTTTCGGACCGTTGGCACCAAAAGCGTGTTTTTGCATACTTTTGTCACAATCGACAAAAGTATGAGCCACCGCGGCTTGAGCGGAGTAGAAATTTATAGTCTCGAAAAAGAGGACCCTTAACTGAATTGACTTCCACATTCGTCAGTAAACAGCAGACTTAAACTCTCAGCAAGGTCGATATGTTCGCTGAAGCGAACTCGATATGTGCTTCGCACTCGATATGCCTTGAGGCTCGATATGCACCTGACGGTGCGAGAATGAATGAAATGGCTACGCCATGAAATGCCTTCGGCATGAAACGAAGCTTTGCTTAATGATTGCGAAAGGATACAACACATTGCCGTTAACATTTTGTTTAAAATTAACAATAAAACCG
>JAZSPF010000178.1:0-6413 GCA_045537315.1 Acutalibacteraceae bacterium
GATGCAGATAAAGAAGGTTTCCTCAGAAACGAAACTTCTATGATACAGACTATCGGCAGAGCGGCAAGAAACGCAGAAGGCAAAGTTATAATGTATGCGGACAAGCTGACAAGATCTATAAAATACGCACTTGATGAGACCGCAAGGCGCAGAGCTATTCAACAGAAGTATAACGACGATAACGGCATAGTCCCAAGGACTATAAAGAAAAATATAAAAGAAGCACTTTCTATATCAAAGAAAGTTGACGATAAAGCAAAAGCATCGCCAAAAGACAAGAGCACTAAAAGAGAGATCGAGATTCTCACGCAACAGATGCTCAGTGCGGCGGCAGAGCTCGAATTTGAGGTCGCAGCAAAACTTCGTGACAGAATTATGGAATTGGAAGGAAAAATTTAACCTGTATGGATCAGATAAAAATAAAAGGTGCAAGAGAGCATAATTTAAAAAATGTAGATTTGACCATACCGAGAGACAAGCTTATTGTTTTTACCGGACTTTCAGGCTCAGGTAAATCATCCCTTGCCTTTGATACAATTTATGCCGAGGGTCAGAGAAGATATGTGGAGTCTTTGTCCTCTTATGCGAGGCAGTTCCTCGGTCAGATGGAAAAACCCGATGTTGACTATATTGAGGGGCTTTCTCCTGCAATATCAATAGACCAGAAAACAACATCAAAAAATCCACGTTCAACTGTAGGTACCATAACGGAAATCTATGACTATTTCCGACTGCTTTATGCAAGAATAGGCATACCTCACTGCACAGTGTGCGGCAGAGAAATCAAGCAGCAAACAGTTGACCAGGTTGTTGATAAGGTGCTCAGTCTGCCCAAAGGCAGTAAAATACAAATACTTTCTCCCATTGTCAAAGGCAGAAAAGGTGAATATGTAAAAGAGCTTGACAATATCAGGAAATCGGGTTTTGTCAGAGTCAGAATCGACTCCATAATTTATGATTTGTCAGAAAAAATCAAGCTCGAAAAAAATAAAAAGCATAATATTGAAGTTGTTGTTGACCGACTTGTTATAAAAGACGGCATCAAGTCCCGTTTGGCAGATTCAATAGAAACAGCCACAAAACTCTCAGACGATTTGCTTGTTGTTGATGTAATAGGGGAGCAGGAGCTTACATTTTCTCTTAACTATGCCTGTCCCGACCACGGAGTAAGCTTTGGTGAAATTACACCCAGAATGTTCTCTTTCAACAGTCCCTTCGGCTCGTGTAAGAAATGCTCGGGTCTCGGTGTGTTTATGGAGATTTCACCTTCGCTTATTATTCCTGACAGAAAGCTGTCAATCGCCCAAGGTGCAATCAAGGCATTCGGCTGGGGCGCGAAAGACGCATCAAGCATTGCCGGAATGTATTATAAAGCACTCGGCGACCGTTTCGGTTTTACTCTCGACACACCCATAGAAGATTTATCCTATGAAGCATATGATGCTCTTCTTTACGGTACCAAAGGTGAAAAGCTAAAAATGGAGCGTACCACAAGCTATGGCGGCGGTATATATTACACCGAATTTGAAGGCCTTGTCAACAACCTGCAAAGACGCTATAATGACTCTTCCAGCGAGCTTTCACGCCGTGAAATCGAACAGCTTATGTCTACGCATGAATGCAAGGAATGTGGGGGAGCGCGACTTTCAAAAGAAGCTCTCAGCGTAACCGTCTGCGGCAAAAACATCCACGAGGTCTGTTCTCTTTCAATATCTGAGGCATTGGCTTTTGTAAAAGCATTGCCTGATAAGCTCAGCCAAAGAGAAATGATGATAGGTAACCTTATAATCAAAGAGATAGTTGAGAGACTTTCATTTCTTGAAAGTGTCGGACTGAATTATCTCACACTTGCAAGGCAGTCAAGCTCTCTTTCAGGCGGTGAGAGTCAGAGAATCAGACTTGCAACTCAGATAGGCTCATCTCTTGTCGGTGTGCTTTATATTCTTGATGAGCCGAGTATAGGGCTTCACCAGCGTGATAATGCGAAGCTGATAAATACTTTAAAGCACCTTCGTGATATCGGAAACACGCTCATTGTTGTTGAGCATGATGAGGACACAATGCTTGAAGCTGATTATATTGTTGACGTGGGTCCCGGTGCAGGTATTTACGGCGGAAAAATCGTCTGTCAGGGCAGTGCTGAGGATATCAAAAATTGCGAATATTCCGTAACAGGACAGTATCTTTCAGGCAGGAAACAGATTCCTGTACCCGAAAGGAGAAGAGACGGAAACGGAAAGTGCCTTAAAATTTACGGCGCAGGGGAGAATAACCTGAAAAACATTGATGTTGAGATACCATTAGGCAAGCTTGTCTGTGTTACAGGTGTGTCAGGTTCAGGCAAATCTTCACTTATAAATGAGGTGCTGTTCAAGCATCTTTCAAATGAGCTCAACGGCTCAAAGAAAATTCCCGGCCGATTCAGGAAGATGGAAGGACTTGAAAATCTTGACAAGGTTATTGATATCGACCAATCTCCCATAGGCAGAACTCCACGCTCAAATCCTGCCACATATACCGGTGTATTCAATGACATCAGAGAGCTTTTTGCCTTGACCACTGATTCAAAAGCAAAAGGTTTCACTGCAAGCCGTTTCTCGTTCAATGTTAAAGGCGGACGCTGTGAAGCCTGTCAGGGCGACGGCATTGTCAAAATTGAAATGCACTTTCTTGCGGATATTTATGTACCTTGCGAGGTTTGCAAAGGTATGAGGTACAACAGTGAAACTTTAAGTGTCAAGTATAAAGGCAAATCAATTTATGATGTGCTTGAGATGACAATTGAAGAGGGTATGGCTTTCTTTGAGAACATTCCTAAGATATATAAGAAGCTCAAAACCCTTTATGATGTGGGTCTCGGATATGTCAAAATCGGTCAGCCTGCAACTACACTTTCAGGCGGTGAGGCACAGCGTGTCAAGCTTTCCACTGAACTGTCCAAAACAGCAACGGGCAGAACTATATATATTCTTGATGAGCCCACAACAGGATTGCACACTGACGATGTGCACAGACTAATTAACGTGCTTCAGACTCTTGTTGACAGTGGCAACAGTGTAATCGTAATTGAGCACAACCTTGATGTTATCAAGTCAGCGGACCATATTATTGACTTGGGCCCTGAGGGCGGCGACGGCGGTGGCGACATTATTGCTGAGGGTACACCTGAAGAAATAATCAGAGTCAAAGAGTCTTACACGGGCCACTATCTTAAAAAGTTATTGAAATAGTATTTGGCGGTCTTCGGGCCGCCATTTAACATAAATTTTAATATTTAATTTACACAAAACATACTAAAGTCCTTGCCTTTTTATGGTTAATATGATAAAATGACAATTATGAAAAAATTAAAGGAGAAGGTAAAATGCAAATCACAAATTTACTTCACAAACTTTTCGGCACCACACCCGGTAAGGGCGTGCAGCCTAAAGAGGCTATCGCCTACAGCATTACCGGTTTCGGTCAGAACTTCATCTGCACCATTATCGGCTCATATCTCACAGTTTTCCTTACAGATGCGCTCCTGTTTGGTGCTGACGGCGTTAAAGTCGGTGCTATGAACGGTGCTGTTGCTGTTGCTGTTCTCATGCTTGCAACCCGAGTTTTCGACGCTTTTAATGACCCTATTATGGGTTCAATCGTTGACAAAACAAGAACAAAATGGGGTAAGTGCCGTCCTTATCTTAAATGGATGGCTATTCCCATCGGCATCTGCACAATCGTTTGTTTCCTGCCTGTTTTTGAGGCAAAGGCAACATGGACATTTGTTACGATTTCTGTTCTTTACGTTATCTGGTCTGTTGTTTACACAGTTGCTGACGTTCCTTATTGGGGTCTCTCAACCTGCCTGACGAACGACACAACAGTAAGAGGTAACATTCTTACTGTTGCCCGTCTTGTTTGCACATTAGGTGCAGGTATTGTTACAGTTGGTGTGCCTATTCTTACAGATGCTCTTACTTCTAAGTTCAAATATTCTGAAACTGACCTTGGTTTAATCATGACTGACAAGGCAGAGCAGATTGCCGCTCTGGTTGCAAATCAGGGCAAAACTGCTGAGGAAGCAGCAAGCTCATTTATCGGCACTGTTATGAATAGTTCTGTTCAGGCTAATGCTGACACATTAAAGTGGACATATTTCATCTGTGCAGTTGTGTTCGTTGTTGTCTCCATGCCCATGTTCTTCTACGGATTCAAGAACACTAAAGAGCGTTTCACTGCTACTGATGATGTTGTTCCTTCATTCGGTCACAACCTTAAGCTTCTCTTCAAGAATAAGGAGCTCCTTCTCATCGTTCTTTCGGGTGTTCTCGGCGGTGCGAGAATGGTTTACACATACACCGGCGGTCTCTATTTCGCAAAATACATCCTCAGAAACGAAGGCTTATACGGTCTTATCACTATGCTTGTTATCCCCGGTGGTTTAGTTGCTTCGCTTCTTGTTCCCTGGCTCACGAAGAAGTGCACCAAGAAGTGGACATATATCATTGTTCACCTCTTCGGCGGTGTTGTAATGGCTGTTATGTACTTTGTAGGCTATGATGCACCCTGGAAGCTCGCAGTTTGCGCAGTTGGTCTTGTACTTCTCGGTATTCCTCAGGGTGTTAACAATATTATGACATATGCTATGATCGGTGACACTGTTGACTATCTTGAGTGGAAGACAGGCGAAAGAGGCGAAGGTATCTGCTTCGCTATGCAGACCCTCATCAACAAAATCGGTATGGCTGTAGGTGCTTTCATCGGCGTTATGTCAATGAGTATTGCAGGTATCGATGCCGCTACGGGTCAGGTTGCAAATCCTGATGCGCTTTGGAATGTACTTATCCTTTCAGGC
Organism: Acutalibacteraceae bacterium; assembly: GCA_045537315.1. GTDB lineage: Bacteria > Bacillota > Clostridia > Oscillospirales > Acutalibacteraceae > UBA6857. Next base: position 4,838 of record JAZSPF010000178.1, read on the forward strand.
GTTATCAGCATGTTCGCTTGTGCAGTTCCCATGTTCTTCTACACTCTCACTGAGAAGCGTCAGAGAGAACTTGTTGCTGAAATTGAAGCTAAAAAAACTGCTAACGCAAAATAATTTGATAAACTAAGGCTGTTTAGCTTTATTAAACAGCCTTTCAAGTATTTTATAAAGGAGATTTTGAAATGGAAAGAAAATGGTATAAAGAAATGTCCGTCTATCAGATTTGGCCCAGAAGCTTCTGTGACGGCAATGGCGACGGCATCGGCGACCTTAAGGGTATCATGTCAAAGCTTGACTACATCAAGGATTTAGGTGTTGATGCGATATGGTTCTCACCTCTTTATCCTTCACCCAACGCTGACTACGGTTACGATATAGCTAACTACCGTGACATTTCAGAGGATTACGGTACTCTTGAAGAGTTCAAGAATCTTATTGAAGAGGCTCACAAGAGAGATCTTAAGATTATCATGGACCTTGTTGTTAACCATACTTCCTCAGAGCATGAGTGGTTCAAAGAAAGTATGAAGGGTGAGGATAATCCCTATCACGATTACTACATCTGGCGCAAGGGCAGAAAACCCGGCAAAGAGCCCAATAACTGGCTTTCAACTTTCCAGGGCAAGGCCTGGGAATATAATAAAGAGCTTGACAAATATTATCTTCACGTTTTTGCTAAAGAACAGCCCGACCTCAACATGGATAACCCCAAGGTACGTCAGGAAGTAAAGGATATTATCCGTTTCTGGCTTGACATGGGTGTTGACGGCTTTCGTGAGGACGTTATCACTTTCATTTCAAAGAAGGAAGGACTTCCCAACGGCTTCCCCCTTCCCACCGCTTGTGGTATCGAGCACTATATGAACGGTCCTCACCTTAAAGAGTACCTTGCAGAATTCAAGGAAATTTATGACCAGTACGATTGCTTCACAGTTGGTGAGGCTCCAATGATGACACCCAAGCGCGCCCTTGAATTTATCAAGGAAGGCGACGGTCAGCTTCTCAATATGATGTTCCACTTTGAACATATGGGTTGCGACAATGTTATCACTAACTGGATTGTTACACCTTTCAGACCCGGTAAGCTCAAGAAGGTTTACAACAACTGGCAGAATAAGCTTCACGGTGTGGCTTGGAATGCAAACTATATTGAAAACCACGACCAGCCAAGAATTATCTCACGTTACGGCAGTGAAAAGTACAGACAGCAGAGCGGTAAGATGCTCGCTACAATGTATATCTGCCAGAGCGGCACGCCCTTCATTTATCAGGGTCAGGAAATCGGTATGCTCAATGCAAACATTCCTACAATTGACCGTTATAAGGACGTTTCTGCTATCAATACATATAATCTTTTCAGAAAGCTTGGTATCTCTGATAAGATTACAATGAAGTTCTGTATGTACGCTGCACGCGACAATGCAAGAACTCCCATGCAGTGGAGCGCTGAAAAGAATGCAGGCTTTACAACTGCTGATGAGCCTTGGTTTGAAATCAACCCCAATTACACTGAAATCAACGTTGAAGCCGAGCAGAACAATCCTCACTCAATCTTAAATTATTATAAGAAACTCCT
>JAZSPF010000023.1:0-2074 GCA_045537315.1 Acutalibacteraceae bacterium
GAAGCAGGCTATGCAACACTCAATTACGGCGGATTTATAACTGCAATAATCAACTTCATTATCATGGCATTTGTTATTTTCCTGCTGGTGAAAACTATCAATAAGGTTTCAGAGCTTGGCAAGAAAAAGGAAGAAGAAGCTCCTGCGGCACCCACAACAAAGACTTGTCCCTATTGCAAGAGCGAAATCAGCATAGAAGCTACAAGATGTCCTCACTGCACATCTGACAACATTTAACTCCGGGGAGGTAAAGCTATGCTTGGTTTTATCGGTACGGGCAATATGGCAACTGCCATTATAAAAGGCGTTCTCTCATCAGGTATGCTCAAAGGCGAAGAAATTGCTGTTTATGATATATGCGAGGATAAGGCAAAGGCTTTAGGTGATGAGTACGGCGCTCAGGTGCTCTCAAGTGCCAAAGAAATCGCCGCCGGGTGTGATAAGGTTGTCTTGAGCGTTAAGCCTAATGTTTTTCCGTCGCTTCTTGGCGAAATCGGCAGTGTGCTTTGTGAAAAGAACCCTCTTATCATCTCAATCGCCGCAGGTAAGACACTCGGTTTTATTGCAGAGTGTCTGCCCTACAGTGCAAAAATTGTCAGGGTTATGCCCAATATAAATGCAAAAGTCGGTGCGGCTGTGTCGGCTTATTGCGGCAACGAAAATGTGAGCGAAAGTGACCTCACTTTTGTGAAGGCGCTTTGTGAGAGCTTCGGCATTGCTGTGAATATTGACGAGAAGCTTTTCTCAATCTACAGTGCTATAGGCGGCTGCAGTCCTGCTTTCTCTTATATGTTTATTGATTCTCTTGCAAGAGCCGCTGTTAAAAACGGTATGCCTAAGGCACAGGCTTTAGAGGTTGCCGCAGGTGCTGTCCTCGGCAGTGCAAAGATGATTTTACACAGCGGCGAGCACCCATGGGCACTTGTTGACCAGGTCTGCTCCCCCGGAGGCACAACAATTGAAGGTGTTGCGACACTGCAAAGCGGCAGCTTTGAGGCACTTGTGGGGGAAGCAGTTGAAGCAGCGTATAATAAAGATAAGACTTTGTAAGATTGTCAAAATAACAACGCGTTTTTGATTCGTCTCGGCTCCCCAGAAAGGGGAGCTGGATTTTTGTTTTAGCAAAAAGACTGAGGGGTTGCGGCAGGAAAAAGAATGCCTGCGCGGCGAGCGCGTGAACAGAAAAATAACAGCTTCGTTCATTGGCGGAACGAAGCTGTTTTGTATTTAAATGTTTTTCACAAGATCATAAAGTTTCTGCTTAAACCCATAGGTTTCCATAAGCTTCTCAACTTCTTTTAAATCGGGAGTGAGGGGCTTTTTCATTTTGCAGCGAAGCATAAGATTTTTAGGTGAGTGGGCAAAATCCACAAACTCGATGATATCTACCTCATAGCCGCATTTTTTGAGAATCTCAGCTCTGATGCTGTCTGTCAGCAGTGCCGAGAAACGCTCTTTTATCAGTCCGTGAGTGAGCAGCAAATCAAAGTCGCCGCCCTTTTTAATTGAAGAGCAGACTTCATGCTGACAGCAGGGTACAGAAAAAATATGCTTTACACCGTGACTTATGGCGTGATAAAGGGCAAAGTCTGTGGCAATATCACAGGCGTGAAGAGTGATAACCATATCAACATTGTCTTTATAGACTTCGCCTTTTGTCACATCATTGACATAGAATTTCAGGTTGTCATAGCCGTATTTCTCGGCAGTTTCGTTGCAGTGCCTGACCACATCTTCTTTAAGGTCAAAACCCAAAACCTTGGCCTTGACTTTTTTTATTTCGGTGAAGTAGTAGTAAACAATGAAAGTGAGATAAGATTTTCCGCAACCGAAATCGAGAATGGTGACCTCGTCTTTATTCATCTTTGAGAAGCTGTCGTCAATTATCTCAATGAAGCGGTTAATCTGCTTATATTTGTCATACTTGCTTTTTACAACGGTGAAATCCTTTGAGAAAACTCCCAAATCCACAAGGGCGGGGATGTTGGCACCCTGAGGCAGAATATAGTTTTTCTCTTTGTTGTGCTTTGCCGTTTCCACTTTCGCAATATCATTGCCCGTCACCTTGCGTTTG
>JAZSPF010000095.1:0-37088 GCA_045537315.1 Acutalibacteraceae bacterium
TGATCTTATTCTCACAGGAGATCTTGGCAGTGTGGGTAGTGAGCTTTTAAAGGAACTGCTTCTTCGCGAAGAGGGAATTGATATTTCGGGGGTGCATAAAGACTGCGGCCTTATGATTTACGACATGGAAAAGCAGGATGTCCACTCAGGCGGCTCGGGATGTGGCTGCAGCGGCAGTGTACTTTGCTCACATGTTATAAACTCCATGCGTGAGGGCAAATATAAAAATATACTCTTTATAGCTACGGGGGCGCTTATGTCACCTGTGTCCTCTCTTCAAGGACAGACCATTCCCGGCATAGCTCATCTGGTAAATATAAAAAAGGGGGTGTGAGTGTGGATTTATTTAAGACCATAAAGTGCATTTTTTGTCTTATGAAATGCTCAAAGTATCTCTATTACATCAAAAAAGCTGTTTGTTTTGCAGGGGTGGGTCTTGCTGTCGTGGCGGCTGTGTGTTTCGTAAAAAACAATCAGGCGCTTCTGAGAAAGCTGAAGGAGATGTAATATGGAAATCGTTCTCGATTTAATCAAAGCCTTTATTGTTGGCGGACTTATCTGCGTTGTGGGTCAGCTGCTCATTGACTATACAAAAATGACCTCAGGCAAGGTTTTGGTGCTGTTTGTGGTACTGGGTGTAGTCCTCGGTGCAGTGGGAGTTTATGAGCCTCTTGCAGAGTTTGCAGGGGCAGGAGCCACAACGCCTATAACGGGCTTCGGCTACATTCTGGCAAAGGGTACTCGTGACGCTGTTGCCGAAGAAGGTCTCTTGGGTGTTATCAAAGGGCCTTTATGCTCTGCATCTGTGGGAATTATGGCGGCAGTGCTGTGCGGACTCGTAGCGAGTGTTTTTGCAAAACCGAAGGATAAATAAGGCAGGCGAAGCTTTACGGCTTCGCCTGAGTTAAGTTTGCCCTGCGGGCAAGTGAAGTTGCCCGCAGGGCAGTGAAGTTACTTCGTAGTGAAGTTTGCTTCGCAAGTGTTCAATTTGTTTGGTTTGACAGTTATATATTTGTATGATAAAATAATGAAAAGCTGTAAATTAAAAGGAAGTACATATAATGGCAGATGAAATTATTGATTTTCTGGTTGAAGTATTATTTGACAGTTTGGTTGATATAACTATATCTGTTATCCCTGAAAATAAACATAGTGAAAAACTTGAAAAGGTATTTTCTGTTTTTATTGCAATTCTCACATTTGTATTTCTGATATTATTTATTGTAGGTATTTGTATGCTTGGTGAAACCGACGGCGAGAGTATTTGGGGCAAAGTGTTTATCTGTTTAATGCCGATTCAGGTTGTTGTATCTTTAGTTTTGTATATTATAAAAAAGATAAAAAACAGAAAGAAATAATTGGTGTTTGTCTGAACAAAAGGAGTATTTTTAATATGAAAGAAAGCGATTTCAATTCGGATAATTTAATTAAGTTTAAAGCACTTGCAGACAAAATTAAAAGGATTTCCGATGGTGAACTTGATGAGGATGAATTTGATATATATGAGTTTAAAGAAAGCGGCTTTGCAGAATTATTTTCTCAAATACTTTCGGAAGAATTATCTGAACCTTATGAACCTGTAACAGAAGAAGATATATATGAAGAAATCGTTGATAATTATTTTATTCTCATACATAAACTTGGCATAGATAAATTCAACTTCTTCCGTTTTGCAAGCTATGATTATTGCCGTGAAATAATAATTGACGGTAAGGAATATGATTTAGACGGTGAGTTTTGTCACGATGATCTTGAAGCGACAGAAGCCCTATGTGCTATTGATTGCTTGATTGCAGATTTAGAAAATGAAGATGAGAAAGCAATTCTTAAAAAAGTTGAAAGAATGATAAACATACACAATAAAAATAGAAATGAATAAGTTACATAATAGTTTGGTTTTAAAAAAATTTCAGCGTGCGGATTTCACTCCGCACGCTTTAATCATAATTACAGCTTACTATATAGTTTAGCCCACGCCTTGACTCTTTCCTCATCATACTCCTTGGGCATATATCTGCTCACAAGGGGCAGCAGGGGATATCCTTTGAATGTGCCGAACAGGGGAGGAATAAGGTTTAAAAGACGGGGCACGGTACTCAGAACATTGGAAATAAACTTTGCATCTATCGGGAAACCGTTGTAAAGATTAAGGTTTTCTGCAGTGAGGATTTTGCGCTCAGTTAAAAGGTCAACCTGCTTTGCGTCAACATAGGTGAAAAAGTTTTTCAGCGTATCAATGAGTATAAGCTCCTTGCCCAGCTTCTGGAAGTATTCATACTGATAGCCCCACAGCTCTTTTTTTGTGTAGGCACCCTTTGCCTTAAGCACTGTGTCAGCGAGGAGTCTGCCTGCCTTCATGCTCAGCACAATGCCGCTACCGTTAAGGGGAATTGTCATACCTGCGCTGTCGCCTACGGCGGCATAGCCATCACAAACCAGCATGGGAAGCATTTTTGTCAGGGGAATGTCGGCAAACTGACCGCCTCTTACAGCCTCTTTTGAGATGAAGGGATAATCTTTTCTGAAGCTCGAGAGGGTTTCATCAACCTCTTTCTCAGTCAGTGCACCTGACGAGCCGAATTTGCCTATGAGTATATCAACGAAGTCTTCTTCGGTGATTGTCCAGTCGATGCCGGGTCGGTTCATATGAAACATATTTATCGTTACGGGCGGATTTGTAATTTCGCCTGTTGTGTTTTTATAATATGCCCTGAAAACATGAAAGACATCTCTTTGCTCGAGGGTACGCTGTATTCCGCAGCTTATGGGCAGATTTTTTCTCACGGGGGAGTTGAGTCCTGCCGCGTCGATAACTAAATCTGCTTCGAGTTTTATTTCGGTTTCACCGTCTGATATTTTCAGACCCAGAACCTTATTATTTTTGGTTATGGGTGCAATTACCTTATGCGAAAATAAAAACCTGACTCCTGCAGCCTCGGCACACTCCATAAGATAAGCTATAAGCACCTTTCGGTCAATATAAAAGCCTTCATTATTGTTTGCAAAGGGTATGTCGATTACCACTGTGCCTGCAGGGTTGCGGAAGGACTGAGCCTTGCTTTCAACATACATATCGCTTGAGGGTCTCGGAATGCCCGACATATCAAAGGCGGACATATTCATGGCATCGTGCCAGTCGTGACCCATTGAAGCTCTATCCTTTGCCTCTATGACAGTGACATCATATCCGTTTTTGCTCAGGTGTACTGCGGCAGTGAGTCCGCCGTGACCTGCGCCTGCAACTAATATTTTCTTCATAGCAATCACTCCTTTACTTTATTATGCCCTAAACTTAAAGAAGCTATGACCAAAAGGTCATAGCTTCCCGATGTTTTAATTTATGCTACTGTTTCCGAAATGAAATCCGCGTCATAGCTTGCGCAGGACACATAGTTTTCTCTGTCGTCTGCGTTCTTCATCTTTTTTTTCTCAATGAGTTTTGTCACTGCAAAATATACAGCTGCGATAGCTGCTGCAATAGCAACGATGATAGCTACAACCTTAGCAATCTTTTTGAAAGTTTCCATATTTTGAGCCTCCGCAATTAAAGTATAACTAATTATAGCATTAAAAGACCGTGAAGTCAATAAATTTTTGGTAATTTATAACTCTTAATATGTGACAGTATATGCACTGACAAAATCACCATGAAGAGTGATGTTCATAGTGAAAACGCTCATACTGCCGCTGCCCTGACACTGTGAAACATTAAGGTAGTGTCTCATGTAGGATATTCTGCCGGTGCTGTCGAAGGTCGCATCAATTGTAGTGCCGGAATACATCATATTCATATAGTTTACTGTTGCGCCGCCAGGCACAAGACTTGCAACGTCAACAACCTCAACCACATTTGCGTGGTGCGCCGTTTCGTTGGGATAAGTCTGTGCTTCATCTGCAAAAGCAAGGTGCAATGTAAAACCGCCGTCGGCATTTTTTGTTGATGTCGCATTCGTTACAAAGCCTTCGTCAATGCTTGCCAGCTTGCCTAAGGGTGCAACTGTGCTTGCAGGGGTGGCACCTGTTGCTGTATCATAGCCGTTCTGGAAGGTGTAATTGATGGGCTTCTTCTGGCTGTTTGAAAGCATAGTTTCTGCAAAGCTCTGCACTATTGAGCCGCCTGTTATGCTGTCAATTGTTATGTTGAGTTTGTCATCCTTATAAAGAGAAAAGGTGTCAAGCATTTTAAGGGCATTTACGCCGTCAACATAGGCTTTTATAATCTCCGCTTTGCTTTGGGGTACCTTGAGAGTATCTGCAGAGCTTCCGTTTGTCGGGGCCTGCACATTGCCCTGAGGTTGTGTCGGTGTTACCGTACCCTGCTGTGAGGGAGTAACATTGACGGGAGGATTTACGGTGTTGGCACCTGAGTTCAGGGTTGGTCCGTTGTTCTGCTGTGGTGTAACATCCACATTCTGATCCTTAGGTGCAGTTGTGGTCTGAAGGACGGGGGGCGGAGTTGAGGGTACATCGTCACTTTTTGCGATTTTCATAGAAACTGCAAAGGAAATGCAGAATACCCATACCGCAATAACGGCTATAGCCGCAATTTGTCCAATTTTCTTATATTCCATAGTTACCTCGTGAACTTAAAAGCGTAATTCAAGGGATACACTCAGTGGTACCCCTTGAAAATTATGTTATCTTGTGAAACTGTATTCGGAAATAATGTTACCTGTCATATACATTCCGAAGCTGTTGACCAGAGGATTGTTAACCTTATAGTTGATTTTCATTGTGTAGGGAGAGTTGATTGTGTAATCGTCAAGGGTACCGTCATTGTTGACAGTGGCCGTGATAACTGTACTGCCCACGGTTGCAAGCTCGTTTTCAAGGTTTTTGTCTGAGCCTGAAAGATAGCCGAGGGATGCAACTGTTGTTGTAAAGCCGTGATGATAAAGAGGAGTTGTTCTGCCCACTGAAGTGCCGAAGCTTTCCTGCTTGAGAGTTATCTCAAATCTGTAACCGCCTGAAGGAAGTGCTGTTGTCTTGACACTTGAGAAGCCCTCTTTCCATGCTGAAGGATTTTCCCAATCGTAAAGAGAGGTGTAGGTTTTATTTGACGGCTCAACAAAAGTGGAAAGTCTTACAGTTTTGCCCTGGCTGTCTTTGGCAATTCCGCCATCAAAGGTCAGAGATTCTCTTATTGTTTCAGTGTTTGAAAGAGAAAGTTCTTCAAGGTCTTCTTTATCTTGTGCGGTCAGGTTGCCTATTGTGTTAAGAAGTCCCTGAATATTATCACCCTTGAATTCGCTTGTGCCGAGGGCTGTTGAGAGATAGAACTTATCAGTTGAGTAGCTGACACTGGAGGTTGAGGAGACAGTTACTTTCTCGGTTTCTGCCTTAGAGTTGTTTATTGCACTTATGAGATAGAGAAGCTGAGCGTTGACACTTTCGTTGTAGTATGTGTGGCCTTGAGCAAGGATTGTGAGAGGCTCGGTCTTGAAAACGATGTCCTCTGAGACATAACCTAAAACCTGATTGTTCTTATCATAAGCACATATTGTCAGCACTGTTACGGTTTCGGGAGTGAGAACAGTTGTTATTGTGTTGAGTGATGTGTCGGGAAGACTGTAGTAGTTGTCTTTGTCTTTGATGATTACTCTGTACTTGGCAGCATTTTCTGTTGAGGGCCATGTGATGGTCTGAACTGCATTGTTCTGAGTAATTGTAATGCCGCTGGTGGTGGCTGAAATCGGTTCGGAGGGAATACCCTTTGAAGCTATATTGCCGTTTTGGTCAAGAAGGATGCCGTAAACTCTCAGCAGAACACCTCTCTCCTCAAAGCCGTAATCCGTGAAGGTGGGCAGTGAGGTTTCGCCTACAACATTCCATCTGTCTGAGTTGTAATCATAGGATTCAACCATATAGCCGTTTGCACCGTCAAGTGCATTCCACTTGAGTTCTATTGCTGTATCTGTACGCTCGCCGATTGTAACTGTGGGAGCGTTGATAACCTTTAATGAACATTCGGCAGAGTCTTTGCCCTCAACAACTGAGTTGCCGTTTTTGACATACGCTCTGAGCATAAAGGTGTTATCCTTAAGATATGCTGTGTCCTTTAAGGTGTATGAAGTTGATGTGATGTCACCTGCAATCAGCTTCCAGAAGGTGCCGACTTTCACATAGAGGTTATAGCCGGAAACGTTTTCTGAGGCATCCCATGTGAACTTTGCATAACCGCTGTCAAGTACGCTTGCACTGAAGTTGGCAACTGCATTAGGCGCACTGTAGAAAACAAGGGCATCGCAGAATGAGCCTTTCACTGTTGAGCCGCTCTTTTTGGTGTAGGGTCTTACTTTGATTTTATATACGTTTCCGTCTTTCAGGCTGATAAATGCCTTTTCGGTTTTAACTGTGGGCAGCTTAACAGCTTTGCCTGTTGCATAGTCATAAACCTGATAGCCCTCTGCACCGGGTACTTTATCCCAAGTGAGAGTTGCCGCTGTTGTGGAAAGCTTATTCAGGGTAAGACCTGTTACTGTTTCGAGCTTGGGAGTGTAATAAATATTTGAGCAGAATGAGCCGTAATAGGTCTTGCTGCTTGTTTTATAGTAAGCTCTTACTTTAAATGCATACTTTGTGCCTGTGACAAGCTTGCCGTAGGTGTATTTCACTGTGCTTGCAGATGAAATAGTCTTTACCTTATACCAGCCCTTGCTCTTGTTTGAGTAGTCGTATTTATAAACCTGATAGCCGGTTACACCGCTCATCTTTGACCAGGAGAGAACTGCTGAGTCATAGTCACTTGAGCTTATTTTTACATCTGCCACCTTGCCAACACCGGCAGTGTACTTAAGAGTTGAGGAAACGCTGCCGTACTTCTTGGAGCCTGACACTGTTTTGTATGCTCTGACACGGTAGGAATAGGTTGTGCCTGCCTTGAGGCTTTTGACAGTGTAGCTTGTGCTTGTGGTGTTTGCAACACTCGACCACTTACCGCTTGAATATTTCTGAATCTGATAGCCTGAGGCACCGCTGACCTTTGACCATGAGAGCTTTGCACTTGACATCGAAACGGTTGTTGCCTTAAGACCTGAAACCTTTGAGAGCTTTGCCGTGATGCTGACAGTGGTGCTGTATTTGCTGCTGTACTCCTTGGTTGTTGAGCCTAATACACCCTTGACTGTTCTGTAGGCACGGACTCTGAAAGAATAGGTGCTGCCTACAGTAAGACCCGTAACGGTGAAGGATGTGCCTGACACTGAGGTGGAAAGATCTTTCCAGCCCGTGTCGTTTGTGTTCACCTGAAGCTGATAGCCCTGGGCATTTGTTGTGGCTGACCATGAAACCTTGACAGAATTGTAGGTCAGTGCCGTTGCTTTAAGACCGGTAACTCTGTCGAGAGCCGCATTTGCCATAGTTACTGATGACATGGTAATAAGCAGAAACATAATTATCACGGTCAGTGATTTAGCTAATTTTTTCATATAAAATCCTCCTTAGGGGAATCATTTTTATAACTCAATGAATGCATAAACTGTGTTAACTGTCTGTGTGAAGCTGTAGGAGCGAAGTCCTATTTTAAAGCTGACCTCAACATCCTGGGAGATTTCCATATGGCTGATATATCCACCCTGTACCTTTGCGGTAACTTTGACATTTTTATATGTGCAGGAATTAAGACTGAAGTTGTCAGTTGCCTTTTCAATTGCTGCAGTGTCTATTGTGGGAGCGATAAGACCAACATTTTCTGCAGGTAGTGAGAATGTGATTTCATAGCCTGAGCCGTTACCCTTATATGTCAGGGAGTCAGCCGTAATCTGCTCTTTTTTAAGTGTGCAGTCAGCCGAAAGGGGAGTGATATAGGCTGTTGGCGATTTGCCGTCTTTATCAAGGCCTTTATCGAAAACATAAAAATCTGACTGAGCCTTGAAAGCATTGTCTTTTACGTTCTGATATTTATCGGCGTTTTCACCGCTGAAATTCAGGATTCCGGTGTTTTTATAAAGTACGGCGTTGCCGCTGTAATTTTTTGTTGCATTGTAAGCACTCAGGAAGCTTGTGAAGGCTTCGTCTGCCGTTGCGGGCATTGCGATTGTCTGAGCTTTTACGGCACTGCTGTAATAGCTGTATGCGGTGCCCGACTCTCTCTGGATGTAAGCTCTGATTTTTATTGTGTACTCAGTGCCGTAGGTGAGTGAGTCTATGACAAACTGCTTTGTTTCTGCGCCGACCACTTGCTTGATAACGGTGTCGCCTTTCTCGGGTACACAGTAAAGCTCATAGCCTGTAACACCCTTTACGGGGGTCCAGCTGACGCTTACTCTGTCGAAGGATTCGCTTCCCTTTACGAGGGCAAGTCCCGTCACTGCGGAGGGCCTTGTTGAAATAACAACAGTTTCCTGCTTTTCGGCAAAGGTTACGTTGCCCTTTGAATCTTTGTAATAAGCCTGAACGGCGAAGGTGTACTCAGTGCCGACCTTGAGATTTTTTATTGTCGCATTAAGAGCGGTGGTTGAAACCTTTTTGACAAACTTCTTTTTTGAGGGGCTGTACTGATATACTCTGTAGCCTGTTGCAGTGTCTGCCTTGCCCCATGTAAATTTAGCATAGTTGGTGGATGCTGCGGCGGTGAGCTTTGTCACCGTGCCGGGTGCAGGCATTTTAACTGTCAGTGTGGATGTGTATGAGCCGTAATATGTTTTTGAAGTTGTTTTTGTATAGGCTCTGACTCTGTATTTTACGGTTTCGCCTATTTTTGCAGTTTTATCTGTGAGGGTGAGCTTTGTTGTTGTGCCGAGAGACACCCATTTTTTTGTTGACTCGTTATATTTATAAACCTTATAGCCGGTTGCACCTTCGACCTTGTCCCATACTAATTTTGCAGAGGAAACCGTAAGCTTGTCTGCTTTGAAGTTTTTTACCTTTGCAGGATTTACCGTTACGGTGCACACTGCACTTTTTTTGCTGCCGTCTTTTGCCGTGGCTGTTATCTTAACAGTACCCACACCTGTTGCGGTGATTTTGCCTGATGTGTCAACTTTGGCGATTTTGGTGTCGGCGGATTTATATGTAACGCCGTCATTATAAAGGGGAGTGGGAGCAAGAGTTGCCGATAAGGCTTTTGTGCCGCCAACTGCCAAAGTTACTTCAGAAGCACTGAGCTTTATTGATGTGGCATATCTGTAAGCGAGTTTTACATAGTCAAGACTTTTTATGTAAGTTTCACCGTAGGAACCTTTAACAGTGTAAGCAGTAAGAGCATTACAGCCCTTGAAGGCGTTGTTGCCTATAGAGGATACACTCTTGGGAATGACAACGCTTTTAAGTGATGTGCAGTACCAGAAAGCACCTTCACCAATCTTTGTCACCTTTGAGGGGATAATCACCTCGCTCAGTGCAGTGCACTCGTTGAAAGCCGCATCGCCTATTGATGTAACTGTGGAGGGAATGGTAACAGAGGTCAGGGTTTTATTCTGCCAGAAGGCTTCATTGCCTATTGCTGTGACATTGACCTTGTTAACGCTTGAGGGGATTTCTACCTGCTCATCTTTACCCGTATACTCAACAAGAGTTGCTGAGGAAGAGCCAACGTTAAACTTGAAATCGCCCGAAACTACGGTTTTTGCACTTGCTGAAAGAGTAAAGGAAAAGCAGATACTCATAAGCAGTGACACAAATATCAAAGGTTCAAATAATCTTTTTTTCATCATAGGGTCCTCCGAATTATACTTAAAATAATACTATCATAATTTATATAAAATTTCAACGATTTTATCACATTTAATACTTTATATAAATATACATAATATTTGGGAAAAAATTTCCTTGACATAATTATGGCACATCAATGTGAAAACAGTGTGATAACTAAGTGAATTTGAGGAAAAGAAAAAGAGATGGGTTGTTCCCATCTCGTGTTCTTAATTAGCTGATTATTTTGAAGCGTTGAGCTTTGTAACAATAGCTGACTTCTTTCTTGCAGCATTGTTCTTGTGAAGAAGTCCCTTAGCTACTGCCTGGTCGATCTTCTTAACTGCGAGCTTTACAGCTGCTTCCTTATCTTCAGCGTTTGCATCGATAGCAGCGTTAGCCTTCTTAAGAGCTGTCTTAAGAGCTGAGTTAGCTGACTTGTTGCGAGCCTGCTTTGTTGCGCTTACGAGAACACGCTTCTTTGCTGATTTGATGTTCGGCATTATTACACCTCCTCTTAATACTGTCATGCAAAAGACATCATATCACTTTTGAGAAAAATTTGCAAGATATTTTTGCAAATTTGGATATACTTTTTTTCACACGGCAACAATAATACTATATATTTTCAAAAAATGCAATAGTTTTGAGGTGAAAAAATGAATTTTCGCACAGATCTTGCCATAGAAAGACGGGAATACAGAGAAAAAGAGGAACTTGACGGGGTTTTATCCTCATACAGAAAAGAAAAAGATGTAAAAATAACCACCATTGAAATAATAAATGAGAAGGGCGAAAAGCTTTTGTCAAAGCCGAAAGGAAAGTATGTAACCCTTGAGACCGAATCGCTTATCCAGGGCAGTGATATGTTTTCCGATGCTCTTAATATTCTTTCATACGAGCTGAAAAAGCTGCTGCCTGATAAGGGCAGTGTTCTTGTGGCGGGTCTGGGCAACGACGATATAACACCCGATGCTCTGGGACCGAAGGTTATGTCTCTGCTGCTTGCAACCAGGCATATAAGCAGTGAGCTTTCAGAAAATTTAGGTCTGGGCTCACTTCGCAGTGTGGCGGGCATAGTTCCGGGTGTGCTGGGTAAAACGGGAATTGAAACCGTGGAAATAATCTCAGGTATTGTTAAAAAAATAAAACCTGCCTGCGTTATTGCAGTTGATGCTCTTGCTTCAAGAAATGTGGGCAGACTCGGCACAACCGTGCAGATGTGCGACACGGGAGTGTCACCGGGTTCAGGCGTGGGCAACAGACGAAAGGGTATAAATAAAGATACTCTCGGAGTGCCTGTTATAGCCATAGGTGTGCCTACGGTGGTGGATGCAGTGACAATGGCTCTCGACGTTTTTGAAAAGGCAGGGATTGAGTTTCGGGAGCAGGATATTATGAAAAAGCTTCACGAACACAAAAGCATGATGGTCACGCCCAAAGAGGTGGATAATCTTATTGACAGAGCGGCACATCTTATAGCCATGGCTATAAACATGACACTTCAGCCGGGTCTTTCTCTTCAGGATATTATGTCAATTGTGGGATAAAATCACAACTTTCCGAATATGCTTATATATAGCATATTCAAAGGAGAAGTAGGATGAAAAGCAAAAGACCCCTGAAAATAATACTGTGTATAACTGCTGTGATATGCATCGTTTTCTCGGTGGTGTTTTGCCACCGTGTGCTGTTGTATTTCGCTTCAGGTGCGGTGCTTTACAGTGCGAAAACCTATCTGCCGCAAAATGGTGTGACTATGCCCGTGTTCACTTCGTCGGTACGCGAGGAAGAGGAGCCTGAAAAGGAAAGCACAACCGCCGCCGAAAAAACTACGGCAGAGCAAGACAAAACCGTAAACACAACCTCCAAGGAAAATTTTACTCAGACCCCGGAGGACATCTTAGAAATAATTTCGCAGAGAAAGAAAACTGCCGACAAGGATAAAAAAGACGGTGCCATAAAAGAGAAGCAGTATAAGCAAGACGGTGTCACCGATTCCTTCGGCAGAGTACGGGTAAAAAATGTGAATAAAACGGGTATTGATATTGAGAAAATCTTAGGTGAAAAAATCGACCTCAGTGTAACCAAGGATAAGCCTTCGGTGCTTATATTTCACACCCACACAACAGAGACCTATCAGATACTTGACAGAGGCTTTTATGAAACGGGTTTCCTCACGCGCTCAGACAGCAGTGCGGTTAATATGGTGAGAGTCGGCGAGGCTATCTGCGATGAAATTGAAAAGGCAGGATACGGTGTTATCCACGACACTCAAATACATGATTCTTCATATAACGGCGCCTATGCACACTCGAGAAATTCCATTGAAAAGATACTCAAAGAAAATCCGTCAATTCAGGTGGTGCTGGATATTCACAGAGATGCAATTCAGCTTTCTGACGGCACAAAGATTAAACCCACTGCCGAAGTTCAGGGAAAAAAGGCAGCTCAGGTTATGATAATCAGCGGCTGTCAGGAAGAGGGGAATCCCATAACTAACCTGCCTGACTGGAGATATAATCTCACTTTCGCAGTTCATCTGCAAAATAAACTTGAGGAGCTTTATGAGGGCATAACAAGACCTCTTTATTTCTGCCCGAGAAGCTATAATATGAATGTCACCCATTGCTCGCTTTTAGTTGAGGTAGGCTCTGATGCCAACACACTTGAAGAGGCTGTTTATACGGGCAAATGCATAGGCACTGCCCTCAGTGAAATATTGAAGGAGTATGAGAAAAAAGATGAATGATGAGATGAAAAAAATTCTCTCACGCTTTTTTGTTGTCAGTGTGATTATTGCCTGTCTTACACTTTTGGGGGCAGGTACACTTACGGCAAAGCAGAGAAGTGAATACAATTCTTATCGCACGGAATATGCACTGCTCACTCTCAAAGCAAGCACCGGCAGAATAGACCTTAATATTGATGACAGACAGTACAGTATTGATCTGACATCTCTTAAAAGAGCGGAAGACTACAAAGAGTGGCTTTATCTGACGCCTCTTTCCTGTGTTTTGTTTTTAGGTGAGTGTATTTTTGATATTTTTTCCTCTTAAAGTCTTGACATATAATGAAAACAGTGATAAACTCAACTAAACCGAATAATTCAGTTAAAGATAGAGGCTGCGGTTTATTATCAGTAACTCTGCAACAAAAAGGTTTTCGCAAAGCCTTGCAGTGTGAAAGGAATGACCGCCGAAGGTGTCAGGCGAAAGACAACCTGGGGGCACAAAATAAGATTTGTGCAACTGTCGCTTTTTGCGGAGTGCTATTATAATTAGAATTTAAAGTTTGCGGCATAGATATTAGTGTTGTAAATTTTGTAGCTGTTATTACACTCGATGCAAAAATCGGGTGTTTTAATTTGTAATGGCAACCTGACTAAAAGGTCGGTTGCGGCGAAAGCGTATTTAAAGATATTCGGAAATATAAAATCAAAGGAGCAATCAAAATGGAAAGAAAGCCCATCTTCACAGGTGCCGCATCAGCACTTGTAACACCCCTTAACTCAAACGGAGTAGATTACGAAAATTTCAGAAAGCTTATTAACTGGCAGATTGACGAAGGTATTGACGCTCTTGTTATTGCCGGCACATCAGGCGAAGGCTCAACCCTTACAGACGAGGAACACAGAGAGGTTCTCAGATTCGCTGTTGAGGTTGTTGACGGCAGAGTACCCGTCATTGCAGGCACAGGCTCAAATGACACAGCTTATGCTATCGACCTTACAAAATTCGCATGCGAAGTAGGCTGTGATGCTATGCTTGTTGTTACACCATATTACAACAAGGCAACGCAGAAGGGTCTTATCAAGATGTTCACTGCTATTGCAGACGCAAGCACAAAGCCCATCATTCTCTATAACGTACCCTCAAGAACAGGCGTAAACATTGAGCCTGCTACATATGCAGAGCTTGCAAAGCATCCTATGATTCAGGCTATCAAGGAAGCTAACGGACAGATTGACAAAATCACCGAAACAATGGCTCTTTGCGGTGATAAGCTTACACTTTATTCAGGTAATGACGATCAGATTGTGCCTCTTATGTCAGTTGGCGGCAAGGGTGTTATCTCAGTTCTTTCAAACGTACTTCCCAAGGAAACCTCAGAGATGTGCCACAAGTTCCTCGACGGCGATGTGAAGGGTGCTGCAGAAATGCAGTTCAAATTCTTCCCGCTTGTAAAGGCTCTCTTCAGCGAGGTTAACCCTATTCCCGCAAAGGCAGCCATGGCAGCTATGGGCTTCTGTGAAGACTATGTAAGACTTCCCCTTACTTCAATGGAAGACGCAACAAAGGCAGTTCTTCTTGACAGAATGCGCGAGCTCGGCCTCGATGTATAAGGTGACAGTATGAGAATTATAATTAACGGTGCAGGCGGCAGAATGGGCAGGGCTCTGACAGATATTATCCTTTCAGGTGAAAAGCACACCATCGCCGCATACTGCAGTATGGAATTTGACACCGACTGTGAAAAGAACATCTATAAAAATATAGATGAGTTTCAGGGTGAAGCAGACTGCATAATCGACTTTTCAAATCATGCTGCCACCGCAGATGTTGTAGGGTACGCCGTAAAGAGAGGCTTGCCTGTAGTTATTGCAACCACGGGTCAGACCGATGAAGAGAAAGCTATGATTATGTCAGCGAGTGAAAAAGTGCCCGTGTTCTATTCACAGAATATGTCACTGGGTGTTGCTCTTCTCTCATGTCTTGCAAAGATAACAGCTAAGGCATTCCCTGATGCAGATGTCGAGATCGTGGAAAAGCACCACAACCAGAAGCTTGACGTACCCAGCGGTACTGCAATACTTTTGGCTGACAGCATAAAGACTGTCAAGTCCGATGCTGAATATGTCGTTGGCAGAAGTGACTACGGCAAGAGAGACAAAAAGGAAATAGGCATCCACTCTCTGCGTATGGGCAGTGAAGTGGGTACACATGAAATAGTTTTTGCTATGGGCTCACAGGTCATCACCTTAAAGCACGAAGCTGAAAACAGAAGCCTTTTTGCAGACGGCGCAGTGTCTGCGGCTGAGTTCCTTGTAAATCAGGAGCCGGGCTTCTATAATATGGATAATATATTTGAATAATAAATTGGTAACAACGCGTTTTTGATTCTTTTTTCGCGGCAGAAAAAAGAATGCCTGCCCGGCGAGGGCAATTAACAGCATAAATAAAGCGGCGAGGAAACATCCTTGCCGCTTTATTTCTTATAAAGATTTTATCTGAGAAACTTAATTCTTTCCACGGGTGTGAGACCGTATCTCTTCAGTTCGTCATATCCGAGCTGAAAATGCTCCGCCTCTTTATATGCATCGGGATAGTGAGCATCAATGCCCACAACTGTTTTTGGCTTCATCTCAGCAGCGATTTCCCAAAATTTCGGGTGGGGGTAGCCGGGCTTGCCGTCGTTTATGCCGTGTTTGAAGCCTAAGAGATTAAACTCAAGGGGAGTGTCTGTCTCAATAGATTTTGCTATAATATCCCGTGAGACCTTTTCACAGTGCTCATCAAATTCTGCATAGCCTCTCATAAAGAGGTCAGGGTGAGCAACATAACTGAAAAGTCCCGTTTCCATAGCCTTGAGCACATCGTCACGGTAAGAGTAAATCTCTTCGGGTGTTGTGATAAAGCCGTTGTAAGCTCCAGTCTGCTCGTCGCCGCAAAAGTGATGCCCGAGAATGATATAGTCAATTTCCTGCTTTTCAATTTCAGCTTTCAGCCAATCAAGGTGCTGTGGGAAATATTCACACTCCAGGCCGAGCTTTATGCTGATTTTGTCTTTATACTTTTCACGAAGGCTTTTTATACTGTCGCAGTATTCTTTCAGCTCGTTTTCGTGCATTCTCATGTGAGAGACAAAGCCTTTATAGTTCCATGCCGTGTGGTCTGCAAAGCCGATTTCGTCAAAGCCTGCCTCAATAGCCGCAAGCACATATTCTTCATCACTGCCCGTAGCGTGAAAGCACCGTGATGTGTGGGTGTGATAGTTGTATTTCATTAAATCAGAACCTTTCTGAAGGGAATTTATCCTATACCGCCAAGAAGCGCACCTGCAACAAAAACGAGGATGCAGACACCGCAGAAAACATATTTCGCAAGGGGATAGAACCATTTTCCGATGGGCTTTATTCTGCCCTTGTTAACTTCACTCTCAACGAACTTCTTGCCCAGCACCCAGAAGAACATAATGCCTGCAAGACCTGCACCGAGGGGACAGATATAAATTGAAACGATGTCCATCCAATCTGAAACAATGCCCTGAATACATATTGAAACAGCAAGTCCGATAACTGCAACGATTATGCAAGCAGGTACTCTGCCGAGCTTAAAACGCTCCTGCACTGTTGCGATTGGTGTTTCATAAAGGTTAATGAGTGAAGTAAGACCTGCAAAGAAAACAGCCACAAAAAAGACTATAGCTATAATATTGCCGCCGGGCATAGCTTTAAACAGATTGGGCAGATAAATAAACATAAGTCCGGGGCCGCCTTCATTCAGCTGTGCGCCTGCAGTAGCCATAGCAGGGATAATTACAAATGAAGCGAGTACGGCAGCCAATGTGTCAAAGAAAGCAACGTTTCTTGCAGATTTGGGAATATCTTCTTTATCTGAGAGATATGAGCCGTAAATGAGTGTGCCGTTGCCTGCAACAGAAAGGGAGAAGAATGCCTGTCCGAGAGCATATATCCATGTTTTGGGATTGGCAAGAGCTGTGAAATCAACCCTGAAAATATACTTGAAGCCATTGATTGCACCGGGCTGAAAAGCAATATAAATTCCCAGACCGAGGAAAAGGAAGAAGAAAAGGGGCATCATAATCTTGTTGGCTTTTTCAATGCCTGAACCAATGCCGAACATAAGTATGATAAATACGACAACAAGAGCGGCAACCTGCCAGATGTTGTTGCCGAAGGATGATGCCATAGTACCGAAAGCACCGCCGAAGCCTTCTGCGCTGTCTGCGGCAAGAGTTGAGCCTGTGAATGTGCCTATCATATATTTTAGTATCCAGCCCATAACAACACTGTAACCGATTGCAAGAGCAAGTGAGCCTAAAGCAGGAATAGTACCTACAGCCTGACCTACAGCTTTTTTACCCTTGGTACCTGTGGCATATCCGAAAGCATCAATGGGGCCTGAGCGTGTGCTTCTGCCGAAAGCCATTTCACCGATAACGCCTGTTGAGCCGATAAGCACCACAAAAATAAAATAAGGAATGAGGAAAGCACCGCCGCCGAGCATTGAAACACGGGTGGGGAAGAGCCATATATTTCCCATACCTACAGCCGAACCGATGCATGCCATAATAAATCCCCAACGGCTTGCAAAGGAATCTCTTTTAGTTTTTTCCATAATGTACCCTCCCATAGAAAAGATACAAACATAATATCATAAATGTCGTTTTAAGTCAATTGCGGTGTTGTCAGGCATAGTCGTTTTAAATGATATTGTGCATTTTTCACCAAAATTTTTAAGTTTGCTATTAAGTAATCGTTATGTTATTTTTTATACACGGTGTTGCATTTTGAGTTCGGATGTTGTATAATGAACAGGAACTATAAAAAAGGAGGTTTTTGTAATGGAACAGCAAATCGACGGCAGAAGAGTAAGAATGACCAAGATGCTTTTAAAAAGCAGTCTTATTGAAATAATGAAAACCAAGTCAATACACACTATTAGTATCAAAGAAATCTGTGAAGGCGCCGATGTCAACAGAAGCACGTTTTACCGTCATTATGACACCCAGTACGACCTTTATGATGATATAATTGAAGATATAGCTGCAGATATTGCCGCTATACACAATGACCCTGAGGTCAAGGATTACACAAGCATAGAGTTCCTTACCAAGGTTCTTGAATATATAGAGAGCAACCGTGAAAAGTTTCTCGTTATACTCAGTGATAAGGGCAAAATCAGTCTCGGTGAAGCATTTACACGCTTCACTAACAGATTTATTGACCATGAAAATATGAGTGACGTGGGATTATATGTCACTCAGTTTCTTGCCGCAGGTCTTACAAGTACCATGTGGACTTGGCTCAATAAGGAAATCCGCCGCAGCCCCAGAGAGCTTGCGTCGCTTCTTTACAGCATTATAATGCACGGTCTCGGCAGAGCTATGAAATATTCTGCCAGCGTAAAAGAAGAGATGGAAAAGAGAAACATGAATAATTAAATGCAAAATGCAAAATTATGGTCGCGATTTTACCGCAACCAACAGTAAGTTTATTCCCGCAGAGCAAAAGCTCACAAACGGCAAGCTTCATCAATCTTAAATTAAAGGCAGGTCACTTCCAATTGGTAGTGACCTGCTGAATTTTTATAATCGTAAAGAGTTGGTATTTGCTGTAACTTTCTTTGCGGGAGCAATCTTACTTATCAGTGAGAAGTGACCCCGCTACCACAATTGCTAATTACTCATTGCTAATTATAATCAGATTTCCTTCAAGACATTTCTGCAACAGAAAGCCAGCACTGCCGCAACAAAAATGTTGACTGCACTCATTGCTAAATAGGCTATGCTGAAATAAAACGGGTAGAACATAGCCGTAAAGGCACCTGTAAAAGCTCCCGGGGCGGAGAAAACTATAATAAGCAGGAAGTAGACCATAAGCACAAGCACCTTTTTATCCGAAGTGCCAAAGAGCCGCTGAAGCAGAAGATTCACGCTGATAAACAGCAAGCCAAAGCTTATTCTGCCGAGAATCATACCTATTATTTCTGCAACACTCAGGTGTACTATAAAATAAACGGGAATGAAACAAAGTATGCTTTCTGCTACAAGTGAAGGAAATTCACCTTTGAGTGCGTACCATAGTTTGATATGAGGCTTTTCGGGGATAAGATAAATGTAAGGATAGGCGAGTTCTTTGCCCCATCTGCCAGAAACAACACCCATAGTGAGCATATAGACATTCAGCACAAATATACCTATGGGCATATCACCGAATATGAAGCTACCCACAAGAGACATAGCAATCATAACAAGTGACATTGTGCTTAAAAGGAAAACCTTGCTTCGTCTGTTTTCTATTTTGTGCTTTTGGGCAATAACTGAGGCGCCGAAGCCTTTATTTATGCCAATTTTACCTGTTTTAACATTTCTCGGTGCAGTTTCGGCAACCTTGCCTTCTTTTCGTGCCTGAATTGCGGAATAGGAAACTTCCGTACTCTGAAGAACATCCTCATAATAGTCTGAATTTATGAGTTTTACGGCAAGGCGGTAAAGAAGCCAGAAGGCTATGCAATAAAGCAAGCCGCCGCCGATTTTAAGGAAGTTCCCCTCAATTGCCCCTTCAACGGCAAAAGATATAATTCCGCTGACGGGGAAAAATCTTGCAACAATGCTTCTTGCTGCAACAACAAGATTTGCTATTGTGATGCCGCCGTTTTTAAAGGCTGACAGCACCGCAAACAGTGCAAAACAGGCAATAAAAGCAAAGTAAGCACCCTTCAGCAGACTTCTTTTTTTATCGTCAGAGGAAGTGAGCGAATAAAAAATCATAGCTGTCATCTGAGCTGAAAATACCGTTATGCCGTAGCCGATGAGTATATAAACCAGGGCAGAAAAGCCTACGCCGTAGGTGTCTCTGACAAGAGCAGACTGAAAAAGTATAAAGTAGCCTATCAGCAGACTTCTGCCCAGCTGCTGAAACAGACCGAAGGACAGTATTTTGCTTTGTTTCAGCGGTGCAGTGAATATCAGGTTAACATCTGTCATGGAAAACATAGATGCACCGTTATAAAAGCCGTTTTTGCTCACAAGGACAAAAATAACGCTGTAAAGAAGCAGAATAATTGCATACAGTTCGTTTATGTCACGCAGACCGTAAATGTTTTCGCTTACCGTTTCACTGCCGGAAAAAGCGGAGAACCCCATGAGTGCAACAAGAATGAGCGCACTTATAAGCTTTGAGGGTGTTCTGAAAACGGAGATGATGTTGTTTTTTAACTTTCTTGTCAGAAGATAAGTCAGCGCTGTCACTTCGCATCACCGCTTTCGGTTATATTGAAAAACAGTTCTTCAAGACTTGCTGAGTCTTCGCCTATAGCTTTCTCAGCCTGTACTCTGCCGCCCACTATAATGTAAGCCGTATCCCAAAAATCCTCAACGCTGTCAAGCATATGTGTGCTTATGAGTACGCTGGCACCCTGTGCTTTGAGTTCAAGAAAAATTTCCTTGAGCTGTTTTATTGCGTGTGGGTCAAGACCCACCATAGGCTCATCAAAAATAACGATTTCAGGCCTGTGTACCAATGCGCAGCAGATTGAGAGCTTCTGCTGCATACCCTTTGACAGCTCTTTGCCGAGCTTATCTTTTTTGTCGAGAAGCTCAAAGCGTCTGAGAAGCTCGTCACCGTAGCCGTCATCCTGCATTTTATAGGCACGAAGCATAAACTGAAGGTGTTCGCCTACTGTGAGCATATCGTAAACTGCAGGCATTTCGGGAATGTAGCCGAGCATTTTTTTTGCCGCAACTGATTTGTTGCCGAGATCTCCGAAAGTTATTTCACCCTTAAAGCGAAGAAGGCCTGCAATGCACTTGATTATTGTGCTTTTGCCTGCACCGTTAGGGCCGAGAAGCACGGCGATTTCGCCTTTTCCAACCTGAAAACTGATATTATCACTTGCAAGTACCTTGCCGTATTTTTTAGTAACATCTTTAACTTTTAACATTTTGCTGTCACCTCTTGGGAGTTATTTTATCATAATTTTCGTTCTTTGAACAGTATAAATGAAAAATATGTCAATAAAAACATTGAAAAATGAGAGTTAATGTGCTATTATAAATAAGATATATCAAAGAAAATTTATTTTAACTTAAAGGAGAAAAAGAAAATGAGAGTTATAATAAAAGACAATCCCATAGAAATTTCACACGAGGCAGCCGACATAATTATAAATCAGGTCAATAAGTATCACGGCAGTGTACTGGGCTTTGCAACAGGCGCTTCACCCGTTGAAACATATAAGAGAATTATCGAAAGATACGAAAAGGGCGAAGTAAGCCTTAAGTACATAACAACCTTCAATCTTGACGAATATGTTGGTCTTTCAAGAGAAAATGTCAACAGCTATTTCTATTTTATGAAGGATAATCTTTTTGGCAAAACAGACGTTGATTTTGACAGAGTCAACTTCCTTTCAGGCGAGGCCACAGACCTTGAAGCAGAGTGTGAAAGATATTATAACCGCATCCGTGAATGCGGCGGTATTGACATTCAGCTTCTCGGCATCGGTACCAACGGTCACATCGGCTTTAATGAGCCTGGTGATAAGTTTGCTGACGGCCCCTTTGGCGTTAAGCTCACTCAGAGCACCATTGACTCAAACAAAAAGTATTTTGAGGCAGTTGGCGATACAATGCCTTCACACGCCCTCACAATGGGTATCGGTGACATTATGCGTGCGAGAAAAATCATTCTTATTGCAACAGGCGAAAGCAAAGCTCAGGCTGTTAAGCAGCTTGTTGAAGGTGAGGTTTCACCCTCATGTCCCGCAACAATTCTGCAGATGCATGCAGATGTAACTGTTTTCCTTGATAAGGCAGCAGCTTCACTTTTAGGAGAGAAAAAATGAGTTTAGGCGCAGCTGAAAAAATCAAAGTCAGCCCGAAAATTAAAAGTATAAGCGTCACCGATGAGAAAAAACTGCTTATAAAGTGGTCAAAAGTAGGTAATGCAGAGAAGTATGCCGTTAAAAGGGCAACAGACCCCTCAGGTGAATTTGAGCATCTTACATGGGTGAAAAAGTGCGAATTTACAGATGAAACTGCTGAAGAGAATACGGTTTACTGGTACAGAATAACCGCATGGAAAAAGATGGAGGGCAAAAAGACCTCAACGAAAACAAGCGGTATAAAGGCGGCAGTTATATCCGACACAGTGGCTCCCGAAGGTGTGAGTGCAAAAGCTGAAAGCAAAAAGACAGCAATCACTCTTAAATGGAAAAAAGCCCAAGGTACAGACGGCTGTGTTATCGGCAGAAGAAATGACTTTTTTTCCCAGATTGTGCCTGTTGCTACGGTGGAAGGCACCTCTTTCACCGATGAGGGAATTGTAACAGGTCAGCCCTATCACTACTCTTTGCAGTATTTTAAAAAAGAGGGTGACAAAACTCTTTACGGCAATTTCAGCGATGAGGTTCACTGCATACATCTCGATTGCGGCAGGGTACTCTCAGCCAAGGCTCTTCACGGCAAAAGAGCTGAAATATCTCTTCGTCTCGTTGCAGGCGCCGACGGATATATTATCCAGAGAAGCGACAGCAAAGACGGTACATACGAAGAAGTGGGTCGTACCAAAGACGGTCTTGACTTGCGATTTTACGATAAATTACCAAAGGCTTTCAGGACTTATTATTATCGCAGTGTTGCTTTTAAAACGGTCAAGGGCATGGAATTCAGAAGCACAGCGACAAAAGCAGTAAGTCTCAAGAGCAAAATATAAGTCAGTCAACAATTTTTGCTGAAAAATATTGACTATTGAGTAAAAATAAGTTAAGATATTATTGAAAATATTAGCGGAGGTAGGAAATATGGATAACAAGATAGAAAATGAAGTTATACACGAAGATCATCCCATGATCTATGAACTTTTTTGGCAGTATCTGGTTGAGATCTATAAGTTCTTCAAATACATTTTCCACGATGTATTCCTCGGACTGGACCCCTGATGAATGAATAATAAAAGCCGCAGTGAAAAAACTGTGGCTTTTTTATATTTTTTTGCTCTGTGGCATTGAAAGAATATGAATAATATAGTATAATAACAGTTAACTATTTTTTTATTTCAGGAGGTGAGTGCGTATGGACAACTCTGCTTTTGACTGGTTTAAACTTGATAATGCGGCAAAGATATTCCCCGGTCAGAACTCAAGCACCTGGTCAAATGTTTTTCGTATGGGCGCTCAGCTCAAAGAGGAAGTAGACCCTGATGTGCTGAATAAGGCTATTGAGGCAACACTAAAGAGAATTCCCACCTTCAATGTCAAGATTAAATCGGGACTTTTCTGGCACTATTTCAAGAAAAATCCCAACACTCTTGAATGTAAGCCTGATATAAAAAACTACTGCTACCGTGTTAAATTCAAAGAGGATAAGGGTTTTCTCCTTCGTGTTTTCTACAGAGGCAAGAGAATAAGCCTTGATGTTTATCACGCTCTCAGTGACGGCTATGGGGCAACGGTTTTCCTTTCCACACTCATAGGTGAATATCTTAAGCTTAAGGGAGAGACAATCGGCTATAACAATTTCGTTCTCGATACCTGTGAAGAGCCGAAGCTCAGTGAGATTGAAGATTCATATAACCGCTATGCCGATTCAAAGGCACCCTATGACCGCAAGGATAAATGGGTTTATCATGCTGAAGGTACAAAGCTTACCCATCATATGTGCAACTACACCATGGGCGTTATGTCTTTCAGTCAAGTGCATGCCGTGGCAAAAAAATACGGTGTTACGGTTACGGAGCTTTTAGCTTCCTTGCTCATATATATTCACTATCAGAAGCAACTTCGGGAAAACAAAAAACAGAGTGAGATATGCGCTCAGATTCCCGTTAACCTGAGAAAGGCTTTTCCGAGTGAGACCCTTCGTAACTTCGTGCTGTGTCTAAGAGTCAAAATAGACCCCAATCTCGGTGAATACACCTTTGAAGAGATACTTCGCAGTGTGTCACTGCAGCTGAAATTAGTCAATGACCCCAAGCTTCTCAACTCACTTATGACTCAGAATCTCAAGCTTGAGAGAAATCCTGTTACAAAATATCTGCCTCTTTTTGTCAAAGACCTTGGTGTTTCCGTGGCGTTTATACTGACGGGTGAGCAGACCACATCAACTCTTCTGTCCAATCTCGGCGGAATAAACCTGCCCGATGAAGTCAGAGAGCATATTGATTATTACTATTTCTTTACCGGTCCCGGCAAGCTCAACGGTGCGAGATGCGGTGCGGTTTCCGTAGGTGACAATCTTGTTTTCACTTTCTCAAACTGCTATGAGGAAAGCGATATTGAAAGAGAGTTTTTCACCTCGCTTGTTAAAATGGGTATACACGTGAAAATAGAAAGCAACAGAGATTGATTATAGGAGAAATAAATATGTCGTACTGTGTTAATTGCGGTGTTGAACTTGATGACAGCGCCGCAAAATGCGCCCTCTGCGCAACCCCGGTTATAAATCCCAATAAAAAGGAAAGTCCCCACACTAAAAATGAATCACCTTTTGCAGAGGTTATGCATAGACCAAAGCAGATCAAAAAGCGTTTTATAGCTCTTGTGGTGAGCCTTATAATGCTCATTCCCTGCATAGTGTGCTTCTTTATCAATGCATTTGTTTTTACGGGCAGTTTCTGGTCTGTTTATGTTGTGGCAACGACTCTTCTTTTGTGGATACTTTTCGTTTCGCCCTTTTTTATTAAAAACTACCGCGCCTATCTTATGTGGGCTTTCGATACGGTGGCGGTGAGCCTTTATGTTTATGTGTTTTATGTCATGGGCAAGGGTCTTGATAAGTGGTACACCCGGTGCGCCTTACCGATTATACTTTTCAACGCATTTTTAGTGCTTGTTTATCTTATATGGGTCAGATATAAAAAAAGAAATTCCATACTCAAGGCACTTGTGATTTTTGCTCAAATTGCCGTTGCATCGTTTGTCAGCAGTTTGTTGCTCAGTGTTGGCACTGAGTTGCCTTATGTGGCAGAAATAGGTTTCACGCTTTCACTTTGCATAGCGGCAGTTGTTGCTTTTCTTGCTTATTGCTACGGCAGCAAATCAATGAGAAAGTGGCTGTCGGAAAGACTGTTTACCTAAGATTAGTTAAGAAGGTTTAGTTTTGGATAAATATCAGGTATTAAAAAAATATTTCGGCTACAGCGAATTTAGAACCGGTCAGGCTGAAATTATAGATGCAATTCTGTCGGGGCGTGATGCAGTGGGCATTATGCCTACCGGCGGCGGAAAAAGCATTTGCTATCAGGTGCCTGCTCTTATGTTTCAGGGTGTGTCTCTGATAATTTCACCCCTAATATCACTTATGAAGGATCAGGTGAATGCGCTTAAAGCCTGCGGAATCAGTGCGGCATACTTCAATTCCACTCTTGCAGGCTCACAACTCACGAGGGAAACTCAGAAGGTCCTTGAGGGCAAGTGCAGAATTATCTACGCCGCACCTGAAAGACTCACGGCAGACGCTTTCAGAGCGCTTTGCTCAAAGATAGAAATTTCCATGGTGTGCATTGACGAGGCTCACTGTGTTTCTCAGTGGGGGCAGGATTTCAGGCCCGCATATCTTCACATAAAAGATTTTATCGGTACTCTGCCGAAAAGGCCTGTAGTCGCCGCATTTACGGCAACTGCAACAAAAATAGTCCGTGAGGATATAAAGGAGCTTTTGGGACTTATTGACCCGACGGAAACCGTTACGGGTTTTGCCAGGGATAACCTTTATTTTGAGGTGGTCAAAACTGCCGACAAGTATGTGGCTCTCAAACGATATCTCGATTTATATTCTTCACAAAGCGGCATTGTATACTGCGCCACAAAAAAGGCTGTTGATGAGGTTTACAGCCGGCTCAGTGACGAGGGCTTTTCCGTTACGAGGTACCATGCAGGTCTCTCAAAGGCTGAAAGAACCGATAATCAGAATAAGTTTATATATGACGAAAAGCAGATAGTTATAGCTACAAATGCTTTTGGTATGGGCATAGACAAATCAAATGTTTCTTTCGTCATACATTATAATATGCCCGGTGATATAGAAAGCTATTATCAGGAGGCGGGCAGAGCAGGCAGAGACGGCAGTTATGCCAATTGTGTTATTCTCTATTCGCCGCAGGATGTAAGAATACAGAAGTTCTTTATAGAAAACAGCGAATATAAGGGTGACCTGACCTTCAAGCAAAAAATGCAGCTTAAAAATCTTCGCAGTGAAAAGCTCGATAAGATGGTTTATTACTGTGAGAATGATGTATGCCTTCGCAATTATATTCTTCGCTATTTTGACGAAAATCCCACATCAAAGTGCGGCAATTGCTCAAACTGCAAGGGAGTAACCCAGACAATTGATGTCACTGTGCCTGCACAGATGATTTTTTCCTGCATCAAGCGTGTTGAGGAAAAAGAGAGCTTTCAGGTTATTGCCGATATACTCAAAGGTGATGAAACCCCTTACATAAAAGAAAAGGGTTACGATAAGCTTTCAACCTACGGCATAATGGCAGACAGTGCAAAAAGTGAAATAATAAAGCATATGGAATATTTCATGGAGCACTCCTTTATCAGCAGAAACTCTGACGGTACCCTTTATCTTGAAAAGAAAACCCGCGAAGTGCTCTTCAAGGGTAAAAAGGTCAGAAAGATAATTGAGAAGCAGGCTATAAAGCAGGCGGCTGACATTATGTCGACGGATATGAGACTTCTTGTAAAGCTTAAACTTATAAGAAAAATAGTTGCCCGCTCTGCAGGTATGCCCGACTTTGTTATTTTCACGGATAAAACCCTTGAAGCCATGGCAAGGTACAAGCCGAAAGACATAAAAGAGCTGCTTAAGCTCCCCGGCATAACAATGGCCAAAGCCGAGAAATACGGCAAGCATTTTATAGATGCTATCAAAAAGAGCTTTAACGATAATCAGACATAAAATCAATTAAAAATACAAGGAAAGGAATGATAGTATGAAGCGTAAACAATGGTTTGTTTTACCCTCTGATAAAGAGCTTACTGCAGATATTGCAGAGCAGTATGATATTGAGCCTTTCCTTGCCCACCTTCTTGTGTCAAGAGGCATAACCGATGAATGTGAGATAGAGGATTTCTGTTTCGGTACGGGTATGCTCTCAGATCCCTTTGAGCTTCGTGATATGGATAAAGCGGTTGACAGAATTAACCGTGCACTCAATGAGGGAGAAAAAATAGCAATTTACGGTGACTATGATGCTGACGGAATAACTGCAACGGCATTGCTGGCGCTTTACTTCAAATCTCTTGGCGTGAAGGTGAAAACTTATATTCCCGACAGAAACTCAGAAGGCTACGGTCTTAATATGAAGGCAGTGAAGAGCCTTTGCGAAGAGGGAACACAGCTTATTATCACTGTTGATAACGGCATATCAGCCTTTAAAGAAGCGGAATATATAAAAGAGCTGGGTATGGATTTAGTTATAACCGACCACCATAAGGCAGGGGATAAAATTCCCGAGGCGGTGGCAGTTGTTAACCCTCACAGACCCGACTGCTACAGCTCCTATAAGGATTTTTGTGGTGTGGGTGTTGCCTTCAAGCTTATATGCGCTTTGAATGAGGGCGATGACGAGGAAATGCTTTCACATTATGCGGATATTGTTTGTGTAGGCACTATAGGCGACGTTATGAATCTGACAGGCGAAAACAGAAAAATTGTCAAGGCAGGTCTTGAGCTTATCAATGAGGGCAATAATGTTGGACTTCAGGCACTCAGAGAAGTAAGCGGTATGAACGGCAAAACCCTCAGCAGCACTTCAGTGGCGTTTTCTCTTGTGCCGAGAATTAACGCTGTAGGCAGAATGTCCCATGCAGTCAAGGCCCTTGAGCTTCTCTTGTGTGAGGACTATGAAGACGCTCTCGCTCTTGCGAGAGAAATAGATCTCAGCAACGCCTCAAGACAGGAAAAAGAGCGTGAAATAATTTTTGAGGTGCAAAAGCAGATAGAAGAAAACCCTGAAATACTCAATGAACGCCTGCTTATTTTCAGCGGTGAAAACTGGCACGGCGGTGTTATAGGCATTGTTGCCGCAAGACTTGTAGGTGCTTACGGCAAGCCCTGTATGGTAATAACCGATGACGGGGGGGAGGCTAAGGGCAGTGCAAGAAGCATAGAGGGCTTCTCGCTTTATGATGCAGTCAGCTCTGCCGCACCTCTTTTAGAGCATTACGGCGGTCACGTTTTAGCCGCAGGCTTCGGAATGAAAAGCGAAAATCTCAGTGCCTTCAAAGAGGCTATGTACGAATATGCAAAGACAGTTGAAATGCCATTTGCACGCAACATAATAGATTGCCGTCTTCGTCCCGAAGTGGTGGATGCAGAGATTCTGCCTCTTATTGCTTCTCTTGAACCTTTCGGTCAGGGTAACCCACAGCCTGTTTTCGGTCTTTTCGGTGTGGAAATAACATCGATTCAGCCCATAGGCGGCGGAAAGCATTTAAGGCTCAGTGTAAAGAAAAACGGCAGTACAGTAACGGCAGTGTTTTTCGGCGAAAGCGTCAGCAATTTCCCTTATCAGGTGGGGGATAAGGTTGACCTTGCCGTCAGACTTGAAAGAAACGAATATATGTCACAGGTTAAGGTGGGCATATACATCAAGGATATAAGGATGTCAGGTACCGACGACCTTCGTTATTTAAAGAGCGTGAGACTTTATGAAAAGCTTATGCGTAAAGAGGTGCTGACGAAAAAGCAGGCTGAGTTTCTGCAGATAACAAGGCAGGAAGTGGCAGAGCTTTACCGATACATAAAGAAAAGCGGTGAGCATAAAGGTGACTTTGATGTGCTGTGTTACCGTCTTGGTGATGACGGTGCGTCGGCGTGCAAGATACTGCTTGCTACAGATATACTCACAGAACTCGGTATATTAAGAAAAGACAAGGACTCAATAAGTCTTGCAGACACTGAAAAAAAGGTTGATCTTGAAAAATCAGAACTGCTGACCTATGTCAGAAGTCTTGTCAGTGAATAAAAGGGAAAGGGGAGAACAATATGTGCGAAGATTATGAAGCTCAGTTTCATTTGCTTATTGATAAGGTGAAGGATAACTTTTCAAATGATGACATTGACAGAATAGAAAAGGCTTTCAGAATTGCCGATGAAGCCCATCAGGGACAAAAGCGCAGAAGCGGTGAGCCTTATATCATTCATCCCGTTGCAGTGGCAACCATTCTTGCCGATATGGGCATGGATGCTGATTCCGTATGCGCTGCACTGCTTCACGATGTTGTTGAAGACACACCTACAACGGCAGAGGAGATAAGAAATGTTTTCGGTGAAGATGTTGAACATCTCGTTGACGGTGTAACAAAGCTCGGTCAGATTCCTCTTTCAGCAAGCAAGGAAGAAGAGCAGAGCGAAAACATAAGAAAAATGTTCCTTGCAATGTCAAGGGATATCAGAGTTATAATCATCAAGCTTGCCGACAGAGTGCATAATATGCGTACTCTCAGGTTTATGCCTGAGGAAAAGCAGAGATACAAGGCAAGGGAAACTCTCGAAATTTATGCGCCTCTTGCTCATCGTCTCGGTATCCGTGCCTTCAAGGAAGAACTTGAGGACTTGGCCATCAGCTTCCTCGACCCTGTGGCTTATCAGGAAATCGGCTCAACTCTTGAAAAGCAGGTAGAGTCAAGACATCACTTCCTTGATTCCATTAAGGAAAAAATCTCCGAAAGAGTAAAGCAGGAAGTGCCCAATGTTCACATTGCAGGCAGAATTAAGAGTGTTCACGGAATTTACCGTAAGACATATATGCAAAACCGTACCATTGATGAAATTTATGATATCTATGCCGTACGCCTTATAGTTGACTCTGTTTATGAGTGTTACTGCTGTCTCGGTATCATACACGATATGTTCAACCCGATTCCCGGCAGATTTAAAGACTATATTTCTACTCCCAAGCCCAATATGTATCAGTCGCTTCACACCACCGTTATCGGCAAAGAGGGTATCCCCTTTGAAGTGCAGATAAGAACATGGGAAATGCATCACACGGCAGAGTACGGTATTGCGGCGCACTGGAAATATAAGCAGGGAATGACAGGTAAAGTCAAGTTTGAAGAAAAGCTTTCGTGGATTAGACAGCTCCTTGAAACTCAGCAGGACAGCGATGATGTTGAGGATATTGTCAAGACCATCAAGACTGACTTTATTCCCGAAGAAGTATTTGCTTTTACGCCCAAGGGTGATGTTATTTCACTGCCTATGGGTTCGTGTATCATTGACTTTGCCTATGCAATTCACTCGGCTGTTGGTAATAAGATGATAGGTGCAAAGGTTGACGGCAGAATCTGTACCCTTGACAGAAAGGTCAACAACGGCGAGATTATTGAAATTCTCACCACCTCACAGCAGGGCAAGGGTCCGAGCCGTGACTGGCTGAAAATAGCCAAGACAGCTTCGGCGAGAAGCAAAATCAAAAGCTGGTTCAAAAAAGAAAAGCGTGAAGAGAACATCATTGAGGGAAGAAACGAAGTTGAAAGAGAGTTCAAGCGCAACTCAATTTCACTGCCCGAAAAGCAGATGAATGAGTTTCTTCTCAAAATAGCCGAGAGACAGCATTGCAACAGTGTTGATGAATTTCTTGCTGCAATAGGCTACGGCGGTCTGAGCCTTAACAAGATAATGCCCAGAATCAAAGAGGATTACAGCAAGCTTGTTAAAGAAAATCAGCCTGAAACAGTGCCTGACATACCCTTGCAGGTTCAGCAGAAAAAGCTTCACAAGAGTGCAGAGGGCATTATCATTGAGGGTATAGACAACTGCCTTATCAAGTTTTCACGCTGCTGTGACCCTCTGCCCGGTGACGATATTATAGGCTTTATCACAAGAGGTCACGGTGTTTCCATACACACAAGAAAATGCACCAATGTGCCTAAGGATATTTCAAATGCGGCAGAGCCCGAGAGATGGATTAACGCTTATTGGGATAACAAGGTGCAGAATTCCTACAGAGTTACTCTTGCGGTGACCTGTATGAACAGAGTGGGTATGCTTGCCGACACTTCGGCAGTTATAGCAAATATGCACGTTATGATTCATTCAATTTTCACTAAAGACGGTAATGACGGCAGAAGCACCATTTATATGACAATCACCGTCAACGGTGCAGAACACCTCAAGAGCGTCTGCGAAAAGCTGAAAAAGGTCAAGGGCGTGCTGTCGACGGAACGCTCCGGTCTTTAACTGAAACTTTCTGTCCACAAAAATAGTACGCGTTTTGGTTGCTTTTCTGCGGCAGGAAAAGTAACGCCTGCCCGGCGAGGGCGATTATGCGAGCTTTGCTCGCAGCAATATAAATTCCTGAGGGAATTTGCGATATACCTGACGGTGCGATATGCGCTTCGCACGCGATATGCACTATCGTGC
Source organism: Acutalibacteraceae bacterium (assembly GCA_045537315.1). Classification (GTDB taxonomy): domain Bacteria; phylum Bacillota; class Clostridia; order Oscillospirales; family Acutalibacteraceae; genus UBA6857. The sequence goes on from JAZSPF010000095.1 coordinate 30,757, forward strand.
GAGAAAGGATTTTTATTATGAAGGCAGTTATACAAAGAGTTACAAGAGCAAAGGTCACCGTTGATGGTGAAATTACAGGCGAAATCGGTCAGGGCTTTCTTGTGCTTTTAGGTGTGCAGGAGGGAGACACCGAGGAGGATATGAAGCTTCTTGCCAAAAAGACGGCTGGAATAAGAATATTCACCGACGAAAATGACAAGATGAATTTATCTCTCGACCAGATTGAGGGCGAGGTTCTCGTTGTGTCACAGTTTACCCTTTGTGCCGACACCTCACACGGCAGACGTCCCAGCTTTATTTCGTCGGCTAAGCCTGATATTGCAAATGACCTTTATGAAAAATACTGCGCCGAGCTTGTGAGCCTCGGTGTTAAAAAGGTTGCAACAGGAATATTTGCCGCCGATATGCAGGTTGAACTCACAAACGACGGCCCCGTAACAATCATTATGGATACAAATGAATGGAAAAAGCATTGAAAAAGGAGCGATCTGATGTCAGTTAAAGTAACCCTTATAACTTTTCCCGATTTTTGTGCCAATTGCTATTTGGTGACAGATGAAAAAACTAATGAGAGTCTTCTTATTGATCCCGGTGCATACGGCACACGCCAGAGTGAATATATTAAGTCACAGGGGATAGAAAAGCTCCGATACATTTTGCTCACTCACGGTCATTATGACCACATTATGGGTGTCAAGCAGTTTAAAGATGAGTTTTCGGCTCAGGTTGTTATTCATCCTGATGACGAGGGCTGTCTTCACAGCTCACTTAAAAGTCTTGCAATCATTCATGCACTCAAAGTGAGTGAAACAGATGCCGATATACTTGTCACAGACGGCGAAAAGCTTCCTTTCGGTGACACTGAAATTGAGGTTATACACACACCGGGTCACACAAAGGGATGTGTGTGCTATAAGCTCGGTGATATGCTCTTTACGGGCGATACTCTGTTCAGAGACAACATAGGCAGATGTGATTTACCGGGAGGCTCTTTAAGAGTTATGCATGAGTCACTGAAGAAACTCAAGTCGCTTCAGGGCGACTATAAGGTTTATTCAGGTCACGGTATGACTACAACCTTAGAATACGAAAAAAGAAACAATCCTTATATGCGAGGAATATAAAATGCATCTTATAAATAAAAATAACTCATATCACTATGAGATGGAAAACCTTATAAGAGTCTTTTTGCCCGACATAAAAATTATCAGGCAAGAGGATGTAACCGAAGGAGAGGACTACTGTCTGCTTTCTCTTGAGGGAGAAAGAATAGATATAAAGCTTTCACTTGAGGGAAAACTCTATGAATGTACGGAATTTTTCTCTTTGAGCAATAAGGTTTTCGGTGAAAGCGACGATAGCTTTTTTGAGAGAAAAATGGCGGTCATGCTTTTTAACTTGCTGCGTGACATTACTCTCTACACGCCGCCTTGGGGAATACTCACAGGTGTGCGCCCTGCAAAGCTTATGACAAAGCTTCGTGAAAAGCATGGCCAAGAAGAGGCTGTGGAATATTTTCTCAGCGAGCTTAAAGTCAGCGAAGATAAAACAAAACTGGCTCTTATGGTGTCAGAAAACGAAACCCCCATTATTGAAAGGTCGGCACCTGACTCATTTTCACTTTATGTTTCGGTGCCATTTTGCCCCACAAGATGCTCATATTGCTCTTTTATTTCACACTCAAATGAGAGCGCAAAAAAGCTTATCCCTCAGTATGTGGAAAAGCTCTGTGAGGAAATCAGATGCACGGGTGCTATTGCAAAAGAGCAGAAACTTAAACTTGAAAGCGTTTATATCGGTGGCGGTACTCCCACGGTGCTCACTGCTGAGCAGCTTAAAGCAGTGACGGATGAAATAGCAGCTAACTTTGATTTAAGCGGAATTTCAGAATACACGATAGAGGCAGGCAGACCCGACAGCATAACTGAGGAAAAATTCCTTGTTATGAAAAACAGTGCCTGCACGAGAATAAGTATAAATCCTCAGACCTTCAGTGACAGCGTTCTTAAGGAAATCGGCAGAAACCACACAAGTGCCGAAACACTCTCAGCCTTTAATATGGCAAGAGAAAAAGGCTTTGACAATATAAATATGGACCTTATTGCCGGTCTGCCTACAGATACACTTGAGAGCTTCACTGAAACATTGGATACGGCAATTTCATTGTCTCCCGAAAACATTACGGTGCATACTCTTGCACTTAAACGTTCAAGCACAATTGTTACCGAGGGCAAGAGAACCAACTCGGCACTGCTGACGAAAGAAATGCTCACTCTGGTGCAAAGCAAGCTCACTCAGGCAGGTTATGAGCCTTATTATATGTACCGACAGAGCAAGAGCCTGGGCAATCTCGAAAATGTTGGTTGGGCTAAAAGAGGCTATGAGGGAATATATAATGTATATATGATGGAGGAGTGCCACACAATTTTATCTGTTGGTGCAGGTGCCGTTATAAAGCTGAAAGCGCCTCACAGCAGTGAAATAGAAAGAATTTACAATTACAAGTATCCCTATGAATATATAGGAAACTTTGAGGAAATTATATCAAGAAAGAAGTACATAGGTGAATTTTACAAGAAATTTCCGTTTTAACGGTTTACTCTTTCGGAAAGGGTGAGTGAAATGACTTTTTTCAGTGTTTCTGATATTAACAAAAGTGTTCTCTCAGATAAAGCGGACTTCATAAACGAGTGCGAAAACGCATATAAAAGTCAGCTTATCACCGTAACAGACGAAATCTGCAAAGCGAGTGGCAGACATCTGATAATGCTTGCAGGTCCTTCGTCTTCGGGCAAAACCACAACGGCAAGCATTTTAAAGCAGGACTGCATAAAAAATTCCCGTCATGCTTCGGTCATATCTCTTGACGATTTTTACCGCAATCAGGATGTATGTTTTTATTTTGAGGACGGTACAGTTGACTATGAAACAGTCAAGGCACTTGATACCGACCTTATTGAAAAGTGTCTGAAAGCACTGCTTAAAGAGGGCAAGGCGGATATACCTTATTTTTCCTTCACAAGCAAAATGCGTGAGGGCTATCGCACACTTGAAGTGGCGGAGGACGAGATAATAATTGTGGAAGGCTTACACGCGCTTCACCCTATGATAACTGACTGTCTTGAGGGCCAAAAAATGAAAAAACTGTATGTCAGTGTCTCATCAAGAGTTTATGAAGGTGACGATGTGTTACTGACTAAAAGGGATATGCGTTTTATCAGGCGCCTTATACGCGACTATCATTTCAGAGACAGCAGTGTTGAGTATACCTATTATCTCTGGAAGGGTGTGCGAATGGGTGAGGACAGATACCTTTTCCCTTACAGTGGCAGAGCTGACATTAAAATCGATTCAATTCACCCCTATGAGCCCTGTATTTTTAAAGATATTGCCATAAAACTACTTGACCATATGGGCAGTGATAGTATATACTATCCTTCGGCGTGTGAGCTTAAAGCCAAGCTTTCAAAGTTTGTTTCACTTTCAGAGGGCGATGTGCCTGACACTTCACTGCTGAAAGAATTTATAGGATAAGGAGATATAAATATGGCTGAAAGAAAAAAACAAAGTCTTCTTACAGGTGCAGGCGTTTTAGCTATAGCAACTGTTATAGTCAAGCTTATAGGTGCTGTTTATAAAATACCCCTCACAAACCTTCTTACTCCAGAGGGCTACGGCTATTTTACGGGTGCCTATGCGATTTACAATCCGCTTTATGCAATTTCCATGGCAGGTCTGCCTGTTGCAGTGTCAAAGCTGGTGTCACAGAATGTTGAATTCGGCAGAATTAAAGATGCACAGCGCATTTTCCATGTGGCACAGAAGCTCTTTTTCATAGTTGGTCTTACGGGTACTGTTATACTTATGTGCATAGCTTATCCTTATTCTGTTATGGTTAAGTCACCTATGAACTATGTAAGCGTGCTTGTTGTTGCACCCTGCGTGCTTTTCTGCTGTATGATGTCCTCTTTCAGAGGCTATTATGAGGGCCTTAAGAACATGACTCCTACAGGTGTGTCTCAGGTTATTGAGGCAGGTGTAAAGCTTGTTTTCGGTCTTAGTGCAACATATATATGCTTTAACCGTTGGCTCTCTACATACCATAAAGAAGCAGTTGACGGTGTTGCTACGGTTTTCGGACAGCAGGTAAATAATGAAGCAGAGGCACTTGCCGTTATGTACCCCTATGCGGCGGCAGTTGCAATTATGGGTGTAACTCTTGGCTCAATGCTGGGTCTGGTTTACCTTTTCATAAAGTATAAGCGTCACGGTTTCGGCTTCACAAGAGAAGAAATTGTCAATTCACCTGCACCTGAAAGCGACAAGGTGCTGAGAAACAGCCTTATCCGTATTGCGGCACCTATTGCTCTTAGTTCAATCGTGCTTAATATCAGCAATATGATAGATGACCTTACAATAAGAAACCGCCTTGCATATGCTATGGAAGTGGGCGGTGACCTTATCAAAGAGATGTACAGTGCCTCACTCACTATGGCGCAGACACTTGACGAGGGCATAAACAACTACCTTTACGGTACTCACGGCTCTGTGCTCAACATTAAAAATCTTATTCCCACAATAACTCTTACCTTAGGTATCAGTGCAATTCCTGCACTGTCGGCGGCATGGGCAGCAAAGGATAAAAAAGAAATTAAAGGCACAATTGAAACCGTACTTCGTGTGACAATGATGATTGCCATGCCTGCAGGTCTCGGAATTGCAGCAATTCCCGGTCCCATTCTTGAGATACTTTACTCTTCAAGCAGAGATATGATTCCCATAGCTGAGCCGATGCTTCGTGTTTACGGCCTTGGAATGTTCCTTTTTGCTGCCACATCACCTATGACAAATATGCTTCAGGCTGTGGGCAGAATGGATATACCTATCAAGTCAATTGCTATTGGCTCATGCGTAAAAATACTGCTTAACTTTATTCTTATCGGCAACCCCAATATAAATATCAATGGCGCTCCCGTAAGTACGGCAGTATGCTACATTATCATTTTTGCAATCAATCTTGTTTCACTGCTTAAAGTGACTGGAGTGAAGATAAATGTTGTGTCAGTTTACCTCAAACCTTTCATTTCAGCGGCACTTTGCGGTGTAGTTGCCTTCGCTTCAAATTGGCTTATTGCAGAGAAACTTATGATTGAAAGCCGTCTTGTAGGCATCGTAGCCATAGGCCTTGGCGGTGTAACCTACGGAATTTGCATGTTATTATTTAAAGGAATTGTTAAAGATGACGTTTTAATGCTTCCAAAAGGGGAAAAAATTGCAAAAGTCCTTGCAAAATTTGGATTATTAGGTTAAAATATATCTAATGAGGTTTTTGTATGAATAACTTTAAATTTAAGGAAAAATACAATATCGACGATTTGCTGGAAATCATGGCAATTCTTCGTGCACCCGGCGGATGCCCATGGGATGCAGAGCAAAACCATGAGAGCATCAAAATGAACTTTATAGAAGAAACCTACGAGGTTATTGAAGCAATCAATCAGCAAAACCGAGAGCTTCTATTAGAGGAGCTGGGCGATGTGCTTTTGCAGGTTGTTTTCCATGCTGAAATGGAAAAGGAAAAAGGCTTCTTTACCTTCGGTGATGTTGCAGACGGAATCTGCAAAAAGCTCATTGAACGCCATCCTCATGTTTTTGGTGATGTTAAGGTCAGCGGTACTGATGAGGTGCTGTCTAACTGGGATGACATCAAACGCAAATCAAAAGCGCAGAAAACTCAGGGCAGCTCAATGCTCAAAGTACCAAAAGAACTGCCTGCTCTTATGAGAGCACAGAAAATACAGTCTAAGGCTAAAAAAGCAGGCTTTGACTGGGATGATATGTCAGGAGCACTCACAGCTCTTGAAAGTGAAATAGGCGAGCTGAAAGAGGCAATCGGCACTAAAAATCAAAGTGAAATTGAAGAAGAGTTCGGTGATGTGCTTTTCTCATGTGTCAATGTTGCACGCTTTATAGACGTTGATTCCGAGGAGGCTCTCACACGCTCAAACGAAAAGTTTATTTCACGCTATCTTGTGGTTGAAAGGTTAGCCGAAGAAAGAGGAATAAACATGAAGGAGACTTCAATTGTGGAGCTTGACAAGCTCTGGGATGAAGCAAAAATTATACTTGAATCCAATAGAGGGTAACCTCTTGGAAATATAAATTTATTTGGAGGAAAAACAAATGAATAAAACTGAATTGATCAATGCAGTTGCAGCTAAGGCTGAAATCTCAAAGAAGGACGCAGAAAAGGCTCTCGCAGCAGTTCTCGGTTCAATCGAAGATGCTCTCAAGGCAGGAGATAAGGTACAGCTCATCGGCTTTGGTACATT
>JAZSPF010000061.1:0-34901 GCA_045537315.1 Acutalibacteraceae bacterium
TGCTCTGTGTAATTTTTCACATTAGTGATAACGGTTCCGTCATCTTCAGTAACAATATAGTTTATGTTTTTATAGCTTGTGTTGAAAGCATCTTCTTTTCTGGCAGCTATATATTCCTCATAGGTGCCGATAAAGCCGAGCCGTCCCTCCGATATAAGTGCAGAGAGAAGAAGCTCATTATCCACGCTGAGGGCATAGGTGCCGGCTTCTATAACTGTTCCGTTCGTTTCGTAGTAATCTGTCAGCTTGATTTGGGGAAGAGTGACAATCAGATCTGCATTGTAGCTTTTTGCATTTGCTGAATTTTTATTAAACTCCGAAAGGGACAGATCTTCTTTTTCCACTTCGCATAAAGTGATAAGCTCAGAGGTAACATCTATATCCATTAAATCAACGCTTTTCTTTACCGATGAATCAGATTTTTCCAGCAGGGTAAGCTTAACAATATCTTCATCTATAAGGCAAAATACAGTATCTGTGTAACGCTCCTTCTGACAAAGATAATAATAGATATTATTAAGCAGATTACTCTTGTAGTTTTCAAATTTCTTTCGGTTTTCTTCATTACGCTTTTCGTAGCTTTCCTTTGTGCCGTCACCGTAAACATTTATGAATCTGTTAAGGTCGAGAAGATATCCTCTCATCTGTCGGTCAAAGGTTTCGCTGACATAAAAGTCATCCTCATGAGTTGCAAAAAAGCCCTCAAAATAATAATCGTCATCAAAATTATCCTGATTCTCGATATAGAATAAATCATCAATTGCGCCCTTTGCCGTAAGTCCCACAACTGTCAGGGCTAAAAAGACAGCTATGATTTTTACAAAAAATCTCCCGTTAATTTTTGTCGACCTTGTATCCAATGCCCCACACCACCTTTATATATTTTGGGTTTTTAGTGTCGATTTCGATTTTTTCACGAATTCGCCTGATGTGAACGGTTATGATTTTGTCTGAGCCTATGGCAGCTTCATTCCACACATTTTCATAAATCTGAGTGGAGGAAAGAGTCCTGCCCATATTGAGCATAAGATATTCAAGAATGCGGTACTCCGTTGCAGTGAGTCTGACCTCTTCGCCGTCAACAGTGACTCTTCTGCCCTCAATGTCAAGCTCAAGACCGCCTGTTCTGAGAATTTTGCTGTTTTCAGAGGGTGCAGTGCCGAGAGTAGTATAGCGTCTTATCTGTGACTTGACTCTTGCACACACCTCAAGGGGGTTGAAAGGCTTTGTCACATAGTCGTCACCGCCTATGCCCAGACCTGCAATTTTGTCTGCATCCTCACTTTTGGCTGAAAGGAAAATTATAGGCACATTGCTTCGCTCTCTGATTTTAAGAGTTGCGGATATGCCGTCCATGCCGGGCATCATTATATCCATAATAATGCAGTGAACATCATTTTCCATAAGGATATTTACAGCCTCAATGCCGTTATAGGCGGCAAGGGTGTTATAGCCGTCAGCCTTTAAGTAAATCTCAATTGAACGAACGATGGCTTTATCGTCATCGCAGACAAGTACATTGTACATAAAAATCCTCTCCATTCATCTCTTAACCGTTCTATCTGTATTGTAAGGGCAAAAAATTACAACTTTCATTAGAAATTATAACAAATGAATTACGTTTTTAAAAGGTTGAATATATAAACAAATTGTGATATTATCTTCGTTGGTGATTTATATGATATTACGAATGCCCTCTTATTGCAAAAACTTTAAATGTACGGCGGAAAAATGCACTGACAACTGCTGTATCGGCTGGGAAATTGATATTGACCCCTCTTCGGCAGAGTACTATAAAAGTGTAGGCGGTACCTTTGGTGAAAGACTCAGAAAAGATATAGCCTTCGGCGAGGTCTGCTCATTTAAAATGAATAGTGAACGGTGCGCTTTTCTCAATGACCGTAATCTTTGCGATATTATAATAAACTTAGGCGAAGATGCTCTTTGCCAGATTTGCCGTGACCACCCGAGATATTTTGAGTGGTACTCTGCCGTGAAAGAGGGCGGCGTGGGTCTTTGCTGTGAGGAAGGTGCAAGGCTTATTCTCTCCCAAAAGGAAAAATTCAGCACCTATGACACACCTTGCGATGATGAGGGCGAAGAGGGCTATGATGAGGACCTTTATGATTATCTGCTTTTTGCAAGAGAGCAGATAATTTATATGCTGGAAAATGAAAATCTGCCTTTGGGTGTCAGGCTTTCTTCGGTGCTGAGCTTTGCACATAAGGTCCAGGAAAACACGGATAACTTCTGCTATGAAAAAGAAAATATTTCCGTCACTGACCAAGCCCTCCCGGTTGACACTGCACATATAGCGGAAAAGTTTATGCGCCTTGAAGCCATAGACGGCAAATGGATAAGCTACAGAGAAAACCTCAGGGACAACCTTGAGGAAATCGAAAAAAATATATCTGCCTGCACTGTACCCGATGAAAAAATAAGCCGTTACCTTCATAATATAGCCGTCTATTTTATATGGCGCTATTTTATGAAAGGTGTTTTTGATGAGGATATTATTTCAAAGGTATGGCTTTGTATTGTCAGCGTATTATTTATAGAAAGAATGTTTGTCCTTTCTTTTATTCAGGGGCAAGAGCTTTCACTTGAAAATTGCAGTATCCTTGCCAAAAATTATTCAAAAGAAATAGAGTACAGCGAAGAAAACCTTAATATGCTCGGAATGTAAAATTCAACATCTTGTGGTTGAGGCATTTTTATGACACAACTCTCAAGAAATAAAGTTCCTCAGACAAAGAAAAAAGGGCAAAAATCATTGACAAATCAAAGAGGTTTGATATATAATGGTTTTCTGCAAGTTATGGCTTGCTTTGATAAGCTATGCCTTGCAAGCGATTTTAAAAGCGTCGGACACCATATTGCGTCACTTCAACTACTCCTTGCAATATGTCCCGTTTTATAGAAAATAATAAAGGAGGTTAATCGCAATGAAAAGAACTTATCAACCCAAGAAGCGCCACAGAAAGATGGAACACGGCTTCCGCAAGAGAATGGCAACAAAGAACGGCCGTAAGGTTCTCGCACGCAGACGTGCAAAGGGCAGAAAGCAGCTCACATACTAATTTCAGATTGCTTTCAGATTAAACAGCTGTATTATAACAGCTTAACCCCTCGTTCATTATAGTGTTGGGATTTGATTTTTTTGCAAAAGTATCTTTCCTTAAATGAGAATAAAGATTTTCAGCGTGCTTATCACCGCGGAAAATCCTGTGCAAGACCTGCACTGGTTGTTTATTGCCTTAAAAACCGTGTGGGCATTTGTCGTGTCGGAATTACTACAAGCAAAAAAATCGGCAACGCAGTTGAACGAAACCGCTCCCGTAGAATTATCAGAGCCGCTTTTCAAAACATCTTTAAAACACACGGTATATCGGGTAATTACGATTTCGTTTTTGTGGCAAGAACAAAAACAAAATATCTCAAAACCCCTCAGGTGGAAATTGCAATGAAGGAGCTTCTCAGAGAGGTCGGTGCAATAAAATGAAAAAGCTTATTTTAGCTGTTATCAGGTTTTATCGCCGTCATATTTCACCTCTTTTTCCCCCTATGTGCAGATATTATCCCACCTGCTCGTGCTATGCAATTGAAGCCATTGAAACCCACGGTGCTTTCAAAGGTAGCCTTATGGCTGTATGGCGTATTCTTCGCTGTAATCCCTTTTCACTCGGTGGGTATGATCCCGTGCCCCCAAAAAAAGAAAAGCATCAGCATTAAATCTTTACCGTAAGCGCTCTTTTATTTTAAGGGAATAATTTTACGGAGGAAACTTAATATGCAAGGTTTTTACGACATTCTTTATGTCCCCTTCGGATATCTTTTCAGAATTCTTTTCAGCTTTGTTGAAAATTACGGTCTTGCACTTGTTATTTTTTCGCTCTTTTTCCGCCTTATTTTGTTGCCGTCTACAATCAAGCAGCAGAAATCATCGGCAAAAATGACGCGTCTTCAGCCCAAGCTCAGAAGAATCAAAGAAAAATATCAGGACTACAATCCTCAGGAAAGACAGCAGAAAATTCAGCAGGAAACAAGCGAGCTTTATCAGCGCGAAGGTTATTCCTCAATGGGTGCCAGCTGTTTACCCCTGCTGATTCAGTTCCCTGTTCTTATCGGTCTTTACGGCATTATCAGAGAACCTCTGACCTATGTTCTTGACCTTTCGGAAGCTGCAATAACAGCACTCACTGAAGCCGCAACAAGCCTTGGTCTTATTGTGGGCAATGCTGTTGCCTATGCCGAATCAATTGTTATTTCAAATATCGATAAAATTATTGAAGGCGCCCCGGAACTTCTGACACAGTATTCTGCAGAAATTGAAACTATCCGTGGCTTTGACTTCACTGTTTTCGGCATTGATCTCGGTAACATTCCCAGTAATGTCTATTCCGCAATGGGCATTTCAAAAGAATCCATGCTGATTCTCGCTGTTCCCGTTCTGTCAGGTCTCACATCACTTCTTACAAGCGTACTCACACAGGTACGTCAGAAGAAGGCTAACCCGAATATGGAAAATCAGCAGATGATGGGCTGCATGATGATTATGATGCCTGTCTGGTCTGTATGGCTTACATGGAAATTCCCTGTAGGTATGGGTATGTACTGGATCCTTTCCAACCTTATTGCTTTCTTCCAGACTCTTATTCTGGGCTATATCTATGCACCCAGAAAGACAATGGCAAGACTTATGGTTGAGGAAACTATTGAACGCCGTTCTTATGAGAACACAAAAAAGAGAACTGACATTACAAACGAAATATCAGAATAATTAAACTTAAAAACAAATATTCATTAACGCTAATATAACGGTGGTGAAACTAAATGATACATGAAGCTATTGCAACAGGCGCTACTATAGACGAAGCTATCGCTAATGCAAAAAAAGAGCTCGCCGCTCCCGCTGATGCCGATGTTCGCACAGAGGTTATCGCAATGCCCCAGAAGAAAATTCTCGGTCTTTTCGGCGGCTCACCTGCAAAGGCAAGGGCATGGTACGAAACCCCCGATGCACCTGCTAAGAAGCCTGCCCCCGAAAAGAAGGCTCCCAAGGCAGAAAAAGCTCCTGCTCCCAAAGCTGAAAAGCCTCAGGCAGCAGTAAAGAGCGAAGCAAAGGCAGAGGAAAAGACAGCAGTAGTTGCTGACGAAAGAAAGCCTGTTGATATTAAGAGCAGTGCTTCACTCACAAGCGCTGTGGATTATCTTACAGCCGTTCTCAAGGGAATGGGTGTAGCAAGTCTCACTGTTGATGCTTTCCGCACAGCAGAAGACGAAATTATTCTTGAGCTTGACTGCGGTGACGACTACGGTGTTGTTATCGGCAGACGCGGCGACACTCTTGATTCAATTCAGTATCTCACAAGACTTGTTGCCAACAAGCAGAAAAAAGAAAACGAATATCTGAGAATTTCCATCAATGTAGGCAACTACAGAGAAAAGAGAAAGAATACTCTCAGAGAGCTTGCAAAGAAAAATTCCGAAAAGGTACTCAAGTACGGAAGAAACGTTACATTTGAGCCTATGAATCCCTATGAGCGCCGTATTATCCATACAGCAGTTCAGGAAATCGAAGGCGTAACTTCATACTCCGTAGGTGCAGACGCAGGCAGACGCGTTGTCATCTCACTTGCTGAAGGCGTTAAGCCCACACATCCCTCAAAAGGCGGCTACGGTCGTGGCAGAGGCGGTAAGGGCGGCTACAACAGAGGCGGCAGAGGCAGAAGCAACAGCTCACGCCAGAGCGTACCTGCAGCTCCCACAAGAGCACCCAGAACAGATGCAGGCGCTGAAAAGGTTTCCCTTTACGGCAAAATCAACTGATTAAAAAAGACGGCAGATTGCCGTCTTTTTTTAATGAATAATTATGGGGAGCGAAGCTCCGAATTATATCCGCTTGGGTTGGGAATAAATTGAAGCTTCTGCCCGCCAAAAGAGAAGTATAACGGTGCGCAAACGGGACAAAGAAAAGCGAAAAGGTGCGTAATTATACTGAATTTCTCTTGATGATTTCTATTATTTCTTTCTCCGCATCTTTACCGTAAGCGTAAAGTGTTACAGTAACTTTTCTGCCATCTTTTAATTTCAATGTATGAAAATAAGTATCTTTGGAAATTATACCATCGCCCTTATGCAAGCTACTTTCGGTAGATTTGATCTCACTCATCCGGATAACAGTTTTTCGAAATGTCGTTTTTCCGTTTATAGTTGCTCCTCTTGGAAGCATGATTTTGTTTGCATCGATTATAAAAGTTCTGCTTTTTTCAGCAAAGTAGCAAGCAAGAAATAAAATGCTAAGCAATCCTCCTGTTAAGATGAGTCCAATGGATAATTCAATATTAGGAACCTCAATAAATGCAAGGATAATGCCGATCACCAGCAAGGCACAACAAATCAAAGTTACAAACAACAAGGGCTTTGCAGCTTTCGAAATGTACTTTTTCATTGGGGGTTCTCCTTCAAAGTTTTACAACTGGCAATTAACATTCTTCTGATTCGACCGCAGAGGTTTCTGTGTTTTTTGAAGGTTGCTTCATCGATACCCTTTGTGTTAAATAATAACTGTAACCAACCCTCTGTTTCGCTACATTCTTTGAGGGCAATCTCAAATTTAGAAAGCATATCAGCTTTGCTTTGTCCGTAGTTTGCTTCACGGATGTTTGCATAAACGCTGCTTGAACTTTTGCGGATTTGGAAAAGAGTGTTGGAGGGTGCCTTGATATTCTGGCAAAGCAGTTCGATATCAGTTGCAAGCTGTTCAGAATATATCAGCAAATCATTTTTCGGCATATACCCACTCCTTTCTAGAGAATTATACTACTTTTCCGTAAACAAATCAAGGCGAAGCCTTGTATATCATCAATTCCGCAGGAATTGCATATCATCAACACGCAGTGTTGCATCTCATCAAGCCGCAGAGAAATACACGCTGGTGCGTGATGATATACAGCCCCTTTGGGGCGGATGATATGCACCGCACTAAGCGCGGTGATGATATACCAAGCCTGCGGCTTGGATAAAAAAAGAAGTAACTTTTGGTAGACAAAAGTTACTTCTTTTTTGGTGACCCGAACGGGAATCGAACCCGTGTTCCCGCCGTGAAAGGGCGATGTCTTAACCGCTTGACCATCGGGCCATATATGTGAAAGAGGCGGACACGTTATCCTGCACTCTTTATCTTACAAATTGGTAGCGGCAGTGGGACTTGAACCTACGACACTCCGGGTATGAACCGAATGCTCTAGCCAACTGAGCTATACCGCCACATATCCGCACCTCATTGGTGCTTGCATATTATATTACAAGTTTCTTTGATTGTCAAGCCTTTTTTCAAACTTTTTTTATCTTTTTTCACTTTTTATTATTTTATATATTTTGCAGTTAAAAATGTCAGGTATTTTCTGCTTATCCGATAATCAGGAAGTTTCTGCAGGCGGCTCCACAAAAAGCCCGCAGGGCTTTTGCGCGGCGCAGCCGCTTGCCGCATTTGCGGCAGTGGAGCCGCAACCGACCTCTTCATCAGTCTGCCTTTTTTCTCAGGCAGGCAAAAAATTCCGTCAGCACCTCACTGCACTCTTTTTCCATATAACCGCCGACAATATCAGGTCTGTGATTATAATCAAGGTCGCACAAGTTTATCAGTGTTCCCATGGAGCCTGCCTTTTCGTCATAGGCTCCGAAAACCACTTTTTCAATGCGAGAGTTGATAATTGCACCCGTACACATAGGACAAGGCTCAAGCGTAACATAAAGACTGCAGCCGTCAAGTCTCCACCTGCCGAGTACCCTGCAAGCCTCATTTATTGCCTCTATTTCCGCATGGCACAGAGAATTATGCTCTGTTTCCCGTTTATTTTGCCCTTTTGCAACGATTTGACCGTCACAGACTATAACAGCACCAACAGGCACCTCGCCCTGTTTAAAGGCGTTTTTTGCCAGTTTCAGCGCGTGGAGCATAAATTTACTGTCCGACATATTTTCATCCTATCTCAACATAAAGTGAAGTAATATAGACCATATAAGCCAGCGATATTAGCATGGCGGGATTCAGAATAAATGCACTGCATTTTTCTTTAAGCGATAGCTCTGTGCAGTAGTCCCTGAGTTTTTTATTTTTTGTCATCATATTGAAAAGCAAAAGAGCAAAGCCGCCAACGAGGATAAAGCCGTAAATAAGCGCCGCCGCAATAATGTTTGCTCCGCTTTCCGACAGATGCTCTGATGCATAGGTTATAGCTACGGATATGCCGTTATTCATAGCGTGAATAACAATTCCTGTCCAGATTGAGCCTGTCTTTATGCTGAAATAGCCTATGGCAAAGCCTGCAACAAGAGCAAAGGGCGCCTGAACAAGATTTCCGTGCATTGCCGCAAACATAATAGAGGACATGAGAATTGCAAACTTGTCACCGTAGGCACGCAGATTGCCCATAACATAGCCTCGCATGGTTATTTCTTCTGTCATTGCAGCGCAGACTATGATTCGCACAACTGTTATAACAACACCGCTTATTCCCGAGGGCATTGTAACATCAGGTGACTTGAGATGTACTCCGAAGGCCTCCATAATAAGTGTGAGATAAGATGTTATGATGTTTGAAAACATACATGCACCCACACCTGCAAGCACTGCCACTATAAACTTGCCGAAGCTTTCAGGCTTTTCAAGGCTCAAAGGCTCCTGTATCCGTGAAACCTTCCGCATACTTTTTCCAAATAAATAAAAAGGCGGCAGAAGTGAAGCACAAATAAGCACAGTGTCAAGAGCACTCTGATAAACAGGGTCAGTCTGATATGAATCCGTTATTCCTGCAATCTCAAAAATAAAGAATATAATATTCTGTAAAATGACATAGCACAAAAAGGCTCCGCCGATTAAAAGACCAAGCTTTTTAATTGCTTTTCTTTTTTCTTCTCTTCGACGGTAAAATCCCGCCGGGTCATTGTAATAGTAGTTCATTTAAAACACTTCCATATACAAAATAGGCGGATAAAAAATCCGCCAAAAAATTATGATTTATTTTTTCGCTGTTGTCTGATTTTTGTCCACTCCTTCTGTGCTTGAAGGAATAAACAGAATCTTGAATGTCATAAGCATCAGCTTAAGGTCTTCAATAATTGACTGATTGGCAATATACATAAGGTCCATCTGCACCTTGTCATAGGGTGGAGTATTATATTTACCGTAAACCTGTGCATATCCTGTCAGACCTGCCTTAGCCTGAAGACGAAGAGCAAACTCAGGCATATCTTTTTCATATTGCTTTGCAATTTCAGGTCTTTCGGGTCTGGGACCCACAAAGGACATATCGCCCTTTAATATATTAAACAGCTGCGGCAGCTCGTCAAGACGGAGCATTCTGATAATTTTGCCCACAGGAGTGATTCTGTCATCACTTTCTTTTGCAAGACGGGCAACACCGTCTTTTTCCGCATTCTCAACCATACTTCTGAATTTGATGATTTCAAAAGTCTTGCCGTCTTTTGTCAATCTTGTTTGCTTATAAAAAACCTTACCCCCGTCATAGGCTTTGATTGCCAAGGCGGTACCGAGCATAAAAGGTGACGAAATAACAATAGCAATAAGCGAAAGGACAATATCTGCCGTTCTTTTCACAAAAAGATAAATAAAGCTTGCATCGTTTCTCTTACAGCGGTACACGGGTACGTTCATCATCTGAATAGTTTTGCCGCCGCGAAGGATAGTGTCGGAAATTTTCGGCTTTACATAGCAGGATTTTCCCTTTGCTATACAGTATTTCAGCACTTCGTTTCTGTAATCAGAGGGTACACCGCAAATGAAAACTGCATCAACGCTGTCTATTTTTTTATAAACCTTTTCAAGCTCTATTTTGCCGTAATTATAAGTTTTCACAACATCGAAGCGCTTAGTCATGCCTCTTATGCCTTTTATTGACTCATAAGAACCGATATTGCCGAAAATAACTATTGTCTTTTTAGGTTTGTGGAGCTTGAAGTAGGTGTAGTCAGCAAGGAAGCACCAAAGTGCTGCAACGACAGATGTAGCCACAAAATTTATGATAAAAGGCACGGGTGACAGCAAATCATAGCTCAGAAGCGAGAATATAACATACTTTGCCGCTTCGAGAAAGCCAAGTGAAATAACCTGGGAGAAGATAAGGTCAAGCACACTTGCCGTACCCACCATAAAGCCGCCGTAAACCCTGACAAAAATCACATACAGCACCGTAAAGGAAATTGCAAGCAGGTAGTTACCGTACTTAAAAAAGCTCAGGGGAAGCTCAGGATTATAATAAGTAATCCAGACATAAAAAACAGACAGTGCAATAAATGCAGTCATAAGGCACTTGAAAAGATAAAGAATTATCTTTTCTTTCATATATTTCTCATTCATAATTCTTATTCCTTCATATTTTATAACCATATTTTAGGGAAATAACTTTAAATCTAATGAAAATATTTTATTCTGTTCTATATATACTATCATAAAAGCACTGTTGTGTAAAGTCCACCACATCAAATTAAACACTTTATATCTTTATTTTGCGCTTTTGCAGTAATCTTTCATGCAGCAGATATCACATTTCGGGCGTCTTGCAACACAGACTGCTCTGCCGTGAAGAACCGCTCTGTGACAGAAATCGTTACTTTTTTCGCCGGGAACAATCTTTTTAAGTTCAAGCTCAACCTTTTTCGGGTCCTTGGTATCAACAAGACCTAAAAGATTTGTAATTCTGATAAGGTGAGTGTCAGCAACAATTGCAGGCTGATTATAAACATCGCCCATAATAAGATTTGCCGTTTTTCTGCCTACACCGGGCAGTGATGTGAGCTTTTGGAGGCTGTCAGGTACTCTGCCGTCAAACTCATCGCGTATTTTTATCGAAAGCTCCCTGATGTCATTTGCCTTGGTTTTGTAAAAACCGCAGGAATAAATAAGTCTTTCAATGTCAGCCACATCTGCATTGCAGAAGCTGTCAAGGTCAGGATATTTTTCAAACAGAGCAGGTGTCACCTTATTGACTCTCTCGTCGGTACACTGTGCCGAAAGCCTTGTTGCTATGAGAAGCTGCAGAGGGTCCTCATAATTAAGAGAGCATATTGCTTCGGGATATTCTTTTTCCAGAGCCTCAACACAAAGAAGGGCTCTTTGTTTTTTTGTCATAATCATCATTCCTTATCTTTGAACTCGGGTGAATTTCTCCTCCAATGGAAAAGATATTGCTGGGCGATACCCTCCATATCCTTTGTGCAGTCGGGCATACCCTGAGGATACATCTCAGCCATAATTTTCTTTACCCACACATCAACGGGAAAAGCCTCTTTTCTGCCGAAGCCGTAAAGCAGAGTACACTCGGCAACCTTTGCACCCACTCCTTTTATTTTCATAAGCTCAAGGCGTGCTTCTTCAATGGGCATTTCACTGATTTTTTCAAGGCTTATTTCACCGCTGCAAAGCTTATTCACCGCATCAACAATATACTTGCTTCTGAAGCCTGCTCGAAGAGGTGCCAGATCTTCTGCCGTCACATTTTTAAGGCTTTCATAAGAGGGAAATGTATAGTCGTTTTCACCTATTTTTTCACCGAAATTTTCGCATAATCTCTCTATAATTCCCGTAATTCTCGGAATGTTGTTGTTCTGGGAAATTATAAATGAGCAAAGAGCTTCCCAGGGCTTCTGATGAAGTATTCTTATGCCGTAATATTCTTCGGCAGCAGCTTTTAGATATTTATCTTCACTGAATTTTTTTACCTTGCTCACATAGTCATTTTCAAGGTCGAAATAATCACACCACAGTGAAACAAAATCCTCTTCGCTTGTGTTTCTGAAAATAATTCCCGTTTCATCCTGAATTATATCAGTTACCTTTTCTGCAACCACACCGTGAAATGAGCCGTCGGCGTTTTTCTTCCACCTGAAAGCCTGTCCGCAAAAAAGACACAGCTCCACATTGAGACATTCACACCGGGTTACTTTTATATCTTTATCCTTTATTTCATAATTCATTTTTTCACCGTCCGCAGGTGTTTTTTTATATTATATCCTCTCTTAAGATTAAAATCAACTGCATACACAGTACAAATATCTGTATTTTCCACCTTCAGATACTTTTAATGTTAAAAAAACACTTGCAAGACTGTTGTTTTTATGGTAAAATAAAAGATGTATTATTATGTATTTATATAATTATAGATTTAATCTAATTTATATATATTATATTTATTATATATCAGTTATTACTTCAAGTAAATATCCCTTGACCTTGTAAGATAAAACGGAGAAAAAAAGGAGGAAAAATTTATGGATTCTTTCAAAGAAATATGGGAATTGGTACAACAGGAACTGCAGATGAATGTAACAGAAGTTGCCTATAATGTGTGGCTTCGTCCCCTTGAATTTGTGTCTTTTAAAAACGATACCATTTATCTTTCAATCAACGAATTTAAAAAAGGTATTGTCATTAACAAATTCTTAGGCATAATCGAAAATTCACTTGAATCAATTTTCGGCTTCCATGTAAATGTTGAGTTTGTGGTACCCGAAGATAAAGCTAAGGAAAATTCAGGCATTTCGTCCTCTGTTAAAGACAGTAATGACGAATATGACTATACCTTCAACAATTTCATCACGGGTCCGTCAAATAAGTTTGCTTATGCCGCCGCCATGAATGTTGCAAAAAATCCGGGAAGAGCCTATAATCCGCTTTTCATATACGGTCACTCAGGTCTGGGTAAAACTCATCTTCTCATGGCTATTATGAATGAGATTAAAGCCAATAACCCGGACGCAGATATAATTTACACAAGTGCGGAGCATTTCACAAATGACCTGATATATCACATCGGAAATCATAATACTCACATCTTCCACGAAAAATACAGAGGCTGTGATGTTCTTCTGGTTGATGATGTGCAGTTCATTTCACGAGGCGATCAGGTTCAGGAAGAATTTTTCCATACCTTCAACGCTCTGACATCAAACGGCTCACAGATAGTTCTTACCTCAGACCGTCCGCCAAAGGAAATGATGACCCTTGAGGAAAGACTGCGTACCCGATTTGAAATGGGACTTATAGCAGATATTCAGCCTCCCACACTTGAAACAAGAATGGCAATTGTAAATAAAAAAGCTCTTGACCATGACCTTGAGCTTCCCGACGATGTTGTGAAATTTGTTGCCGACAATATCAAAAAGAATATCAGACAGATTGAAGGCATCATAAAGAGAATGAAGGCTTATCAGGATGTTGAAGGCGTAAAGATAAATTTAGCCCTTGCAAAAAGAGCTATAAGTGATATCATAAACGATTCACAGCCCTTGCCCGTAACAGTTGAAAATATAATAAATGAAGTTGCCCGTACCTTTAATGTTACTTCCTCTGATATAAGAAGCGACAAGAGAAACGCGGGAATATCACAGGCAAGACAGATTGCAATTTATGTTGTTGACCAGGTAACAGGTCTTTCACTCAAGGCAATAGGTTCAGAATTCGGTAATAAGCACCACTCTACAATTATCTATGCTCTTAAGGAAATAAAAGGCAAGCTTGAAAAGGATGTTGCTCTTAAAGCCACAGTTGATGACATTATAAAAAACATCAATGAAAACTAATCTTTTTCAACAGTGTTTTTAACATTTCACAAACATTTATCAACACATCCAACACACACTATTTACCCGATGTTAAAAACATTGAATTTTTAACATCTGACTTAACATAAGGGAGATGCGGTTTTTCAAGGTTTTATGCCCCTTGCGGGACTTTCTAACATATCCCACATCCCCTACTACTACTACTATTTTTTAAATCACTTATTTTATGCAAAAAAGCGAAAAAAACAGAAAATAAAAAATCAGCTCAATTTACGGAGGATTTCTTATGAAAATTCAATGCTCAAGCGCAGAGCTTGCAAAAGCCTGCATGAATGTACAAAGAACAGTTTCAAACAAATCAACAATACCTGCTCTTGAGGGCATACTTCTTGATGCAAAAGACGGTACGGTTTCTCTGACAGGCTATGACCTTGAGGTTGGCTCAATTGCAAAGGTAGATGCCGATATTTCAGCAGAAGGCAGAATAGTGCTGAACGCAAAAAACCTCTGCGATATTCTTCGCATGATTCCCGGCGATACTGTTTCAATTGACTCTGATGAAAGAAACATCAGCAAAATAAAAAGTGAAGAAACAGAATATTCACTTATCGGTACCTCTGCCGATGACTATCCCGATCTGCCCACAGTAAATAAATATACTTCAATTACTCTTGAACTGGGTACTCTCAAGGATATGATTAAAAAGACAATTTTTTCTGTTTCTACAAGTGAGAGAAATCCTGTTCACACAGGCGTTAAGTTTGAAATAAGCGGCGGCAAAATTGTTCTTATCGCCGTTGACGGTGCAAGACTTGCCATAAGACGTGAAGATGTTGACTTTATGTATGACAGCGAAGAAGCTCAGAATAAAATGCTTGAGTTCGTCGTACCTGCAAAAACTCTAAATGAAATAATGAAGTTAAACGGTGACGATGACACTCAGATTGTTATTTATATCGGTGACAGACACATTGTCTTTAAATATAAGGAGTACGAAATAATCTCACGCCTTCTTGAAGGTAAGTTTATCGATTATAAGGCAGCTATTCCCATGACACACTCAACGAGAATAATTGTTCCCACAAGAAGCCTTATCGAATGCATCGAGAGAACATCACTCATTATTACAGATAAATCAAGCCCCGTTCGCTGCGTAATCGAAAACGGTATAATGAAATTTTCATCTGTTACCGCTATCGGTACTGCAAGTGATAAGCTTGCCGCAGATATTGAAGGTAATAACCTTGAAATAGGCTTCAATAACAGATTTGTTCTTGATGCACTTAAGGTTTGTGATAATGATGAAATTAAAATCGAAATGGGTTCATCAAATCAGCCTATTATTATCACACCTTTACAGGGAGACAGCTTCTTCTTCCTCATTCTTCCCATCAGAATATAATTTCAAAGAGTTGATATAAATGAAAATTGTAAAAGTTAAAGTTGCCGAAAAAAAGACCGTAGAGGTTAAGATTACAACTGAAAATATCAGACTTGATTCTGCACTTAAATTATCAAATGCAGTTTCAACGGGCGGTCAGGCAAAATGGGTGATTCAGGACTCTCTCGTAAAAGTAAATAATGAGGTTTGTCTTTCAAGAGGAAAAAAGCTTATTCCCGGCGATACCTTCGAGTACGAAAGAGTTATATACAAGATAGTTAAACAAGAGAAATGAACGTAAAATATCTTCAGGTAAAAAACTTCAGAAATATTGAGAAGTGTGCTCTTGAGCCTTGCGAAAATGTCAATGTTATTTACGGTAAGAACGCTCAGGGAAAAACAAACCTGTTAGAGAGCATATGGCTATTTACGGGTTGCCGGTCTTTCAGAGGCGCAAAAGACAGTGAGCTGATAAACTTCAATTCTGCCAAAGCCGTTCTTGATATGGATTTCTATGCCTTTGACAGAGATTATAACGCCCACCTTGAAATAGGTGAAGGCAGAAAGTTTATGCTTGGCGGAGTAAAGAAAACCTCAAGTGAAATTATGGGCAATTTTCTTTCGGTTGTTTTTTCTCCCGTGCATCTGTCTTTAGTCAAAGACGGTCCCTATGAGAGAAGGCGCTTTCTCGATATTGCCATAAGTCAGCTGAAACCTAAATACGGTGTAACTCTGTCACAGTACAATAAAGCAATTCAGCAGAGAAATATTCTTCTCAAAGACATTGTTTATCACTCAGAGCTTTATGACACTCTCGATATTTGGGAAGACAGAATTGCCTTTTACGGTGCTGAAATAGTCCGTCAGCGTTTGGGATATATCAATAAGCTTTCCTCTTATTCCCATGAAATATACGGCGGTCTTTCCTCAGGTAAAGAGCAGCTGAAAATAGGCTATGACCAGCAGACTCTTATTGCAGGCGACAGCAAGCAGGAGCTTTATGAAAACCTAAAAAATCAGCTTTATCTTTCAAGAAAGAATGACCTTACCACAGGCTTTACTTCTGTGGGACCTCACAGAGACGACCTGTCAATTAAAATTGACGGACTTATTGCAAGAAGCTATGGCTCACAGGGTCAGCAGCGCTCTGCGGCACTCTCACTGAAATTAGGCGAGGCGGCAGTTATAAAAAGTTTCTCAGGTGAGCAGCCCGTGGCACTTCTTGACGATGTTATGAGTGAGCTTGACGAAACAAGACAAAACTATATATTAAATCACATTAAAGACTGGCAGGTATTTATAACCTGCTGTGACCCGAATAATGTGAGAAATCTTAAATCGGGCAAAAAATTTGAAATGAAAAACGGAAAGGTCAAGTGATAGGCTTTGTATCTTCATTTAGGACAGAACACAGTTATAACCCACGATGAAATAATAGGTATCTTTGACCTTGATAATACAACCGTGTCAAAAAAAACAAGAGACTATCTTAATATCGCTGAAAAGCAAGGCAGGATAAATGTTGTATCAAGTGAACTTCCGAAATCATTTATTGTCTGCAATCAGAATGATGAAATTAAGATTTATCTCTCACAGATTTCCTGCGCAACGCTTCTCAAGCGCACTCAGGAAGGCACGTATTAAAAATTAAAAGTAACAAAAATTCTTTTGGTTAGCTTTTCTTTTAAGAAAAGTAACGCCTGTCCGGCGAGGACAAGAAAAGATAATTAAAAATCCAAATATCATTTTAAAAAACGAAATGGAGGTATTAGCCATGGATGAAATCAAGGCTAACGCTGAAAACGAAGTAAGAACAGCCGGTGAAATAGTTGACGAAATTATCGAAACTATGGATACTGTTGTTACTGAAGAGTACACTGCCGATGCAATTCAGGTTCTTGAGGGACTTGAAGCTGTCAGAAAGCGTCCCGGTATGTACATAGGTTCAACAGGCCCCAGAGGTCTGCACCACCTTGTATATGAAATCGTGGACAACTCAATTGACGAGGCTCTTGCAGGCTACTGTACTCATATTGAAGTTGAAATTTTACCCGGTGATATTATTACCGTGCGCGATAACGGACGAGGTATCCCTGTGGGCATCAATGAGCAGCAGGGTCTTCCCGCTGTTACTGTTGTACTCACCGTCCTTCATGCCGGCGGTAAGTTCGGCGGCAGCGGTTATAAGGTATCAGGCGGTCTTCACGGTGTTGGTTCATCAGTTGTTAACGCACTTTCAGAGTGGATGGAGGTTGAGGTTTCTCAGGCAGGCCACGTGCACCATCAGAGATTTGAAAGAGGTAACATTGCAACTGACCTTACAGTTATAGGTGATACCGATGAAACAGGTACATTTATTAAATTCAAGCCCGATGCTCTTATTTTCCAGGAAACAACAGTTTACGACTATGAAACTCTCAAAAACCATCTTCGTGAGTCAGCTTTTCTTAATGCAGGTCTTGCAATTACTCTCACAGATAAGCGTGACGAGGATAATATAATCGAAGACTATTTCTGCTATGAGGGCGGTATAGGCTCTTTTGTTGAGCATATCGGCGAAACCTATGGTCTTACTCCCGTACACGAGAAGGTTATTCACTTCTCAACTGTTGACGGTGACAGAAGTGCCGAAATTGCTCTTATGTATAATGACGGCTATAAAGAGAGAATTTTCTCTTATGCCAATAATGTTAATACAGTTGACGGCGGTACTCACGAAACAGGCTTTAAAACAGCACTGACTAAGGTATTCAATGAGTACGGCAAAAAATACGGCTTTCTCAAGGATGCTGACAGCAAATTGACAGGTGAAGACTGCCGTGAAGGTCTCGTTGCAGTTATTTCCGTTAAACTCACAGAAGCTCAGTTTGAGGGTCAGACCAAGGGCAAGCTCGGTAACACCGAAATTACCAAGCTGGTAAGTAATACCGTTTACAATAAGCTGACAGACTTCTTTGAAGAGAACCCTGCCGTTGCAAAGACTATCGTTTCAAAATCACTTGATGCTTCAAGAGCAAGAGAAGCCGCACGACGTGCAAGAGAAGCCGCAAGAAGAAAGTCTCCTCTTGAAAGCAACTCACTGCCCGGCAAGCTTGCAGACTGCACAGAAAAAGACCCCTCCAAGACTGAAATTTACATCGTAGAGGGTGACTCGGCAGGCGGCTCTGCAAAAGAAGGCAGAGACAGAACAATTCAGGCTATTCTTCCTCTTTGGGGTAAGATGCTCAACGTTGAGAAATCAAGACCCGATAAGGTTATCAGTAATGAAAAGCTCCTTCCCGTTGTTACAGCTCTGGGTGCAGGCTTCAATGAAGATTTCGATGTTGAGAAGCTTCGTTACCACAAGGTTGTTATCATGGCCGATGCCGACGTTGACGGTGCTCACATCAGAACACTTCTTCTTACATTCTTCTTCAGATATATGCGTCCTCTTATAGACGGCGGTTTTGTCTATATTGCTCAGCCTCCTCTTTATAAGCTCAGCAAGGGCAAGCGCCACGAGTACGCTTACTCCGATGAGGAAAGAGACAGAATTATGACAGAAATGCCCGGTGCAGACATTCAGCGTTACAAGGGTCTCGGTGAAATGGACCCCGAGCAGCTCTGGGAAACCACAATGAATCCGGAAAACAGAATTATGCTTCGTGTTACTCTCGAGGATGCAATTGCCGCAGACGAAACCTTCTCAATTCTTATGGGAGACAAGGTTGAGCCCCGCCGTGAATTCATTGAGAAAAACGCTAAGTACGTTCAGAATCTTGATATATAACTTTAAGGATGATACAAAATGACACCTTACGGAATAGTTTATAAGGATAATTTATATGCTCTCGAGCAGTCCTGCCTTGTCTGGCAAAAAAAATACGGGGTACTCAGAGCTTCAGCTCTTATAAAACCCATAGCAATAGAAACAATTTTAGTTTTTCTTATAAACGGTGCTTTGTTTTTGTTTAATAAAGATGATGCAGGCTTTCTTATTTACACTTCGGTTGTGATGGCAGTATGCTTTGCATTTCTCACTTATTTCACTTTCAAAACAACCTATGTCAGACAGCTTGCAAAGGTGAATATGACCCTTTATCAGAAACAGGCAGTGATTTTTGAAGACAGAATAGAATTCAAATCACCCTATTCACGCTCCGTATTTTATTATGATGAAATACTTTACTGTGAAGAAAAGGCAGGCGTTCTCACAATTATCATAGATAAGAGTATGCTTCCCATTTCAATTTACAGCTCCTGCGTGGGAAAAGGAAATTATGATGAATTCACACGCCTGTTAAAAGAAAAAATGGGTGCAGCCTATATAGGAAAGGAAGGTATATGATATGAAATACTTTACTCTTTCTTATAGGCTCAGTGCTGAAGATTACAAAGAGTACGATAAGCTCTATAACAGTGATTATATAAAGCTCAGATTTAAAAGACTTATACCTCTTTATATTGTACCGGTTATAATCTGTGCTTTTATGGACTTAAAGACTGCAATCATAATCGGCGTTATGGCTTTATTTTCCTTCATTCTTCCTTTTTTAGGAAACAGAGAATTTTCAAAGCTGAGAGGAGAATCCTCACTCTTTAAAAGAGAAAGCACAGTTGAGTTTTATGATAACCACATTGTAACAAGGCTTCTGCCCGACGGAAATTTCAAAAGTGAAACCGAAAAGCACTACGGCTTTAATAAAATCAACCGCATTCTCGAAAGTGAAACAACCATTTACTTCGCTTTCTCAGATAACTCCCTGCTTGTTATACCCAAAAAGTATGTCGGTCAGGAAGAGTACACAATGATAAAAAATCTTATAGAAAATCTTTTCAGAAACAAATATCTGTTTTTACAGACAAAAAATTGACATATACCCAAAAAATAAAACAATGGTGATAATATGGAAAATTTAAATTACGAAAATCAAACAATTATTGATGTTGACCTGAACAGAGAAATGAGAAAGTCATTCCTTGACTACTCAATGTCAGTTATCACATCACGAGCTCTGCCTGATGTCAGAGACGGCCTGAAGCCTGTTCACCGCCGTATCCTCTACACCATGCACGAAAACGGACTTTACCCCGAAAAGGCATACCGTAAATGTGCCGACACAGTAGGTAGCGTGCTGGGTTCATACCACCCCCACGGTGACGCATCAGTTTACGATGCTATGGTTCGTCTTGCACAGAAATTCTCAACAAGATACATTTTAGTTGACGGTCACGGTAACTTCGGCAGTGTGGACGGTGACCCCCCTGCTGCTTACCGTTACACCGAAAGCAAAATGAGCAAGGTTTCAATGGAAATGCTCACGGATATCGACAAGGATACCGTTGATTTTGCTCCCAACTACGACGACCGTCTTAAAGAGCCTACCGTGCTTCCCTCCCGTTTCCCCAACATTCTTGTTAACGGCTCAACGGGTATCGCTGTAGGTATGGCTACAAACATACCTCCTCACAATTTAGGTGAGGTTATTGACGGTATGTGCTATTATATTGACAATCCCGAAGCTTCACTTGACGAGCTTATGCAATATATCAAGGGTCCCGACTTCCCCACAGCAGGCATTGTTATGGGCAGAGCCGGTATCAGAGCTGCTTACGGCACAGGCAGAGGCAAAATCGTTGTCCGTGCAAGAACTGAAATTGCCGAAGGCAAAAACGGCAGATATCAGATTATTGTCAGCGAGCTTCCCTATCAGGTCAATAAGCGCAGACTTATTGAATCTATTGCTGACCTTGTAAAGGATAAGAAAATAGAAGGCATTGCCGATATCAACGACTACTCCAACAGAGAGGGTATGCGCCTTGTTATCGACCTTAAGCGTGATGCCAATGCTCAGGTGGTACTCAACCAGCTCTTCTCATTTACACAGCTTCAGATTTCTTACGGCATAATTCTGCTCGCACTTGTTCACGGCGAGCCGAAAATCCTCACTCTCAAGCAGATTCTTGATCATTACATAGCTCACCAAAAGGAAGTTATTGTAAGAAGAACAAGGTATGACCTTAAAAAAGCTCAGGAAAGAGCCCACATCTTAGAGGGTCTTATGACAGCTCTTGATTTCATTGATGAGGTTATTGCAATACTGCGTGCATCAAAAGATCAGAGCGAAGGTAAGCAGGCACTTATTGAGCGCTTCGGTCTTACTGATGTTCAGGCGGATGCCATTGTTAAAATGAGACTCGGACAGCTCACAGGTCTCGAAAGAACCAAGATCGAAGATGAACTTGGCGCACTTAAAATCAAAATTGCCGAGTTTATGGAAATTCTCCAGTCAGAGAGCAAGGTACTCGAGCTTATCAAAACAGAATCAACGGCAATAAGAGATAAGTTTGCAGATGACAGAAGAACTGAAATTGCTGCAGTTAGCGGTGAGGTTGATATTGAAGACCTTATCCCCGAAGAAGACTGTGTTTATACTCTCACAACTCTCGGCTATATCAAGCGTCAGCCTGTTGAAAGCTACTCCCTTCAAAACAGAGGCGGCAGAGGTGTCAAGGGTATGACAAGACGAGAGGAAGATGTTGCTGAAACAATGTTCACCTGCTCGAGCCACGATTATATTATGTTCTTCACCACAAAGGGTAAGACTTACAGACTCAAGGGCTATGAGATTCCCGAGGGCAGCAAGCAGAGTAAGGGTATGAATGTTGTAAATCTTCTTCCCCTTGAAGCTGACGAAAAGGTAAGCTCAATGATAAGAGTGCCCGATTTCGGCGGCGAAGAGATAAAATATCTCTGCATGGTAACAAAACACGGCATCATCAAGAGAACAGACCTTGAGCAATACAGAAACCTTCGCAAGAGCGGTATTATTGCCATCAACCTTGACGATGGTGACGAACTCGCTTGGGTACGTCTGACAGACGGCAATGACGATATACTTGTTGCCACCAGAGGCGGTATGAGCATTCGCTTTAACGAAAACGATTGCCGTCCCATAGGCAGAACTGCCCGCGGTGTTAAGGCTATCGAGCTTAAGGAGGGCGACGAAGTTATCGGTATGTGCGTTATCCCCGAGGGTCAGGATGACTCTTACAAGGTGCTCACAATTTCTGAAACAGGTCTCGGTCGTCTCAGCAACCATGCCGAATACCGTATCCAGTCAAGAGCAGGTAAAGGTGTACTCAATTACCACACTGAAAAATACGGTCTTGTGGCTTCACTTAATCTTGTTTCCGATGAAGACGATATAATTCTTATTTCCTCCGACGGCATTATTATCCGTATTAAGGCTTCTCAGATTAACACCGTTTCACGTACTTCAAAGGGTGTTCGTGTTATGAGAGTCAGCGAAGGTGAAAAGGTTGTTTCTGCCACTGCCGTCAGGGACACTGCCGAAGAGGGAGAAACCTCTGAGCTTCCCGAAGATGACAGCGCTGAAGAAGTAAATGAAGAAACTTCAGCAGAATGATAAAACTTTCCAAAGCCGTTTTTAAGGTTTTTTAAAGGTATCACTTTTAACATAAAAACGGCTTTTGTACATAAAAAAAGTGAAGTATATTCACTTTTTTTATCATAGTTTAAAAGAAAAGATGTGATTGGATGTCTGAAAACAAAAATAGGGAAAAATCGGAGAAAAAGGTTAATCCCGTTGCAGCATTCCTATGGAAAGATAAAAGAAGAAGAGCAAAAAACTTCTATTTTATATTGGTTGTTTTTGTCTGTCTTGTCACTGCAGGTATGGGTTACATCACTGAAAAGCTTGACCTTATGAGTACGGGTGATGATGTGTTGAACGCACCCGTAGGCAGTGAAATCACCCAGGAAGTTATATATGACGAAGAGGAGCTTGCGATTATTGAGGCCATTGACTCAGCGGGCTCACTCAATGACTTTCTTTATCAGTGGGCAAACAATGACGGTAAGCTTTATTCCAGCAAAAACGTAATAAATGTTCTGCTTGTGGGTCTCGACTCAAAAAATGCCCTCCAGTACGGGGGAAACTCCGACTCCCTTATACTTGTTTCCCTTAATAAAAAGACAGAGAAAATCAGCATGTGTTCTTTCTTCCGTGACTCATGGTGCTATATGAATGTTGGCGGCAGAGACCGCTACGCTAAAATCAATTCATCATATTTCCACGGCGGAAGCGATGCACTTATTGACACAATAGAAAGAAACTTCAAAATAGACATTGACTACTATGTTGCAGTTGACTTCTCTTCTTTCAGAGATATTATTGATGCTTTGGGCGGCATAACAGTTGAGGTTCAGGAGTACGAAGCCGCGTACATCAATAAAACTAACCCTGATTTTCATATAGAAGCAGGTCCTGCAGTGAAGCTCACAGGTAAACAGGCTCTCGTTTTTGCAAGAATCAGAAAGAGTGACTACGACAGTGATGTGAGCAGAACTCGCAGACAGCGTCAGGTTATAACTTCACTTATTCAGAGTGCAAAAAGCGCATCACTGAGTCAGCTCAACAACACTCTTGACGCACTTTTCAAATATGTTAAAACAGATCTGACTAAGTCGCAGATTCTCTCTTATGCCGCACAGGCACTGGCTAAGGGCTGGCTGAATTATGAGATAACTCAGTTCACATTAAGCGATCAGGATGTGTTCAGGACTGGCTATGTCGGCTCGGCAGCAGTTGTGTTTATGGATTATCCCTTAGCTGCACAGAGAGTGCAGATGTCTGTTTACGGTGACAGCAATATTGATCTGGATGAAAACAGGTTGGCGGTTTTTGATTTTGTAAAAAGATTTGATTAAGAGGTGTATATTATGGAACTTAAAATGGAAATAGGTACAGAGCACGAAATAAATGTTATGGTTGAAAAAAGCATGACAGCAGCAAGTATGAAAAGCGGTAATCTTGATGTGCTTGCAACACCTTATATGATCGCTCTTATGGAGCAGGCTTCTGCTGAGCTCAGTCTGAAATTCCTGCCTGAAGGCATTTCAACAGTAGGCACAATGGTGAACATTCATCACCTTGCGGCAACAGCTATGGGAGCCCCTGTGCGTGTTGTTTCAAAGCTCACTGACTTCGACGGCAGAAAGGCAACTTTTGAGGTTATCGCCTACGATAATGCAGGTGTTATCGGCAAGGGTACCCACGAGAGATTTACTATTAAGGTTGACTCTTTCCTCAAAAAAATCCAAGAGAAAAAATCAGTCAACGCCGAATAAAATATTAAAAAGGAAAGCCGATTTGTTTTAAATAAATCGGCTGAGTTTTCTATGAGCAGATATAATTTCATTTTGTTTGACTTTGACGGCACCGTTGTCAACACGGGCGAAGGCATCCTTAAAAGTCTGCAATACTCTTTCAGAGAGATGGGCGACGAAGTGCCTGCTGCGGATGACCTGAAAAAGTTTATCGGTCCCCCGGTATATTACAGCTTCACCCACTACTACGGTATTGGCGAAGACAAGGTGGGAGACTATATTAAAAAGTACCGTGAGCGCTATAAAAAAGAAGGAATATATGAATGCGAGCTTTACCGCAATATGCTCTCGCTTCTTGGTACTCTTAAAGACAGCGGTGTAAAATTGGGTGTAGCTTCCTCAAAGCCGGAACATCTGATTTTTGATGTTGCCGACTATCTTGACATCACAAAATATTTTGATGCAATTGTGGGCGTGAAAAGTGACGCGAGTAAACATTCCTCAAAAACAGGACTTATTCTTGAAGCTATGGAAAAGCTTGGTGCAGATGATAAATCTCAGGTGCTTATGGTGGGCGACAGACATTACGACATCACAGGTGCCAAGGGTGCAGGTGTTTCTTCCTGCGGTTGCCTTTGGGGTTACGGAAATAAAGAGGAATTTTTGGAGTATGAGGCAGATTTTATTGTCAGTGACTCTCTTGAAATTATAAATCTTATAAAATGATGGAATAATTCCAAAATAGACGTAAAAATGTAATTATAATTACAAATAAGAATAATAACGCCTAATTTTAGTGAGAAATATTAACAATTGGATTTCTGTTGAATAGAAATTTTATTTATGATGCTCAGATCGTTTCGAAGATTTCTATTCAATGAAATTTAATGAGAAAAATCGACAGTTTTCAACAGAAAAGAACACGCTGTGTTGAAAACTCAAAGGTATGGGATAAGATGAAATATTACGCAAAGGATTATGATATAATAGTTATCGGTGCAGGCCATGCAGGTATAGAAGCAGGTCTTGCTGCTGCACGTCTCGGTGCACAGGTTGGTGTCTTCACAATCAATATGGACTGGGTAGGCAATATGCCCTGTAACCCATCAATCGGCGGTACTTCAAAAGGACACCTTGTACGTGAGATTGATGCCCTCGGCGGTGAGATGGGCAAAGCCGCAGATGCCAACACTCTGCAGAGCCGCATACTCAATCTCAGCAAAGGCCCTGCTGTTCACTCCCTGAGAGCACAGATTGACCGTCGCCGTTACAGTGAGTATATGAAGCACGTTATGGAAAAGCAGGAAAACCTTGAGCTTGTTCAGGCTGAGATTACTTCACTTGTCAGAACAGAAGAGGGCAAGTGGCAGGTTACTACCATGCTTGAAGCCATATACAATGCAAAGTGTGTTATTCTCGCTACCGGTACTTTCCTTGGTGGCAGAATTTATGTTGGTGATGTGGCTTATGACGGCGGTCCTGACGGAATGTTTGCATCAACTGCCCTTGCAAAGTCGCTGAAAGACTTAGGTGTTGCTACCCGACGCTTCAAGACAGGTACCCCCTCACGAGTAAACAGAAGAAGTATTGACTTCAGCGGTCTTGAAATTCAGCTTGGCGATGAGAATGTTGTGCCTTTCAGCTTTGACGGTGAATATAAGCCTGAAAACAAACTCCCTTGCTACATAACCTATACTAACAGCGAAACGAAGCGTATTATAATGGAAAACATCCACCGTTCCCCTCTTTACAGCGGCAAAATTGATGGCGTAGGACCGAGATACTGTCCCTCAATTGAAGATAAGATTGTCCGCTTCTCCGAGAAGCCCCGTCATCAGCTCTTTATTGAGCCTTGCGGTGAAAACACAGAAGAAATGTATCTTCAGGGCATGTCCTCATCACTGCCTGAGGATGTTCAGCTAAAATTCCTTCGCACCATCCCCGGGCTTGAGAATGTTCAGGTTATGCGTACTGCCTATGCAATAGAATATGACTGCGTTGACCCCACATCTCTCAAGGCTTCACTTGAATTCAAAGACTTCCCCGGACTTTACGGCGCCGGACAGTTCAACGGCTCAAGCGGATATGAAGAAGCAGCGGCTCAGGGACTAATTGCAGGTATAAACGCTTACAAGCGCATAAATGGCAAAGAACCTCTTATTTTAGACCGCGCATCCTCTTATATAGGTACACTTATAGACGACCTTGTGACCAAAGGCTGCTCTGACCCCTACAGAATGATGACTTCGCGCTCAGAGTACCGTCTCATTCTCCGTCAGGATAATGCCGACATCCGACTTACGGAGTACGGCTATAAGGTTGGACTCGTCTCTCAGGAAAAGTATGACAGACTCCTTAAAAAGCTCGAACTCATAGAAAAAGAAAAGGAAAGAGTGTCTTTAGTAAGTGTTCCGCCCACAAAAGAGCTGAATGATATGCTTGTTTCACGTGAAACATCGCCAATGACGACGGGTTGCAGACTCAAAGAACTGCTTAAAAGACCACAGCTTAATTATGAAGTACTGGCACCCTTTGATAAAGAAAGACCTGATTTGCCCCGTGATATATTCGAACAGGTGGAAATCAGCATCAAATATGACGGATATATCCGTCAGCAGTTGGCTCTTGTAGATGAAATGCGCAGACTTGAAGTAAAAAAGCTCAGTGAGGATATAGATTACACTGAAATTACGGGACTTCGTATGGAAGCTCAGGAAAAGCTGAATAAAATCAAGCCTGCCAACTTAGGTCAGGCATCAAGAATAAGCGGTGTAAGCCCTGCAGATATATCAGTTCTGCTTATTTATCTTGCAAAGAAGGAAGCGAAAAGATGATGGAAAGCTATATTTCAAAGACCTTGCTTAAAGAAAAAGCCGAAATGTTTCACGTGAAACTTGACGAAAAAGCACTTGAACGCTTTGATATATATGCAAAACTTCTTGTGGAATGGAACGAGAAAATCAATCTCACCGCCATAACTGACCCGGAAGGTATTGTTATCAAGCATTTCACCGATTCACTTACTATCTTTTCTGCTGTGGATATTCCCGAGGGCGCAAAGGTTATTGACGTGGGTACGGGGGCAGGTTTTCCCGGACTTGCAATGCTTATTGCCCGTCCTGACCTTAAAATAACCCTTATGGACAGCACAAACAAGAGACTTACGGTGATAAACGACATACTTGATAAAATCGGACTTTCCGCAAATGTAGTTCACTCAAGAGCCGAAGAAGCAGGTAAAAAGGCAGAGTACAGGGAGCAATATGACTTCTCAACGGCAAGAGCTGTGACTAATCTCAGGGATTTAACCGAATATTGTTTGCCTTTTGTTAAGATTGGCGGCAGTTTCGTACCTATGAAAGCGGCTAAAGCAGATGAAGAAATATCCGAAGCAAAGAAAGCTATAAAGCTCCTCGGCGGCGAAATAGCCGAGAAAAAGACCTTTGAGCTTTTCGATGCAGGTGAAAGAACTATAATAAATATCAAAAAGATTTCGTCAACTCCCGCCAAATATCCAAGACCTTCGGCAAAAATGGCGAAAAATCCTTTAAAATAAAAGGATTAACTGCCGAAAAGGCACTTATTTTGTAAAACGATTTTTGTGGACAACCTTCTTTTGCAGTGATATTATATATGCAAAAGGAGGTTGTTTTGTTGATAAGTGAAAAGCCCAGAGCGGCAGGACAGGTTCTGCTTATACCTCACGAAAAGATATTTCCTAATCCCAATCAGCCCAGACAGCATTTCGACCAGGAAGAATTGGTCAATCTTGCCATAAGTATAAGAATGAACGGCATATTACAGCCTATAACCGTACGACAGACAGATAAAGGCTATGAGTTAGTGTCAGGTGAAAGGCGCCTTCGTGCCTCAAGGCTTGCAGGTCTTGTTACGGTACCGTGCATTGTAGTTGACGTTAATAATATGAAAAGTGCCGTTTTTGCACTCATTGAAAACCTGCAAAGACAGAATTTAGGCTTTTTTGAGGAAGCCAAAGCCATTGAAAAGCTTATGAGTGAATACGGACTTTCACAGGAAGAGGCATCAAGACGGCTGGGAAAAGCCCCTTCAACGGTGTCAAACAAACTCAGACTTTTAGCCTTGCCCGAGCAGGCGCAGACACTTATAATGGATAACTGCCTGAGTGAGAGACACGCAAGAGCCTTACTCCGACTGAAAAGTGATGACGTTATGGATGTTTTGCAGAAGATAATCGAGAAAAAACTCAACGTAACTCAGAGCGAAGCACTTGTCGAGGAGTATATAAATCAGAGTGACGCACCGAGACGACGTACAAAAAGAATGTTCAGCGATGTTAAGATATTCTTAAAAGCCATAAATAATGCAGTGGACACTATGCAGAAATCAGGCATAGGTGCAGATATAAAGCGTGAGGACACAGGCGAAAGCTATATCTATAAAATAGAAATACCGAAAAAGGCTATGTATAAATCCGCGGATGTCGGGTAACTGCTCTGCAGCGTTTCCATAGGGTGACAAGTATAATCCGAACCCGCCTGAAAGAGTGTATTTTAAAGGCTTTCCGGCACTTCGGATTTGAAAGGCGACAGCCTGTCTGCATCCTCAGTATCCGAAAATCCAATTAAAATCCGCACTTTCAGGTCGAAGATTTTTTATGATATGGATTTTTGGTCAGTCAAGACAAAAGCGCAGTTATTCCTTTCGGATTAACGAGCATTTTAACGCAGAATGAGCGGAAATCCGCTCATAAAAAACGGATTCGGATTATACTTGTCACCCTAAATCATATCTTTCTCTTTCACACCCCAAAGAAGGAACCGCCCCAAGTGGGTGGTTCTTTCGCTCTCTATATATAATAGTATAGCTAAGGTTTCACGTGGAACAAAAAACTAAAAAAATTTGTGCCGTAAGTCTTTAAAAAGCAAAAACGGTGTGATATAATAAATAAGATATCACAAAATAAGGATGGGTTAATATTATGGGAAAAGTCATAGCGATAGTTAATCAGAAAGGCGGCGTGGGCAAGACAACCACTTCCGTTAACCTTGCCGCAACCATAGGCAGCTTCGGCTATAAGACGCTTCTTGTGGATGTTGACCCTCAGGGTAATGCAACAAGCGGTCTTGGTGTAAACAAAAGGGAAGTAAAGGCATCAACCTATGATATGATTGTTGGCGACAGCAAGGCTGAGGATATTCTCATAAACACTCCCTTTAAGTGCCTTGATATGCTGCCCTCGGATATGAATCTTGCAGGTGCTGAGCTTGAGCTTGTTGATATGAAAAACAGAGACTCACGCATTAAAAATGCACTGGCTCCTTTAAAGGAGAAGTATGAGTTTATAGTCATTGACTGTCCGCCTTCATTGGGTCTTCTCACGGTTAACGTACTGTGCGCCGCAGACAGTGTTATAGTGCCCATTCAGTGCGAATATTATGCTCTTGAGGGTCTGTCACAGCTTATGAACACTATAAGACAGGTAAAGAGGTTATACAATCCTCTCATTGATTTAGAGGGTGTTTTGCTCACAATGTATGACGGCAGACTGAATCTGACACAGCAGGTTGTCAATGAAGTTAAACGCTTCTTCCCGCAGAAGGTATATGCAACTGTTATTCCGAGAAATGTAAGACTTTCAGAGGCTCCGTCTTTCGGTCAGCCTGTGCTTTATTATGACAAGTCATCAAAAGGCAGTGTTGCCTATGTTGATTTTACAAAAGAATTTCTAAAAAAGAATAATAAGAGACCGAGAGGGTAATAAGATAAAGCAAGTAAAGTTCTTTTGATTACTTTTCTTACAAGAAAAGTAATGCCCGTCCGGCGAGGACGTATTGTCGATATGTTGCCAAGGCAACTCGATATATTTGCTATAGGCAAATTCGATATGTTTTACTGCATAAAACTCGATATGCTGAAATCTTTGATTTCAGCGAGAAAATAGAAATAGAACCTAAGGAGGAAAAACATGGCACCAAAGAAAAAAGCAGGCCTTGGCAAAGGTCTGGATGCACTTTTTATAGACAACTCCACTGAAGAAAACGGCGACAAGCTCGTGAGTATAAACGACATTGAGCCTAACAGAGAGCAGCCGCGAAAATATTTTGACGAAGCTGCACTTCAGGAATTGGCGGACAGCATAGCAAAGCACGGCGTAATTCAGCCCTTGCTTGTGCGTCCTCTCTCAGACGGCGGGTATCAGCTTATTGCAGGCGAAAGACGCTGGCGCGCCTGTCGAATAGCAGGCCTGAGTGAAGTGCCCGTAGTTGTAAGGGAAATGACCGACCAGGAGGCTATGGAGCTTGCACTTATCGAAAACCTGCAGCGTGAAGACCTGAACCCAATTGAAGAAGCGGAAGGCTTCAAGCTGCTTATGGATACCTACGGTTTCACACAGGAGCAGGCGGCAGAAAGAGTGGGCAAATCACGCCCGGCAGTGGCAAATGCGCTCAGACTGCTCGTTTTACCTCAGGAAATTCTCGAAATGGTTAAAATGGGCAAGCTCTCAGCAGGCCACGCAAGAACAATTTTGCCCATAACTGACCCCATTCTGCTTAAAAAGCTGGTTGAGGAGATTATTGCAAAAGAGCTTTCAGTACGCGAGACAGAGAGAATCGTCAAGACCCTCACAAAGCCCGCCGAGGAAAAAATCAAGCAAAAGAAAAAGCGTGATCCTTTCTATGATGAATGCGAGCTTTCAATCCGTGAAACAATGGGCAGACAAGCAAAAATCAGCGTTTCAAGAGGCAATAAGGGTACCCTTGAGATAGAGTTCTTCAGTAAAGAAGACCTTGAAAAGATGCTGATGGCATTAGGAAACAACTAAATTTCTATATATGAAAAAAGGAGTAAAAAAATGTTAGATATCAAACTTATAAGAGAAAACCCCGATAAGGTTAAGGCAGCTATGAAAACAAGAAACAAGGATATGGATGCCCTTGTTGACGAAATTCTTGCAATTGATAAGCAGGTAAGAGAGCTGACACAGAAGGCCGATGCTCTCAAGGCTGAGCAGAATGCTGCAAGCAAGAAAATCCCTCAGATTAAGAAAGAGGGCGGCGACGTCAGCGAAATTATGACAAGAATGAACGCCATTAAAGAAGAGGTAAAGGTTCTTGATGCCGAAAAGGGCGAGCTTGCCGCTAAGCAGAAGACTATGATGTACGAATTCCCCAACGTACCCTCAGAATCAACACCTATCGGTAAGGATGACAGTGAAAATGTTGAAATCCGCCGTTGGGGTGAGCCGAGAAGCTTTGACTTTGAAGCAAAGGCACACTGGGATATCGGTGCAGACCTTGGCATACTTGACCCCGAAACTGCCGCAAAGGTAACAGGCGCACGTTTCCATTTCTACAGAGGTCTCGGTGCAAGACTTGAAAGAGCTATCATTAACTTCTTCCTTAACACACATACCGAGCACGGCTACACTGAGGTATTCCCTCCCTTTATGGTTAACCGTGCATCAATGACAGGTACGGGTCAGCTTCCCAAGTTTGAAGAGGATGCATTCAAGCTGACAAATGACTACTTCCTTATCCCCACGGCAGAGGTACCCGTAACAAATATGTACCGTGACGATATCATTGACGGCGATAAGCTTCCCATGAGCTTCTGTGCATATTCAGCTTGCTTCAGAGCTGAGGCAGGCTCCGCAGGCAGAGACACAAGAGGTCTTATCAGACAGCACCAGTTCAACAAGGTTGAGCTTGTTAAGTTCACAAAGCCTGAAGAAAGCTACGCAGAGCTTGAAAAGCTGACAAATGACGCTGAAAGAGTGCTTCAGCTTCTCGGTCTTCCTCACAGAGTTGTTGCTCTTTCAAGCGGTGACATCGGCTTCTCAAGTGCAAAGACATATGATATTGAAGTATGGATGCCCTCATACGGCAGATATGTTGAAATCAGCTCCTGCTCAAACTTCGAGGACTTCCAGGCAAGACGTGCATCAATCCGCTATAAGAACGGCCCCAAGGATAAGGCACAGCTTGTGCACACCCTTAACGGTTCAGGTGTTGCTATCGGCAGAACAACTGCGGCTATTCTTGAAAACTATCAGAATGCAGACGGCAGTGTGACAATTCCTGAGGCACTCATTCCTTATATGGGTGTGGATGTAAT
Source organism: Acutalibacteraceae bacterium (assembly GCA_045537315.1). Classification (GTDB taxonomy): domain Bacteria; phylum Bacillota; class Clostridia; order Oscillospirales; family Acutalibacteraceae; genus UBA6857. The sequence continues at coordinate 32,175 of JAZSPF010000061.1, forward strand.
AAAATAATGAGCGCGTTTTTGATTCTTTTTGTGCATCGTCACTGAAGCGCCGCCTGTGGCGGATGAAGCGAGGTGAGGATGGCGCAGTGGTCAAAATCGCTCGGCGCTCCAAGCCGATAAGCGATTTTGGGAACCGCAAGAGGTAAAGCAAAAAGAATGCCTGCCCGGCGAGGGCAAATCAATTATGAATTATTCCTTCTGAAAACAGCGTTGATAAAATTATATAAAATTAAAGGGGCTGTAAAAAAACAGCCTCTTTTTTTATGCCGGCGGATATCAAGGAAGTAAACAGCAAAAGGCAAGTTTCTACACGCTCATGCCGCTATGGCACTTCCTTTGTCCGGAGCGACAAAGGAAGCAAAGCGCTCTTGTTTGTTGACGGTAGTTTTTTCTTTTTCAAGATAGTCTTAGTCCGCCTTCAACTGCAGACTACGAAGCGGGTAAGTCAGTAATTTTTTATCAGCATTCAGATATTACTATATCCATCACTTTTCAAAAAGCCTCTGTCCGCCTGCGTCTGCAGTTTCCGCAGCGGGTTAGTTTTTTCTGATAAACAAAAACCATTGTATAGCCTGTTCAGCTTTTACAATGGTTTTGTGTGTCGGCTTTTTTTACAGTCCCTTTTTATGTCGCTCGCCGCGAGGCATTACTTTTTTGAAAAAAAGTAATCAAAAAACTTTACTTATTTTTTCTTATAAATCTCAACAATAATATAGCTTTAGCTTATCAAGGCAAATGCCTGCAAGTTTGCCGCCGTAGGCCGCACCGCAGTCAAGGGCAATATGCCCGTTCTTTGAGTAAACCTTGCCCATAAGCTTAGGGTTGATGGCAACTGTGGGCATATGTCCCGTGATGAGATATTTGCTCTTAAAGCAGGGTGTGGAGTAGTCTGTGGTTGCGAAAACAAAGTCTTCTTCCGTGTATTCGTCAAGGTTTTTGTCAGCAATAAAATCTCTTATGCCTGCATGAGCAAGGACAAAGGTTTTGCCGCCTGCTTCAACTTCTTCATAAGGTTGGAACTCCGAAAGATAGTCGATGATGCTTTCCTTATCCTCATCTGAGAGAGAAAGGAAGTCGCTTATTGTTTTTTCACTTTTCATGCCGAGCCATTTATCGAGAAGCTCTTTGTCTTCATTTGTGAGCCTTTCCTTTGCTTCGTCTGTACTCATGCAGTCCGCAATAAGAGGAAGAACCTTCTTAGCCATATATTCATGCTCGCCGAGTACGGGATAAATGTTTGCACGGTACATCATATCTTTGAGGATTTCAATTGAATCGTCACCGATATCAATTACATCACCCAGCACAAAAACTGCATCGGTATCTTCGGGTGATATTTTCCCGAGCATTTCATCATACTTATCTTTCATGCCGTGAATGTCACCTATTACATATATCATAAAGATTCTCCTTTGTTATTTTGTAATAAGAAGCTCGTTGTTTTCAAGGAATTCGTCGTAGGTTTCCTTTCTGTCATATACTCCGTCAGGTCTGAATTCGATGATTCTGTCTGCAATTGACTGCACAAACTGATGGTCATGTGAGGTGAAAAGCAGAGCTCCCTTGAATTTTATAAGTGCATTGTTAAGTGCGGTGATTGACTCAAGGTCAAGGTGGTTGGTAGGCTCGTCAAGAATAAGCACATTAGCACCGCTGAGCATCATTTTGCAGAGCATACAGCGTACTCTCTCACCGCCTGAGAGCACCTTAGCTTTTTTTGTTGCCTCTTCACCTGAGAACATAAGTCTGCCTAGCCAGCCTCTGACATCACTCTCAAACTGCAGGTCGGAATATCTTCTCACCCAGTCAATGAGGCTGTCCTCAACGCCGTCAAAAAATGCGGAGTTGTCACTGGGGAAATATGCCTGTGAAGTTGTTACACCCCACTTGAAGCTGCCCTCGTCAGGCTCCAGCTCACCTGTGATAATTTTAAAGAAGGTAGTTTTTGCAACTGCATCGGTACCAACAAAGGCAACCTTTTCATTGGGTCTTATGGTGAAGGAAACATTATCCAGCACCTTTCTGTCGCCGATTGTTTTTGAAAGACCTTCAACGAGCAGCATATCGTTACCAATTTCTCTGTCAGGCTTGAACTCAACGAAGGGGAAACGTCTTGATGACACGGGCATATCCTCGAGTACCAGATTGTCAAGAAGCTTTTTGCGGCTTGTTGCCTGCTTTGACTTTGAAGCGTTGGCACTGAAGCGTGCGATGAATTCCTGAAGCTCCTTCATTTTTGCTTCGGTTTTCTTATTCTGCTCGCGCATCTGACGCTGTGCCATCTGAGTGTATTCATACCAGAAATCGTAGTTGCCCACATACATTGTGATTTTGCCGAAGTCGCAGTCTGCAATATGGGTGCAGACCTTATTGAGGAAGTGTCTGTCATGGCTTACTACAATAACAGTATTCTCAAAATTCATAAGAAATTCCTCAAGCCAGTTAATTGCCGCAACATCAAGGTGGTTGGTAGGCTCGTCAAGAAGAAGGATATCCGGGTTGCCGAAAAGAGCCTGTGCAAGAAGCACTTTCACCTTTTGTTCACCCGTAAGCTCTTTCATAAGCATATAATGGAACTCATTATGGATACCGAGAGCATTAAGAAGAATCTCCGCATCGCTTTCGGCACTCCAGCCGTCCATTTCCGCAAACTCCTCTTCAAGCTCACTTATACGGATACCGTCTTCCTCGGTGAATTCCTCTTTGGCATAAAGCTCTTCCTTAGCA
>JAZSPF010000078.1:0-8034 GCA_045537315.1 Acutalibacteraceae bacterium
CCGTTATCATAGCTGTTGTGGCTATGGCTACAATGTTCCCGATCTGCAAGCACTGTCAGGAGAGAAACAAGACTGTTGACGAGGAGCAGTTCACCGTCAGAAGAATGCTCAAGTATGTCATCAGCAACAAGTATCTTCTTATCTATTATATCGGATATATTTTCTATTCGGGTGCACAGACATATAATGCTCTGCATATGATTCTGGCTTATTACATCTACAACAATTCACTCGCATCGCTTATCACGGGTACGGTTGCGGCTTTACCTCAGTTGTTTATGGCTCTTCTTGTGCCGAAAATCATCAGAAAAATGGATAAGACAAAGCTCTTTATGATAAGCACCGTCGCCACCATTCTTCTGTCCTTCCTCATTCTCCCGACCAGAAGCAATTTTGTCCTCTTTGTTATAACCTATATGCTCCGTTCAATTCCTCTCGGTATCATCGGCGTGCTTTCCTTTACCTTTACCCCCGACTGTGCAGAGTACGGTCAGTACACAACAGGCACAGAAGCCAAGGGTATCACCTTTGCTATCCAGACCTTTGCCGTTAAACTCGCTGCAGCTATTTCAGGCTCACTTGGTCTTGCTCTTCTCGGCGTCTTCGGCTTCAAAACATTTGACGGTGTTGACAGCTTTGAGGGTCTTCAGGAAATCAACGCTATTGCACAGCAGACAAGCGAAGCTCTTGACGGTCTGTGGTTCACCTACAATGTCGTGCCCATCATCGGTCTTGTAATCGCTCTTGTTATCTGGCATTTCTATAAGCTCAACGATAAGGATGTTCAGATTATGGCTGACCACAATGTGGGCAAAATCACAAGAGAAGAAGCAGAAAGCTTGCTTTCAAGAAAATATTAAGTTATGGCATTATCTATCCGAAGAGGTTTTCTTCGGATAGATTTTTTATGAAAATAAAGCCTTGAAAAGAAATTGTTGACAAAAGATAAATAATGATTTATAATTATAGTACCTTAGTATCACTAAAGATACAACAATATCGAAACGGAGGAACAATCCTATGAAAAAAGCATTAGCAGTTCTTCTGTCTGTTCTCGTAGCTTTTTCAATGTTTACAGTTATGACATTTGCCGCAGGCAGCACAGCAGAACCCACACCTATCACAATCAAGTTTATAGTTGATGACAACCTCGTCAGAGAAATCGCAGTTAAGAACGGCGAAATCCTCACCCCCTATGCTCCCGAAAATCCCGCAAAGGCCAGCACCGACACTACAAAGTACACCTTTAAAGGCTGGCAGGTTTGTGACGAAAACGGCAACGTTCTTGAAGAAACTCTCTATCAGAAGAGCACATTCCCCGCTCCCTATTTAGCAGAGGGCGAAGAGACAAAGACAATCATTTACAAGGCTGTTTTCACAGAGAAGAACATTCAGGGCAACATAACCTTCTTTGGTTTAATTGCTTCAATCTTTGAAAGACTCAACCTTCTGTTCCAGTACTTCGCAGAAGTATTCGGCTTCTAAGACACGAACATTAAAGAGCTGTCACATTTCTTGTGACAGCCTCTTTTTTTATCACAGTCAGTTTACAGTGAGTTTTTTATCTTTTCACACAGATTTCACAACAGATAAGAATTGCTCAAATTATTGTTAATTTAATAATTTAATTGCCTTCTGAATATTGACAAACCATGGCATATGCTTTAAAATTAAAAAGCAAAATAAAATAATAAGGAGGATAAAGAAATGAAAAAAGTTCTTTCCCTTGTGCTTGCTCTTGCAATGCTTTTCACAATGGGTACTATTGCATTTGCAGCAGACGAGAAGCCCATTACAGTAAATTTTGTAATTGACGGCGAGCTTGTCAAAACGATTCAGGTTGGTTACGGTGAGGACTATAACTCACAGGCTCCCGATATCAGAAGAGAAATTTCAAACGGTATCAAGTATGAATTCGGCGGCTGGGAAACTGACAACAGATATTACGGCGGCACAATTTATGAAAATCTCCCCGTAATTGATGAAGATGTTCCCGTTTATGAGCTTACTTTCACAGCAACCTACACCGAAACAGAATATGACGGCGAGGAAATTCTCGGCGACATTATCGGTGACGGAGCAGTATCAGGCTTCAAAACAATCTGGGAAAGCTTCATTGCTTTCATTCAGCAGATAATTCTTTACATAGCTGCATTTATTTCATTCTGATAAAAACTGACGGAGACTCTTTCTTATGAGGAGTCTCCGTTTTTATTTGTGATAGCATATAATATATTTCAATTTATATTATATCTTGATTTTTGACAGTAGTTTGTTGTATTATTATAGATGAACCAAATTATCCCAAAGGAGAAAGACTATGATAAGTGAAAGCATTAAAAAACTCATAAACTACGGTCTTGAAACAGGCCTTATTTCCAAGGCTGATGAAATCTATGCAAGAAACCGCATACTTGAGATACTCCGTGTTGACGAATATACAGAAAGTGATAAAGCCTGCAAATGCGAAAGCCTTGAAGAAACCCTCGCAGAGCTTCTTGACTTTGCAGTAGAGAAAGGTCTCATTGACGATAACATCACAGACAGAGACTTATTCGACACGAAGCTTATGAGCGCATTGGTACCCAGACCCGGCGAAGTAATAAATAAGTTCTACTCTATTTATAAGACTTCACCCAAAGAAGCAACGGAATATTACTACAAACTCAGCAGAGATACAGACTACATAAGACGCTACCGCATAGCAAAAGACCTTAAGTGGACAACGGACACAGATTACGGTGTAATTGACATCACCGTTAACCTCTCAAAACCTGAAAAAGACCCCAAGGCTATTGAAGCGGCAAAAAATGCTCCCCAGAGTGCCTATCCCAAATGTATGCTCTGCATTGAAAACGAAGGCTATGCAGGCAGAGGCAATCACCCTGCAAGACAAAACCACAGAATTATTCCCATTCAGATTGACGGGAGCAAGTGGGGCTTCCAGTATTCACCCTATGTTTACTACAACGCGCATTGCATTGTCTTTAATTCAGAGCACACACCCATGGTAATTGACAAGGGTGCTTTCAAAAAGCTCTTTGATTTTGTCAAGCTCTTCCCTCACTATTTTGTAGGCTCAAATGCAGACCTTCCCATTGTCGGCGGTTCAATTTTGGCTCACGAACATTTCCAGGGCGGTAACTATGAATTCGCAATGGCTAAGGCTCAGTGTGAAGAATTCTTCACCGTCAATGGCTTCGAGGATATAAGTGTCGGCATAGTTAAGTGGCCTATGTCAGTTATCAGACTCAGCGGCGAAAACACAGACCGCCTCGTAGAGCTTGGCGACATCATTCTCACAAAATGGAGAGCCTACACTGATGAAGACGCTTTCATTTTCGCCGAGACTGAGGGTACCCCCCACAACACCATAACACCCATTGCAAGAAAACGCGGCGATAAATATGAGCTTGACCTTGTTCTTCGCAACAACATCCGTACCGAGGAGCATCCCGACGGTGTTTATCATCCCCACAAGGAGCTGCACAACATCAAAAAAGAAAACATCGGTCTTATTGAGGTTATGGGTCTTGCCGTACTGCCCTCGAGACTTAAGGCTGAGCTGAAAATGGTTTGTGACTGCCTTGTTTCAGGTGAAGACCTCACTGCAAAGGAAGCCACTGCAAAGCACGCCGATTGGGTAGCCTCTTTCAAGGATAACTACACCTTCACCGAGGAAAATGCAGATGCAATTGTCAAAGACGAGGCAGGTAAGGTTTTCCTCAAATGCCTTGAACACGCAGGTGTTTATAAGCGTGACGAAAAAGGTATGGCAGCATTCAGAAAGTTTATTGCTACAATATAATAAAATTACGGGATATCCGCTTAGGCAGGTATCCCGTATGTTTTTTTGTTATTTTACAGACTGTTAATCATGCTCAGATGCTCAACATAAAGATCCTTAACATCATTCATCTTTGTCATGCCGCCCTGAAGTGACATATGGTCAGCACGGTAAATGGGCATTACATTCCAGATGCCCGGGTTTACATTTCCTTCAACATAATCTGTCCAGGGTGCGCTTGAGGGAGCCATAGCTGAAATAGTGTTTACGAGACCGTCGTTTTCGAGCCAGGTTTCATCAATTACATAGCCGCCCTTTGTCACACCTGTGTATGCGCCCATTGCAGCCGAGGATGAAACAAAGAGAGCTTCCATCTTGCTGGTTATAGGTGCATATGTGCCGTCAGCCTGCTTCTCTGTTGCTGAGCATGGAATTGCGAAATAATAGGTGTTCTCATAAGTGATGATAGTTTTGTTCAGCTCAAGAGCATTGTCGATATACATATCATATGAAGCGTAGTCGCTTTCAATTCTGCCGTCTTTTTCACCGCCGGTGAAGGTGCTCATAAGCTCATTGAGCAATGAACTGATTTTGTCCTTTATGGGGTTGCTCTTTTCAGGCTCTTCTTCGGGTACTTCTTCAGGCTCTTCTTTTTCTTCGTGTTCGCCTACATTATAAGTTGAGGTACCGTTGCTGGGTGCTGCAAGAGCAGTTACGGAATAAATCCAGTCACCCTTGCCGCCCTTGAAGTAATCTGAAAGCTCGCTCGCAGGTGTTGCAGCAATTTCCTCTGCACTGCCTGCTTCCATTATGCTTGCAAAGAGTCTTACTGTTGCACCGCCGAAGGAGTGACCTAAAAGGTTGATTTTATCTTCTTCGCTGAAAGCCTCAATAAGAGCTCTGCCTGTGAAATCCTCACCGTATCTTTCGTGATTGCATCTCTCGCTGTGTGCCTTACCGTAATCTGTCTTGGTACCTGTAAGCTGTGCATAAAGCTCGCAGGCTCTGTCCCATGCGCTGTTTGTGGGAGCAACTGAAGCTGCTGCCACATCGAAGCCCTTATCTCTGAGATATTCCATAAGGTCGCCGCCGAACATACCCCAATAAGGCATAATCTTATAGACGTCGTCATACTCGCCCCAGCCCGAAAGACCGTGAACGAAAACATAGGTGTAATTTGTGTTCCAGTTGCTGTCGTCAACTTTGAGAAGCTCAAGGTTGATGCCGAAAATCATTGCCACTGACATCACAAGGCTTGTGAGTTTGTAAATAATCTGATGAAGTATAGCGGACATAGTGTTTTCCTCATTTCTTTATATGATAAGTAGATGTTAACATAAAGTGAAAATTAAAGCAAGAAAAATAAATAATTCTTAATAAAAATAAAATGGCAGAATATCTCACTGCCTTTCAGACAAAACTTAAAGCAGTACCTCAAAAAGGAGAAACGAATATGAATAAAGACACCGTAGAATTACTCAGAGAATGTGATGCAGGCACAAAAACTGCCGTCAACTCAATTAAAGAGGTCCTTGACAATGTGCAGTCACAGGAGCTTATGCAGCTTTTGCAGGATAGCCTTAGTGAGCATCAGAGCATCGGTGATGAGCTTCACGCTATTTTAGATGAAGCCGGCGAAAGCGGCAAGGAGCCGAACCCTATGGCAAGGGCAATGTCATGGATGAAAATCAATTTCAAGATGATGGAAAAGCCCAACGATAAGACAATAGCAAACCTGATGTTCGACGGCTGTTCAATGGGAGTGAAGCAATTAAGCGAATATCTCAATGAATATTCTGCCGCAGACGAGAAAGCCGGGCGTCTGGCAAAAAGACTCATAAATGAGGAAGAGAAGCTTGGCAAAAATCTGAAAATTTATCTTTAATTAATTTTTTGTACATTTTCACTTGACAATAAATTAAAAATAATTATAATTAGGTAACAAATAAAAATTCAGGAGGTATATATCCATGGAAAATTTTGATCTCGACAAGTTCGAAGCAGATGTAACAAACTTATTTGCAACTGTTAAGGAAATCATTGCAGCAGTTCACAAGCTCATTGGTGACATCATGGGCGTTCTTGATAAGGAATGCGCTTTCTGCGGAGAAATCCACGAATAATCAAAAAGAAAGGTCGCCTAAAGGCGACCTTTTAAATTTATAAAGAGTTGTTATATATTCTCTGCTCTCTTGGCGGGGAGTTTTTTTATTGGTGAGAATTTGACCCGCGACCACAATTGCAAATTGGAAAAAGCCCCTCAGAGGGCTTTTTTCTTACGGCAGCACAAAGCCGCACTTTTTCATTGTCTTCTGAAGGGTTCTGTCTGCAATTCTTGATGCAGTTGCCGCACCCTTTGCTGCCATTTCCTTGAGATATGCCTGATCCTTGATATACATATCATATCTTTCACGCACGGGACGAAGCTCCTCAACAACAGCCTCACCTACGGCATTCTTGAAATCGCCGTAGCCCTTGCCCATAAATTCGTTTGCTATCTGCTCATAGTCAAGACCTGTGCAGCAGGAATAAATGCCCATAAGGTTGTTGATGCCGTCTTTACCCTCGCCGTAATAAACACCGCCTTCTGAGTCCGTCACGGCACTTCTTATCTTTTTCATAATGGTTTCGGGAGCATCAAAAACACTGACATAGCTCTTGGGGTTGGGATCAGACTTGCTCATTTTCTTTGTGGGATCCTGAAGGGACATAACTCTTGCACCCTGCTTGCCGATATAAGGGTCTGGGATGGTAAAGGTCTTGCCGTAAATGCCGTTAAAGCGCGAGGCAATATCTCTTGCAATTTCAAGATGCTGTTTCTGGTCTGCTCCTACGGGTACTAAGTCAGCCTGATAAAGCAGGATGTCTGCCGCCATAAGCACGGGATATGAGAAAAGACCCACATTGATGTTGTCTGCATGTGTCTGAGATTTATCCTTGAACTGAGTCATTCTTGACATTTCACCAAACTGGGTATAGCAGTTGAGTACCCATGCAAGCTGAGCGTGAGCAGGCACATGGCTCTGAATGAAAATTATGCTCTTTTCAGGGTCAAGACCAATTGCAAGCAGAAGTGCAAAAACTTCCATAATCTGCTTGCGGAGCTTCTGGGGGTCCTGTCTTACGGTGATAGCGTGCAGGTCGGCAACGGCAAAAGCACTGTCGAACTCATCACTGAGGGTTTTCCAGTTTTTAAGAGCACCCAGATAATTGCCCAATGTGGGGATGCCTGAGGGCTGTATGCAGGAAAGTATCTTCTTTTTCTTTTCAGGTGCCTCTGCACCGGGGATAATGATTTTTTCTTCCATTTCAAATTTCCTTTCAAATAAGATAAAAAAGACCTGCTCCCAAAAAGGAACAGGTCATAACTGTTTAGCCACCTTTAATGGTACGCACTGACATGCGCGCTCACAAATAACGGTCTGAGCCTGCCGTCGACGCCTACTGATAAAATTTCGGGTCGCCCTCCCAAGTCCATTCACTTAAAATTCCGCTGCCGCTTTCCACCGTCTGCGACTCTCTGTAAGCTTCTTTTTTTAAGTTACTACTCTTGTTCATCGGTTTGTTATATCAAAGTGTTATTATTTTAAACCATAGGTCTTGTTTTGTCAAGACTTATTTCATTTCGGGAGCGATATTTTCAATATCAGGGTCAATGGGCACAAGCAGACGCTTAATAAGCACGTATGTAAATCCCTTGAGAGCTTCCTTACCCATTCTTTCCGGATTTTCAAGCCAGTACTTCATAATATTATGGAAACCGCCTGAAAGGAAAATATAGAAAAACTCATAGTTTATCCTTGACTTTTCTCCGTGGGCCAGACGGAAATACTTATAGTTGAACTCACTGAAAATACGGCTTATACTATCTGAAAATGTGGGAGAATAGGACTCATCGAAAAGCATCATAACAATATCTCTGTGACTCTCAAAAAGGTCTATGAGTCCTTCAATAGTTGCATATACATTCTTCGGGAAACCCAGACTTGCCAGCCCTGCCAGCATTTCCGATACTTCCTTCAGCAGGTTTTCTTCAATGTCAGCTATAAGAGCGCCTATATCCTTATAGTGGAAGTAAAACGCATTTCTGCTGAGCTGTGCATTTTCGCAAAGATTTTTAACCGTTATTTTGTTGAGCGGTGCCTCTTTAGCCATATTTGCAAGACTTGTTTCAAAGGCCTTCTTTGTTCTTTTTACACATGCATATTCCTTGCTTGCCATTTTTTTCTCCTTTCGTTCATAACACT
>JAZSPF010000100.1:0-4696 GCA_045537315.1 Acutalibacteraceae bacterium
AAACTTGCCGCCGCAGAGTCTGTTGGCATACTGACCGATAACCTGACCTGTGTAGGTGCCGCTTGTGATGTGATTATCAATTGAGTCAAAGCCCATAATAATATCGCCCATAACGCCGTTTTTGTCGGGGCAGGTGAAAGATTTAAGGGTTGCACCCTTGGTGATGATGCCGGCGCTTATCTCATTGTTGTTTGTGATTGTGAAAAGGTGAACCTCTGTGCCGTCAGGCATAAAGGCATAATGTGTTTTTGTAACGCTCATAATTTTATCCTTTCTTCGGAAAGACCGAATTTGTATTCGGTTTATTTTAGCATATATTTTAGGGTTTGTAAATGCAAAAGGCAAAATGCAAAGTGCAAAATTTGTACGCGGGCAAGTGAGTGGTGAAAATGAGGAGGGCGGCTCCATTAAAATCGCTTGGTGATTTTACAGCGACAAAGTCGCTGAGCCAAATGAAATTTGGCTATGAAGCCGCCGCACCGCAAGCTGACCCATCATATTCATCCCGGATTTTCGCATAAGTGCAAAAAGGACGCAAGCTTTAGCTCGCGTCCCTGATATCAAACTTTTTTCTTCTCCGGCAGCTGTGCCACGATTATCGCCGCAAACATAAGTATACAACCTAATGTTTCTCTCACCGTCGGCACCTGAGAGAGTACCACCATAGCCGTCAGCACACCGAAAACGCTCTCGAGTGACATTATCATTGTGGCAATTGTGGGCTCGGTTTTTTGCTGACCCAAAATCTGCAATGTGTAGGCTATACCGCTTGACATTATGCCTGAATATGCGATTGAGGGAGCCGCCGCTTTGAGTGCCTCGAGAGTCACTTCTTCGCTGAGAAGCATTGGCACGAGAGCGATAACGCCCGCCACAAAAAACTGCAGCGACGAGAGTCTCACACCGTCGAGCTTTGGCGACACCTTATCTATGACGAGAATATGCACCGCGTAGCATACGGCACAGGCTAAAACATAAAGGTCTGAGCCTTGTACCCTGCCGCCCTCTTTGACACACAGCAGATAAAGGGCAAGGATTGACACACCTACACAGACCCATATAACAGGTCTTATTTTTTTGCCTAAAACTACAGAAAAAATAGGCACGAGCAAAATATAGAGTGCTGTGATAAATGCCGCCATACCGGGAGCAGTACCGCCGTCAATGCCGAGCTGCTGAAGACAGGAGGCGGCGCAAAGCACTATTCCGCAGACCGTACCGCCAATAAACAGATATTTATAATCTGCCTTTGTCATTTTTTTATACTCATCAGGCCGCGCCTTTTTCTTAACGCCGTCCATTACAAATATAACAGGAAGCAGCACCACTGCACCTAAAAGGCTTCTAATTGCAATAAAAGTGAAAGGCCCCACATGCTCTGCACCTGTTGTCTGTGCAACAAAGGAGCTGCCCCAAATTATAGCGGCAAGTGCAAGAAGCACCGAACCGATTAAACTGTTTTTTCTTGACTGTGTCATTTTTCTTACCGTCCTTTATGCTAATGCAGGTATGTACTTGCCTAAAAAATCAAAGAGATAGCACACAAAGGGTGCGAAAATAAGTGCAGGAAAATAGTTGGCAACCTTGAATTTTCCGAGACCCGTGAGATTAAGTCCTAGAGCCAGAATCATAAGAGAGCCTACACAGGTTATCTCTGCAATTGCACTCTCGCTCAGAAGCGGCTCAAGAAGCCCTGCTGCAAGCACTAAGCCCCCCTGAAAAACAAAGACAAATATTGCGGCGAAAATCACGCCGATACCGAGACTTGCACTGAGCATACACGATGAAAACAAATCAAGAATGCTCTTTGTAAAAATTGTTGTGTTATCACCCTTAAGACCCGACTCAAGCGAGCCGATTATAGTCATTGCTCCAACACAGAAAAGCAGACTTGCCGTGACGAAGCCTTCAGCTATGCTCACCTTATCACCGTCACCCTTTTTCAGCTTCTTAGACAGGAAATCACCTGCACCACTCAATTTGCCGTCAATATCAAGAGCTGTTCCGATAATAGCACCTATAACCATAGATATAATTGTAACAAGCACATTTTCACCTTTGAGCATACCCTGAATGCCGATAAGCACGGTGCAAAGACCTATGCCTATCATAACCGCATCGCTGTATTTTTTTGATATACCCTTTTTAAAGATGAGTCCCACAGTGCTTCCGACTAAAACTGTTGCAACATTAACTAAAACGCCTAACATTTTTACATCTTCTTTCCTGAGAAAATAACTATCGAAAATTATATCACAATCATTACTTAAAAGTAAATAACTTTCTCTTACAGATTATGACTTTTTTCTGTTAAAAGGGGAGCTATAATTATGTCCGACTAAATTCTGAAAGGTAGATAAAAATGAAAACAAAAGAAAAGGATATATCTTTCGGTGACACCGCCGAGTTGAATTTTGATTTCACTGAAGAAGTGCAGGAGAAAAACATATATTACTATCTGAAAATCGCTTTGTTTGCCTTTGCAGGCCTTTGTTTTTCTCAGCTTGAATCTCTGGGTACCATGTCGCCCTTCACCACTGCTTTTTTAGCCTCAGTGAACTTTCCTTACTGTTTCCCTGCTTTTCTCTCAAGCACATTGGGATATTTTATTTCTCAGCCGTGGCAAAGTGCCGTAAAATATACTCTTTCATCAGCACTCATCTGCCTTTTCAGGCTTATTATAAACAAGCGGTTTTTTCATCTTGACAAAAGCAAATGGAATTGCATAGGTGCCTTTCTGTCAGTTTTAATTCCCGGCATTGTCTTTCTCGCCTTTTCGGGAATAAACATATCTTCTGTTTTTATACTTTTGTGTGAAAGCCTCCTCTCCCTTTGCGGTGCGGTATTTTTTATAAGAAGTTTCAGAACGCCCGTTATGAGAACAGGCATAACTTCCCTTGGTATAAAAGACAAGGCAAGCATTATAATCTCCCTTGGCATATTTCTGATGTGTATGTCAGGCTTCAGCATCGAGGGACTCTCCCCTGCAAGAATTTTTTCAGGACTGCTTATTATGTTTCTCTCACTTTATAAAGGCAGCAGTGCAGGCTCCGTTGGCGGAGTTCTCGTGGGCAGTGCCCTTTGTGTAGACAGTACATTCAGATTTTTATTCCCCTGCTATGCAGTTGCAGGTCTGGTCTCAGGTGTGTTTGCACCATTGGGTCAGATTATAACGGCAATTTCCTACGGTGTGAGCTTTTCCCTCGTCTGTCTTATCAGTGAAAATTCCTCCGATGTGCTTATCTGCCTTGTGGAAACTGCCATAGCTTCAGCGGCCTTTATGCTTATACCTTCAAAATGGATAACCGCCTGTCAGGATTTGCTTCTTAAAAGCGGTATCGTTTCTGACAATCAGCTGTCAAGTCAGGTGTCATCTCAGCTTTATGCGGCGGCAAACAATGTTTATGATGTCTCAAAGGTCGTAGGAAGTGTCAGTGAAAAATTAGACGGCATAATCAACCCTGAGGTTAACCGTCTTTTTGCAGTCCTTCAGCAAAGAGTCTGCACCTCCTGCGGCAACAAAAGCAAATGCTGGAATAAAATGTTTGACTCAACTGCAAGTGATGTTCTGTGCCTTGCAGGCATAGAAAAGCGTTCCTCCGGCAAGCTGCCCTTAGAAAAACGGTGTCCCCGCCGTGAAGTGCTCATAAGTGAAATCGAAGCCGGGCTTCCCGAGTACACCAACAACATCGCTTTTAAAATGAAAGTGCGTGAAATGAGAAAGGTGCTCACCGACCAGTTTAATCTTATGGGAGATTTCCTCAGCGAAACTGCTCAAAAGGTGGAGGGCAGCCGAAAAATTGACCCGACACGCTCAAGTGCCATGCGTACCGCCTTGCAGGATGCAGGTATTTACACCGATGCCCTTTGCTTTTTCACAGACAACGACGGCAGGGTTACAATTGAGATAAGCATTATTGACAGACCTTTTGAAACTGACAGCAAGAAGCTGAAAAACATAATCGAATTTCTCTCTAAAAGACGTTTTTCCGAGCCGTCGATTGCCGTGAGCGACATTAAAACCACTATCACCTTCACAGAAAAAGCTACCTTTACGGTGCAGTTCGGCTCGAGCCAGAAAGCGCTGAAAAAAGGTTCTCTTTGCGGCGACAGTGTCAGCTTCATATCCTGCCCCGACGGCAATAAAGCAGCCCTCATAAGTGACGGCATGGGTACGGGAGCAAGAGCGGCAATAGACAGTTCCATGACTGCAGGGGTAGCAGAGAAGCTTATTTCCGGTGGTTTTTCCGTGTCAGGTGCCATCAGAACCGTCAACTCAGCAATGATAATGAAGTCAACCGACGAATCAATTGCCAGTGTTGACTGTGTTTGCATCAACACCTATACAGGAAACGCAACATTTTATAAATCAGGAGCCGCCATCAGCTTTATAAGAAGCGACAGTGAGATTTATATCGTCGAAGCTCAGTCACTGCCCGTAGGTATAATAAGGAATATTACCCCTGCCGAAGAAAAGGTAACGCTTCAAAGCGGAGATATCGTTCTTCTCGTTTCCGACGGAGTAACGGCAAATGACTGTGGCTGGATAAACGACGAGCTGCTGTCGTGGAGCACAAACAGTATGAATGACTTAGCTTCTCACATAGCTTCACTTGCTCTTCTTCGCAGCGACAAATTAACAAGAGACGACATAACCGCCGTAGCAATAAAAATATCAAAAGCTCAATAAAAACAA
>JAZSPF010000189.1:0-2135 GCA_045537315.1 Acutalibacteraceae bacterium
ATGGAAATATTTTATTCAGTCGGTAAAGCAGAATAACAGCAACGCGTTTTTGATTCGTCTTGGCTCCCCTGAAAGGGGAGCTGGCAAAACCTTCAGGTTTTGACTGAGGGGTCTCCGCGCCAGCAAAAAGTAACGCCCCGCGGCGAGCGAGATAAAAATTAAAGTCGATCGTCAGTCGATATGTTGCTAAAGCAACTCGATAGGCAATCTTCGATTGCAAGATATAATAAAGAAACAATTATTGAAAGGAAGTAACCCTTATGAAATATGTAGAATTTGATATGAGCAAACCCCTTGACGTTATCCCCATAGGCAGAGTTGCTATCGACTTTAACCCCACGGATATGAACCGCCCCCTGAGCGAAAGCTGCAACTTCAATAAGTATGTTGGCGGCTCACCTGCAAACATTGCAGTCGGTCTTGCAAGACTGGGCAAGAAGGTAGGCTTCATCGGCAAGGTTTCCGACGATCAGCACGGCGACTTTGTTGTTGACTATTTCAAGAAAGACGGTATTGACACTTCAAATATTTTCAGAGCTAAAAACGGCGAAAAAATCGGTCTTACCTTCACAGAAATCAAGAGTCCCACCGAGAGCAGTATTCTTATGTACAGAGACTGCATCGCTGACCTTATGCTTGAGCCTGAGGAAGTAAGCGAAGAATACATAGCATCAGCTAAGGCTATTGTTATTTCAGGCACAGCTCTTTCAATGAGCCCATCAAGAGATGCGGCTCTCAAGGCTATGATGCTTGCAAAAAAGAACAATGTTGTTGTTATCTTCGATATTGACTACCGTCCCTACACTTGGAAGAATAAAGACGAGATTTCCGTTTATTATCAGATGGTAGCAAGAAATGCTGACATTATCCTCGGCTCAAGAGAGGAATATGACCTGACAGAAGCTATCACAGGCGTTTGCAAAACTGACGAAGAAAGCGCAAAGCTCTGGCACTCCTACGGTGCTAAGATAGTTATCATCAAGCACGGCAAAGACGGTTCGACAGCTTACACAAATGACGGCAAGAGCTATTCAATCAAGCCCTTCCCCGTTAAGGCTATGAAAGGCTTCGGCGGCGGCGACGGCTATGCAAGTGCATTCATCCGCTGTCTGCTTGAAGGTTGGGAAATGATTGACGCTCTCGAGTTCGGTACTGCGTCAGCTTCCATGCTTATTTCAGCTCACTCATGCAGTGCGGCTATGCCCAGCGTTGAAGCAATTGAAGAATTCATCAAGGAAGAAAAGGCTATTTACGGCGAAATGGTAGCACGCGCTTAAGCCGAAGGCTTAAGCGAATGCAGAATGCAGAGTGCAGAGTGCAGAATTGCGCCGTACTCTGTCGATAAGGTGAGCTTTCACCCGCAGAATATAAATTGTAGGGACACGGCGTGCCGTGTGCTCAAAACAAAACATCCATCCCCAACGGACACGGCACACCGTGTCCCTACGGTATCATTTATATAATTCAAGCGGTAGGTTTTGTGCCTACCGCTTTGTTGTTTCATATAAACCAAGACGGCGAATGAACCGCCGTCTTTTTATTTAACTTGTGATTAACCAAGGATAATATCAAGGAAGCCTTTTGCTCCGAAAATTTTGTAGGTGATATCGTTTGCACCCTTGAGTGCGCCACCGAGAATCTTGTCAAATGTTCCGGGCTCTGCATCGGGAGTGTATACACCGATTTCCTTGAGCATTGCATCAACCTCGTCAAGGATTGCATTATCTGCCGCATAATCGTTAACAGTGCTCTTGGTCATTGCATCAGCCTTGTCGAGAAGTGCCTGCTGGTCTGCTGTGAGAACATAGCCTGTCTGCTGACAGTATCTCTCAAGGTCGGGGAGATAGCTGTTTTTAAGAGGCTTCAGATTTCTTGCACCGTTAAACTGAGGATAGTAATATCCGTCCTCTGCGAGATTGTCGCAGTCGGCAACAGTCTTGATGTTGCCCGTTGCAAGCTCAATTGCAAGAGAGAGAGCTGTGTTGTTATATTCGAGCTCGTGTTTCTGCTCATAGAAGAACCATGATGCATCCTTGCGGTATGTGGTTGAAATATCAATTGAGCCGTCGGGTGAAAGCTCTCTGCCTGCGGTATCGGTAAACTTAGTGCCTGCGGCAACAAAGGATGTGCCGGGT
>JAZSPF010000144.1:0-2609 GCA_045537315.1 Acutalibacteraceae bacterium
ATCACGGAACCATACACTCTGTGTAGGCTCATCGCAGAATTTGCCTTTTGACTGAACTTCAACTCTTAAAAGACAGGGAGTCAGAACTGTAAAGCGTACATTCTTTCTGACAATAACACTGCTTTCGTGAGCCACGGGTGAACAGTCAATTTTAAAACGCTGTGAAAAATCTTTCATAATTTGCTCCTTTATATTATTATGGTTTTAATTATATAACTCACAAAAGATAAAGTCAATAAATGAGGTTTAAAACCGGATGCGTTTTTTTAAAGCGCAGTAACCTCACCGGGTTTATCAATACTGCACTTATATTTCTTCGAATAGTCCATGCCTGCGCAGATAAGCATTGATTTTTCTGTGCAGTTATAAACACTGCTCCAGAGAGTTATAACCTGATGCTTGAGAAGAGGATGCTGATAATCAAGCACACATTCGGAAAGAAGGGTCATAGCCTCATCTTCTGTGAGAATACCGTCTGAAAGAATAAGCTTCTTTTCTATCCGCTCATATCTGTCATAGCCTCTGCCGTCGTGGTTGTCGCCGCCGGGGGTGAGGAAATAGTTTGTGAGAATAAGGCTGTCACCCTCTTTTTTCTGACGGATAACATGCATTTTATTGTCAACATATTCAATGAGTGCGCTTGTGCCGGTGGCATCAACGAGCTGATAGTGATAGTTGATGAAAAGAGAATCGTGCATATCGTATGAAGCGAAAAGGTCGATGGCTTCGTCTACGGTTGCACACTTGTCAAGCACTGCGCGAAGAGCGACAGTGGTAATAATAGGCTTTTTGCCTGTTTTCTGTTTTGTTGCCTTGGATTTTATTTCAAGCACACCGCAGGCAAAGCCTTTTTCGTTTATGCCGTCCATAGCCATATAGGGTGCACCCATAACACGCAGGGAATCACTGTGATTTTTTAGACTGAGATACTTGGTGCCGTGAAGGAAGAAGGTGCTGTCGATAACGCTGAGGCTTTTATAGCCATTTTCGGGAGCGGTCCAGCAAATAACGGTAGGCGCCGCTTTATAGTCGAAGTTTCTGCCGAAAATAACATCGCCCTGAGGATTTTTTGCATTGAAGGTTGAACAGGCAAAACCGCTGTGAGTGGGGTTGGGCGCAAGGGGAAGCTTCAGCTGCTGTTGCAGGAAAATGACTGCATCCATAATTGATGAAACACCCTTTGAGAGCATTTTGTCAAGACCGTAATCGCTCTTGTATTCGAGAAGCCATATGTTGTCATCGAGCTGTCTGAAGGTGTTCATGGTTTCAGAAATATTCGCTTTGATTTCTGCTTTTTTGAGTTTATCCATTTTTGTTATCTCCCCGTTGTTTTTATGTGTTTTAATGATAACACTATTTCATCAGTAATGCAATAACTATAGAAAAAACAGATTCTCTCAGAATAAAATTCTCTAAAAGAGTTGCAATTGATAGGGAAAAGCATTACAATAAAAGGGAAGAAAAAATCAAAAAGGAGAAATGAATATGGAAACACCAAGAACCTATGTCCCTTTTAAGGATTGGAAGGAAAAGTCAAAGCAGACCGAGTACACCGAAAGCACACCTCTTTTAGCTCCCGACGGCACACTGCTTGCAAAGGGTTGGGCAAGACACAACGTTTTTGAATATAACAGAGACTATGTCAAGCCCGGCAGCCCCATGAGCAAAAAGGAATGGGACTTCTATCAGGTGGCTGACGACAGATATATGGTGCAGCTCAGCTTTGCAAACATCGGCATCGGCGGTTATGTTGCCGCTAAGCTCGTTGATATCAAGGCAGGCAAGGTTATTGCAGATGCAACTCAGCTCTTCCTTGGCGGAAAGAAGCACGTGCCGCCGCCAAAGGGTGATGTACCCAACCGCTATAAGGATAAGATAGGCAAGGCAGAGTTTGATTTCGACACAAAAGAAACTTCAAGAAGGCTCTGGTTCAGAATGCCTCTTAAGGGCAAGGTAGTTGAATGTGATTTCACTATGGATATTATGCCCGGCCTTGAAAACATTACAACAGTACTTCCCTTCCCCGGTGATGACAAGAAGTATTTTATGACCACAAAGCAGAACTGTATGCCCTGTGAGGGTACATATAAGTTCGGTGATGAGGTTTACACCTTCTCAAAGGAAACAGCCTTCGCAACTCTCGACTGGGGCAGAGTAAACACTCCTCATAAGATGGTATGGTACTGGGGTAACGGTGCACAGTACATAACAGATGAAAATGGCGAAAAGCATCTCTTCGGCTTTGAAATCACATGGGCAATCGGTGACGAAAGCAACGCAACTGAAACAGCACTTTTCTATGACGGAAAGGCTCACAAATTCGGTGCGGTTGACGTTGAAGTTTTCCCGAAGCCTGATAAGTATATGAATGACTGGAAGTTTATTTCCGAAGACGGCAGATTCAATCTGACAATGAAGCCTATCTTTGACCATCATTCGGATATGAACTTGGGAGTTGCAAGAATGCACACCCATCAGGTTCACGGCATATGGAGCGGTGATGTTACACTTGACGACGGCACAAAGCTTGAAATCAAGGATTTGCCTGCTTTCTGTGAATATGTTGAAAATAAGTGGTAATGTTGAAGCGATGCCGAAAGGCATCGCTT
>JAZSPF010000122.1:0-2791 GCA_045537315.1 Acutalibacteraceae bacterium
GTTTTAGGCATACTGATGGCATGTAATGTCAAACATCCTTGGCTCACCGTTTCGTGGTTAATTTATATTGTGACAATGGCTCTCTTACCGTTTTACACAGGAATAAGTCCTCTTTTGATCTTTGATCGTGTAATTTATTCAAAGAGTAATCTCGGGCTTTTTGCTTGGGCTTGGGGTATATGGACAGCTCTCGCTATTCTCATTCTCTGCACCGTCAAAGCAAAAAGAGGCTATATATTTAGAAAGAAACGGTAGGGACACAGCGTGCCGTGTCCGAACACAAAACAACCAACCGATCGGACACAATATTTTCCCCACACAAAAACAACCTCGGTCAGACGGACACAGCACGCTGTGTCCCTACACATTGCAAATTTATATAAAAAAGGAGACTCGCACTGAGTCTCCTTAATCTTTGTTTTTTGTTCCGCTCGCCGCGGAGGCGTTACTTTTGCTGGCGCCAAAAAGTAACCAAAACGCGCTGTTGTTTATTTCTGCTTCGAATACTTTAATCTGTAAACAACATTCATAATAAGGCAGTCAACAGCACCAAGATTCTTTGCGCCGCCGAAAAGCTCACCGCAAAGACCTGCCTTGCAGTTCTTTTCCATAACCATCTCAGTTGCCTGGGCTTCTTCCTTATTGGGGCCACAGCAAACTGCGCCGTTGTCTCTGAGTAAAACTGCGTTTCTTGTCTTGCCGCCGAGAGCCTTTGCAACCTTCTTTGAGGTCTTGAGAGTGTCGTTGGGATTGAATTCAGCGCATCTTACTGTTATGCCGACAATCTGAGCGAAGTCGTCAAGATAGGGCTTAACTGTCTTGCCGATTTTTGATGCTGCCGTGATAGCAGGCTCCTGTGAGTGGATGATAGCGTTGATATCACTGCGCTTATTATAAATTGCCTTGTGCATATCAGCCTCTGAGGGGTACTTCTCACCCTTGATAAGTTCATCGCAGCAAGGGCAAAGACCTACAACTGCGGCAGTGTTGCCCTCTTTATCATAAAGGATAACTGCATCGTCAATCTTAACGCTGTCATATGCTGTTACGGGTACTGCAGGCATTTCTGCTCTCTTTTTAGCATCTGCAACATAATCGTAAATTTCTTCAAATGATGAAGCAACCTTATTTTTGAATGAGCCGTATGCCTTTGCAATATAGTCCTTGCATACCTTTTCAACTTCGTTTGCTACCTTGAAAGCATCGTCATAGTCAGTGCCGAGGCAAACAGCACCGTGGCTTTTGAGCATAATAGCCTTTGAATCTGAACGCTCGAGAGTAGCAATAACGCCCTTGCGAAGTGTGCCTGTGCCGGGAAGACCGTAGGAAGAAACGGGAATGTGGTCACCGATAATTTCCTTGCTTTCGCCCTTGATGCCGTTAAGGTCTCTGCCAAGAGCTGAAAGAGCACTTGCGTTTGCCTGATGTGTGTGAATAACGAAATTGATTTCGGGTCTGTGGAGATAGCACTGTGCGTGAATACCCTTTTCACTTGAGGGCTTTATGTCGCCTTCATATGAAAGGTCTGCCATATTAACAAGCACTATATCATCGGGAGTAAGACCTTCATAAGCCTTGCCGCTGGGAGTGATAACAAACTGTGTGTCACTTACTCTGCAGCTGACATTACCCCAGGTACGGGCAATGAGACCTGTTGAAACAAGCTGCTTACCGGCTTCAACAACTATTTTTTTAGCTTCTAAGATGTCCATTTTAAGCACCTCTTTTATAGTATAGTTTAATCAGTCAAAGGGGGGCAGGCAATACTCGCCTGCCCCGTGGTTATGTTCTTATTCTACAACAGCGATGTTTGAGAATACCTTTTCAAAACGAGCAAGTGCATCGTCGATCATTGCTTCGTCATAAGCTGCTGATGTGTAAAGACGTGAGCCTGCAAGAGTTACAAGACCTTCTGCCATGTAAGCTGCGCCCATATGTGTCATTTCCTTCTTACGCTTATCAGTTTCCTTGATTACGCCGGGAATTGTCCAGGGTTTGCTCCAGTCAATTGAGAAGTGCATTGTAGCAACTGTTTCCATGTGGCAAACTGAGCCCTGGTTGAATGCTACGAAGGGAAGGTTATATTTGTCGATAATAGCGTTGAGACCTGCTGTGAGTCTGTCGCCCATAAGGCCAGCCTTCTGGCAAGCGTTCTGCTTATCGATTTCTTCAAGAGTGTAGTAACCTGCAACACATGAAATGGGAGTAGCAGCCATTGTACCGCCGCAGAATGCCTTCTTGATCTTCATGCCGCTTGCATCAAGACCTGCACCCATATACTTCATGTATTCTCTCTTACCGCCGATACCGCCTGCACCGGGATAGCCGCCTGCGATAACCTTACCGAAGATTGTGAGGTCGGGTTCTACGCCGTAGTAGCCCTGAGCACCTGCCATACCGATACGGAAGCCTGTTACAACCTCATCAAAGATAAGGAGTGCACCGTACTTACGGCAAAGTCTTTCAACGCCCTTGTTGAATTCAAAATCAAGAGGACGTGTACCGCTTTCGGGACCGATGGGTTCAATGAAAACAGCAGCAGTACCGCCTGTAAACTGATTTCTTCTGAGAACTCTTTCAAGTGAATCAAGGTCGCCGGGGAAGAATTCCTGTGTATGTTTGTAAAGATAAAGAGGTACACCGTGAGACTGTGTAAACTTTGAACCGGGAACACGGATACCGTAACCGAGCTGATCGGACCAGCCGTGGTATGCGCCACCCATTTTAAGGATGTACTTTTTCTTTGTGGCAAGTCTTGCAACACGGCAAGCAACCATACAAGCCTCTGTAC
>JAZSPF010000053.1:0-5482 GCA_045537315.1 Acutalibacteraceae bacterium
GCATGGCGTTAATTCGGGTGTGAAATTCATAGTTACAATACACGCCTGCGACCATCATGAGATAGTCTGCCGTCCGCAGATTGAACAGCTTTTAAACACCTATTCCTTCGATAAGCTGATATTGCTCGACAGCGGTGAAAATATCGGAAAAATCAAAGCTGTTTATGACACAAAGGAGCTTAGGGATGAGATTATTGGGCGCAGGTTTTCTTTGGATAAGTCTGACATGTGTTGGTGTGGTATATGCTCGTAAACTGAAAAACAGAATAATACTTTTGGACAACACAAGATACCTGATAAGGCAGATAAAGATAGAAACCGAATATCTGCGGTTGCCGGCAGGTGATATAATCATCAAGCTTTCCAAGTCGCCCCAGCTTAAAGAAATTGATTTTCTTTTCAGGTGTTCTGAGCTCCTGAGAGAGGGTGAAGATTTCCCTGATGCATGGAAAATCTCTTTGGATGAAACATCCCTTAATTATATGATTGCAGAAAAAGAAAAGTTGTTGCATCTCGGCGGAAATTTCGGCACATCGGATATTAAAAATCAGCTATCTATGCTTGAAGCATATGAAAACTATTTTGAAGAATTTTTTTCTCAGGCTAAAAGAAATTATGACAGACAGGCTAAGACATCGTCGCTTCTTGGCGGACTTTTGGGATGTATGCTGTTTATTATGTTAATATAGGAGGACGAAATATATATGGAAGTAGATCTGATATTTAAAATCGCAGGGATCGGTATTATTGTAGCGGTGCTTAATCAGCTTCTAACAAAATCGGACAAGGGTGAGTACGCCATGCTCATAACGATAACGGGAATTATATTGGTTATTATTATGATTTTGCCTGAAATTGAAGGATTGTTTTCTTCAGTGAGAAAAATACTTGACTACTGATGATAATTAAAATTGCCTTGTGCGGAATCTGTGTGTGCATTATTAACGCAGTTCTTCGTCAGTACAATAAGGGCTTTGTAATTTTTACAGAGCTTGTGTTCGTTAGTGTGGTTGTTTCCTTTGTTTTAGGTGATGCTGTTAAAGATATAAAGGGACTCGTTGATTTATATGAGCTGAGTGTGTCCCAGAGCAAAATAATATTATGCCTGATTAAAGGTGCTCTAATCTGCGTGATAACCAAATTATCCTGTGATGTCAGTTACGAGAGCGGAAATATGCTTGTTGGTGATATTATAGAGCTTGCCGGCCGTATATTGCTTCTTATTATATCTCTTCCTTTCATTGAAAGCGTTATAAAAACCGCTATATCCTTTGCCTCATGAAAAAGCTGATATTTGTAATTCTTTCCGTCCTCTTTATCTTTATTTTTTCGGCAGAGACTTTCGCTTTTGATGTTGATATGAACAACATCGAAGAAAGCGTGGGTGAAAAGCTCTTTTCTTTTATTGACCCAGATGTGCTTGCCGCGCTGGATGAAATTGGAATTGAAGAAGAAAATCTTGAGAGCATTTATAATTTTTCGCCGGATAACATATCCCGTTTTTTCAGCACAACGCTTAAAGATAAGTTGCAGAAATGCTTTAAGGATGTCTTTTTGCTTCTGTCTGTGATAATGATTACGGGTACGGTTTCATCTCTGTTTGTCGGCAGCTCAAAAGAGCCCTTTATATCACAGATGAGTGTCATTATTATAACGCTGCTAATGGTTAACACTGTAAGCAGGTCTGTTTCTACGGTGATTAGCGTGCTGAAACTCAGCGGTAACTTTATGCTGTCTTTTGTACCGCTATATACTCTGATAATTTCCTTATCGGGTAACACAGCCTCGGCTCTTACATATAATTCACTGGTTCTTGTGTTTGCAGAGACATTTTCGTCGGTTATAACATATATTATACCTGATTTAATCGGAGTGCTGTTTTGCCTTTCAATATCATTTTCGATGAATGAGGGCATAAACACTTCCCGCTTCATAAATGCTGTCAATAAAAGCGTCAGCGTGATTCTTGGTGTAGCAGCAGGCGCTTTCACGGGTTTTCTGAGTCTTAAAAACGTTCTGTCGGTTTCAGTTGACAGCATATCGGTTAAAAGTATTCGTTTTCTTATAAGTTCGCTTATTCCTGTCGTTGGTTCATCAATAAGCGAGGCATATTCATCGCTTATAGGCAGTATAAATCTCATTAAGGGGTCTGTTGCCATTGTGGGCATACTCGTCATATTGATAATTAACCTTCCCGTTATTTTCGAAACCCTGTTTTACTATTTTTCCTTTTCGGCGCTGAGCCACCTTTCCGACAGCTTTTCAGGGGTACGGGCAGGTGATGCTTTAAGAAGTTTCTCCTGCGGTATGAGAATACTGTTGCTGATTCTCGTTTTTGAAATTTTCATACTGATTATTTCAACGGGAATTATGCTAACGCTGAAAGGGGGAGCATGATGTGGAAAAAATTAAGCAGTGGGCTGTTGTAATAAGTGCAGTTTCCGTGATAAGCGGATTGCTCCTTTCGGTAATTCCGTCAGGCAAGTTAAGACCTGCTTTTAAGTCTCTTATCAGTATAATTCTTGTGTATACCTTTATGCTCGGATTTATTGACTCAAGGTCAATAGATTTCGACATAGGCGAATATCTCAGTGAAAATTATGAAGTGAGTGAAAGTCTTGATAAATATGCTTTACAGGGCGTGGTCAGCTCAGCTCAGAAAGCTACGGAGCAACTGCTTTATGAATATGCCGAAGAGAATAAGCTGAGCTGCAAGTTTGAGGTGGAGTGCGGCGTAGGTGACGAAGAAGTTTTTATAAGTAAAATTATTGTAACTGATTGCGAAAGTGCCGAAGAAAAAGAAAAAATCATTTCTTTAATCAGTGGCTTGGGGTTTGATAAGGCTTTAATTAAAATCGAAGGTGAAGCTGATGAACAGTGAGTATTTCAAGGATGTATACACAAAACTGAAAAAAGACAAAAAATCAATGTTTATTATGGTTTTAGGGCTTGTCGGTATAATGCTTATACTTTTTTCGGAATTAGGCGATGAAAGTAAGGCAGAAACCAAAGGCGGTACTCAGGAAATGCAGGTTATATGTGAAACGCAGCTTACAGAGTCTCTTGAAAAGCTTATAGAAAACATTGACGGTGCAGGCAAAACTAAAGTTATGCTGACCTTTGAAAGTTACAGTGAAAGCGCATATGCAGCTGATACACAGGAAAGCTCAGGTAATGACGGTGAAAAGGACTTCAGCAAAGAGTACATAATAATTGACGGTGCAGACGGTGAACAGGGGTTACTGCTTAAAATCACGGCACCTGAAGTCAGAGGTGTTGCTGTTGTCTGTCAAGGAGGAAGCAATCCGGTTATTAAAGAGCAGATAATCTCCACGGTTTCAGCTCTTTTTGATATAAGCTCAAATAAAATCAGTGTTGCCACTATGGCAAAATAGGAGGAGTATAGTTGGTATGGTAATTAAAAGCAAGCAAATTCTTACAGCAACACTTGTTGTTGCCTTAGCTGCCGCTGTTGCGGTTAACTGGTATTTCACAAACAATCCTGATATGGCAGGTGCAGGCGAGCAGACAACCGAAAGCGAACAGGTTAGCGGCAATTTAGGTGATTCACTTTATGTTGCAGGTACCACGAGTGCCACTGAAACAACAACCGATTTACAGGAAACAACAGAAAATATCATGGACTCGGAGAAATATTTTTCCGAGGCAAAGCTTAAGCGTACAAAATCACGTGACCAGATTATAGACAGCGTTGAGGATATAATTGAAAATGAAGAACTTAGTGAAGCTGACAAAAGCAAAATCCTTGTAATGCTGTCTGATTTTCAAAGTGATATAAAGTGCGAAACCGACACGGAAAACCTTATTAAAGCAAAAACGGGAAGCGATTGTCTTGTGACAATAAATAACGGAGCTTGTCAGGTGATTTTGCAAAAAAATACACTGAATGACCGCCTTATTCTGCAAATTACGGAAATTATTGAAAAAAACACGAATATTTCTGCAGAAAATTTAACAATAATTGAGCTAAAATAGTTGTAGGATTTTAAATTTGTGATATAATAGGATTAACTATAACGAATGGCGGCGAATTATATTTGCCGCACGGAAGGATAAATTATATGACCAGACGTGAATCAAGAGAATTAGCCTTTATTCTTGTTTTTGAAAAAAGCTTTCAGGGAGATGATGTAACAATCATTGAGCTTATTGAAAATGCACTTGAGCTTGAGATTTTCCCCACAAATGCTTTTGCAGAAAATCTTGCAAGAAAGGTTTATGATAATCTCGATGAGGTTGACTCCGCAATAAATGAAAACTTAGTGGGTTGGTCAGCAAAGAGAATATCAAGAGTAGCAAGAGCAATACTTCGTGTTTCTGTGGCTGAACTTCTTTACAGCGATATACCCGTAGGTGTTGCAATAAATGAAGCTATTGAAATAACCAAGAAGTATGCAACCAAAGATGACGCCGCCTATGTTAACGGTGTGCTCGGTGCAGTTGCAAAGAAGATAGAAAGATAAGTTTATGTTGACGGCATTTGCAGCACATTTTTGTGGTGCATTTTGTCGTGTATTGAGGAGTTATCACTATAAATGACATCAATTTTAAAAGTCAGTCAGATAAATACATATCTCAAATCTTTAATTGAAGACGATGTTAATCTGAGAAATATATATATCAGCGGTGAGATTTCAAATTTCACTAACCATTACAGAACGGGACACCTTTATTTCACCTTAAAGGATGACAAAGGCGCCATGAAAGCTGTTATGTTCCGCCAGAGCGCCTCACGCCTTCGTTTTGAGCCTGAAAACGGTATGCAGGTACTTATCAGAGGCAGTGTGGGTGTTTTTGAGCGAGACGGCGTATATCAGATTTATTGTGAAGATATGATACCCGAGGGTCTCGGTGAGCTTACAATTGCTTATGAACAGCTCAAAGCAAAACTCGACGATATGGGGCTCTTCAGGCAGGAACACAAAAAATCTTTACCCGAAATGCCAAAAAGAGTAGGCGTAATAACATCACCTATCGGTGCCGCTCTTCAGGATATACTCACTGTTCTTGAAAGACGTTTTCCGCTTGCAGAAGTTGTTTTTGAGGGGGTTCAGGTGCAAGGCGATTCTGCCGCATCGCAGATAGCGGCGGCAATTGATAAGTTCAGCTCTCTGGGTGGTGCCGATGTGCTTATCGTCGGCAGAGGCGGCGGCTCAATTGAAGACTTATGGGCATTCAACGAAGAGATAGTTGCCATGGCCATATATAACTGTAATATTCCCGTCATTTCGGCTGTAGGTCATGAAACTGACTTCACGATTGCGGATTTTGTCGCTGATTTACGTGCGCCTACGCCTTCGGCGGCTGCTGAGCTTGCCGTACCCGATTACAGAGAGTTGCTTTTCACAATAGATAAAACTCTCGACAGTCTCGATGACGGAATATCAAGAGTTATCGACCGCTACAGATTAAAGCTGTTGCAATTTGAAAACATACTCACTCAGCACAGTCCTGAGAAAAC
>JAZSPF010000152.1:0-28704 GCA_045537315.1 Acutalibacteraceae bacterium
GCTCCCGTATAAAGCTGGTAGTATTTGCCCTTCTTTTCAATCAGGACATCGTGGGTGCCGCGCTCAATGATAATGCCCTTTTCGAGCACCATAATGACATCGGAATTCTGCACCGTTGAGAGTCGGTGGGCAATAACAAATACGGTTCTGCCGTGCATGAGAGCATCCATACCCTTTTGCACAAGAGACTCCGTTCTTGTGTCGATTGAAGATGTTGCCTCGTCGAGAATCATAACAGGCGGGTCCGCAACGGCGGCTCTTGCAATTGAAAGAAGCTGACGCTGTCCCTGAGAGAGATTTGCTCCGTTGCTCGTGAGCATTGTGTTGTACCCCTCAGGTAAGCGGCTGATAAATGAGTGAGCGTTGGCAAGCTTAGCCGCTTCAATAACCTGCTCGTCTGTTGCACTGAGGTTGCCGTAGCGGATATTTTCCATAACGGTACCCGTGAAAAGGTTGGTGTCCTGCAAAACAATTCCCAGTGAACGGCGAAGGTCGGCTTTCTTTATCTTATTGATATTTATGCCGTCATAGCGTATCTTGCCGTCGGCAAGGTCATAGAATCGGTTAATGAGGTTGGTGATGGTGGTTTTGCCTGCACCCGTTGCACCGACAAAAGCTACCTTCTGACCCGGCTCTGCATAAAGGGTGATGTTGTGAAGAACTATCTTTTCTTCGTTATAGCCGAAATCCACATCAAAAAATCTTACTTCGCCCTGAAGCTTTGTGTAGGTTGTGGTGCCGTCCTCATGAGGATGCTTCCATGCCCAGAGACCTGTGTGCTCGGGAGTTTCGGTGATGTTGCCATCGGAATTATATTTTGCATTGACGAGAGTGACATAGCCCTCGTCTTTTTCTTTTTCTTCGTCAAGCAGAGCGAAAATTCTCTTTGCGCCTGCCATTGCCATAACTACACTGTTGAGCTGCTGAGAAATCTGATTGATGGGCATGGTAAAGCTCTTAGTAAGCTGCAGGAATGATGCAACAGTACCTGCCGTGGCGGCAAAAATGCTCAAAAAGCCTGTTTGGGGCACAGCACCCGAGGTGGTGAGTACGGCAAGGGAACAGCCGATAACTGCTATAATGACATATTGCAGGTGACCTAAGTTGTTGTTGACGGGTCCGAGCATATTGACAAATTTGTTAGCCGAATAAGCATTCTGATAAAGCTCCTCGTTAAGCTCGTCAAATTCCTCTTTTGCCTTTTCTTCGTGGCAGAAAACCTTGATGACCTTCTGACCTGTTATCATTTCTTCAATATAGCCGTTGACATCGCCTATGGATTCCTGCTGTTTCACGAAAAATTTGCCTGAGTTGCCTGCAATTTTGCCTGTGCAGAACATCATAACGGCAATGCAGATAATGACTACAACTGTCAGGGGTACGCTCTGGCATATCATAGCCACAAAGGTTGAAGTGATTGTGACAGCCGAGGCAATAACCTGAGGAATGGTCTGGCTTATCATCTGTCTGAGAGTGTCAATATCGTTTGTGTAACGGCTCATAATATCGCCGTGGCTGTTGGTGTCAAAATATTTTATGGGCAAGGACTGCATATGGGTGAACATATCGTCACGCACACTTTTAAGCACACCCTGAGAGACTCTGACCATAATAAAATTATAGGTGAAGGTGGAAACGATACCCACAAGAAATATTGCCGCCATTTTAAGCAGCATTGTCAGTAGCGGTGTGAAATCGGTGCTGCCACTTGTGAGCATAGGCTCAATATATTCGTCTATAAGGTCACCGAGGAAAAGTGAGGAGAAAACATTTGCAATACTCGACAGGAATATGCAAAGCACAACTAAAACCATAAGCAGTCTGTATTTTGTGCCCACATATCCGAAAACTCTTTTAAGCACCTTGAAATCCATTTTCTGTCCGGGTATTCTCATAGGTGCGCCTCTTCCGCCGGGTCTTGGCGGGGGAGTGAAATCCACATTTCTTTTTGTGCGCTGATTACTCATTTTCCTCTCCTCCCTTCATCTGTGAAGTGTAAACCTCGCGATAGATTTCGCTAGCCTTCATGAGCTCATCATGTGTGCCGAAAGCGGAAATCTCGCCGCCGTCAAGGACGATAATTTTATCTGCATCCTGAATTGATGAAATACGTTGAGCGATAATTATTTTAGTCGTTTCGGGAATATACTGCTTGAATGCCATTCTTATGAGGGCATCTGTCTTGGTGTCAACGGCACTGGTTGAGTCGTCGAGGATGAGAATTTTAGGTTTTTTCAGCAGTGAACGGGCAATGCATATTCTCTGCTTCTGACCGCCCGAAACATTGGTGCCGCCTTGCTCGATATAGGTGTCGTAGCCCTCGGGCATTTCTTTTATAAAGGGGTCTGCCTGAGCGAGCTTGCAGGCTTCAATCATTTCTTCGTCTGTTGCGTTTTCGTTGCCCCAACGAAGATTATCCTTTATTGTGCCTGAGAAAAGCACATTTTTCTGCAGCACCATTGCCACCTCATTGCGAAGTGTGTCAAGGTCATAGTCTCTGACATCTACGCCACCCACTTTAAGGGTACCCTCAGTGACATCGTAAAGGCGTGGAATAAGCTGAACGAATGAGGTTTTCGATGAGCCTGTTGAGCCTATGATGCCTACGGTTTCACCGGATTTAATGGAGATGTTCACATTTTTAAGGCAGAGGTTGTCGCCTGTTTTTGAATAGCTGAAGCCTACATTGTTAAATTCAACACTGCCGTCTTTGACAGCCATAACTGCATTTTCGGGGCTGTGAAGGTCTGATTTTTCCTCGAGAACCTCACACACTCTTTCGCCTGCCGCCTTTGACATGGTGAGCATAACAAATATCATTGAAAGCATCATAAGTGTTGAGAGTATCTGCATGGTATAGGTAATAACACTGAAAAGGTCACCTGTTGTCATTTGTGTTTCTGCAGTTGATATGATAAGTCTTGCGCCGAACCAGGCAATAAGCAGCATGCAAAGATATGCACTGAACTGCATAACAGGTGCGTTGAAAGCGAGGATGCTTTCAGCCTTTTTTGTGTCGGAATAAATCTTATCGGAAACGCTTCTGAATTTTTCTTCTTCCTTGTCTTCACGCACAAAGGATTTGACAACTCTTATGCCGTGGAGGTTTTCATTTACAACATTATTGAGCCTGTCATAGGTTTTGAAAACTCTCTTGAATATGGGGTGCGCATTTGAAACGATAAAGAAAAGACCCAGAGCGAGGAAAGGAATAACGCAAAGGAAAATCATGCTGATTTTTGCGTTTATGCTCAGTGCCATTGTCAGTGAGAAAATGAGCATAGCCGGTGAACGAACTGCAATACGGATTATCATCTGATATGCATTCTGCAGGTTTGTGACGTCTGTTGTCAGTCTTGTAACAAGGCTTGAGGTTGAGAATTTATCAATGTTTGCAAAGGAAAAGCTCTGCACATTATGATACATATCGTGTCTGAGGTTCTTTGCAAAGCCGGAGCTTGCCTTTGCCGCAGCAGTACCTGAAGCAACACCGCAGGCAAGGCTGAGAACACAAAGGAAAACGAGAAACACCCCTGTTTCCAGCACATAGGCGGTGTCCTCTTTATAAATGCCGTTGTCAATGAGCTTGCCCATAATGAGAGGGATAAACACCTCGAGAACAACCTCAAGGGCAATAAAAATGGGGGCAAGAATTGAGGGCAGCTTATATTCGCGTATGCATTTGCTGAGTCGTTTAATCATTGTCACTGTCATTCCTTTCTAAATTACTGCACACCTTGTCGAGTACGCTGAAAAAAACACGCAGTTCTTCGTCGCTGATATCTTTTTTTATGGTACTCTCAAGTCTGTCAAAGCTTTTATTCACTACACTCTGCACTTCAAGGGCTTTATCGGTCAGTGTTATTTTTTTCAGTCTGGCGTCATAAGGCACGCTTTCTCTTTTGATAAGGCCGTTCTTTTCCATAAGTGAGAGGATATTGCTTGCCGTTGAACGGCGGATTTCAAATTCCTGCTCAAAATCCTTCTGAAAAACATCTCTGTGCCTGTTGTTATAGAAATATCCCACTGCCCAGCCGTGAGTGCCTGTCATTTTTTCAACATAGAGCTTTGTTGCATCGCCGTCCAGATAGCGTTTGACCATTCGTGAGGCACGGTGAAGCTCAAAGCCCAGTTTTCGTTCTTTCATGGCTGACTCCTTAGTTTTTATTTGTTAGCTTGCGAATTGTTAGGTGACTAACATTGTTTGGTATTATACATCTTTTAAATAGCTGTGTCAAGAAAACCGGGACAAAAAACTGTTAAAAAATATAAATAAGAAAGAATGTTAATACCGTTAAATAAATTTAAAGTAAATTTAGGTTAGACTCTGTAATATATAAAGTCACCATGCCGAAATTGGTAAAAATGTACAAGCTTTCCGTGAAAATTGACAAAACGGAAAATTAAAATTTGTGCAGATTTATAATTCTTAATATTTTGTTAATTGATTATATGATTACGTTGTGGTATATTACTTAACACTGTTAAATAAAAATCAAAGGAGGCAGACCATGGAAAGAGAATATCTTGCAGAGCAGATACTTACTACCTTTGACTGTATAGATACTGAAATTCTGCTTGACAGACTCAAGCTTTCTCTTAAGGGAGAGAACCTTCTTCTTATGATACTCAGTGACCTTGGCGGCAGCGGTACCCCAAGCAGAATAATAGAACGCCTTGATTTTACCGGTGCCAGACTCTCGGCAATTATTAAATCTATGGAAAGCAAGGGTCTCGTTGAAAGACGCCGTAACGAAGGTGACAAGCGAAGCACAATAGTTGCCCTGACAGATGAGGGAAAAGAACTGTATATCAGCCTCAGAGCTGAAATAATCAGTAACGCTCTGACAATAATTGAACAGTTAGGCGAAAAAGATGTCTGCGAGTTTTTGAGAATAGTAAAGAAACTCGCCCATATTGCAAACGATACAGCAGAATACGACAGAAAGAAAGAGGTGATTGAGAGATATGTTTAAAATAGCTAAAAAGACCCTCAGTGCAGCGGTTGCGTTTATCATTATAATAGTGAGCCTTATGCCCTGTGCAATGGCAGCACAGACTTATCCTGAGGGGATAACTAAAGAGCAGGTGTCAGCGGCTATCCCGAAGCTGGACACAGCTATAAGCTCACTTATAAAGAGTACGCAGAATAAAAGCCTGAAAGAACTTATAATGCCTGAGATTTGCTCAGATAAAACTCTGTCAGCTCTGACAACGGGAATTTACTCCATGATAGAAGAAAATGCCGAAAGCATATCTTCAATGGGGCTTGATGTGAGTGTTTCGGGTGTGGCAAAAAAGCTTACGGCTTATCCCGAGGTGCAGGCAAAGCTGACTTCATATAATAAATGGAGCGAGGTTTCACTTGATGGTGTCACTTGGGGAGTAAAGGGCAAAGAGGATTTCGCTTCTGCTGCAGCTGCAGTTTTTGCTCCCTTTAACGAGCTACTTTATATGCTTCTTTGCGGCGGCACATATAAGCTAAACTCAGTTATCGGCCTTGAGGGTGCTCTCGGCTATGAAACGGCAATCATCCCCACACTTAAAGCATTAGGCTGTGAAAAAATAACAGACAGCGCAGTTTTTTACGCTGATGCAGGTGCAAATAGAAACTCAATGGTTGCACACATCATAAATGATGTTTTCTCTTTCCTTGAGGGGGTACTTGACAGACCTCTTGACCGCCTTACAGATGTACTTCCCGGCATAGCATACTATTTTGAAAACGGCGGCTTTGACAAGGCTGTTTCAACTCTCATTGAGCCTCTGAGACTGCAGATTTTTAACATCTCAACCTTCATTAAAGTTGAAATGATACTTTCATTTATTCAAGACAGTGAATCTTTCACTGCACAGCTTGACCTGAATTCACTTCTCGGCGGCAGCGGCCTTAAATTGGCAGAGCTTCCCATGAGTGAGCTCGCTTCATGCGGCAGTGTAAGCGGTGACACAGTTGTGTCAGATAAAGCCGACACATTATTAGTGCTTCTTCGCTGGCTTATTGACACAATGAAGCTCAATAAAGACAGCCTCGGCGAAATGATGGGAACAGATACACCTGAAGAAATGACAAAGATGCTTGACACCCTTATGTCAAAGGGTACTGACGAGCTTGTCACTCTCTTCATTTCTCTGCTTTCACAGACCGAGGGTAAGACACTTGATTACACATGGACCTTCGGTGAGTTCACACCCACACAGGTAACTTATACACCAAATCTCGGCGCTGATAAATATCAGAGAGTGGTTGACGGCATAGACGACCTTATCAATGAATTTATCGCTGAGGGCGGCAAAAACAAAACTGTAAGAGAGGCACTGGCTCCTCAGATTTATTCAAACACTCTTGTGACGGAGCTTGTAAAGGGTCTTTACGGAATGTTTGAGAGTGAGGATATGAAAGTCCTCGGCGAGCTTATGGGGCTTAGCCTCACACCTGCAGGCCTTGCAAATGAACTCGGCGGCAGCTTCACTTCGGCTAAGTACACACTTTCACGCAGTACAAAATGGAGCAGGATAAGCTATATCAACTGGGGCTTTAAGGACGGCAGCAAAGACGGCTTCAGAAGGGCTGTCTGCGGTGCACTCTCGCCTCTTGAGGATATGCTCACAATGCTGCTTGCACAGGGTAAGCTGACTGTTCTCGGATCCATTGAAATTTACGGCTCCAACGGCTACAACACAGCAGTTATTCCTCTTTTGGAGGCGCTTGGCTGCAGTGCAGATAAGATTGAAACCTATGAGCAGTTTAAAAAGTCAGCCGAAAAAGGCAAGGCAATTGAGTCAATAGTTGATGCGATGCTGTCACTTATTGAAAGAGTCCTTGACAGACCCGTTTACACCGTGACTGAAATTCTGCCCAATCTGCTGTGGTTTATGGAAAGCGGCGGTTTCGAGCAGGCAATAGAAAATCTTATGTACCCCTTCACTGAGCTTTTATCTCAGCTCGGTATGGGTGATATGCTTGATATATCCTCACTCATGGGTGAAATGGATATGGAAAAAATGATGGCTGATATGATGGGCGGAGCTGACCTCGGTATGGATCTCAGTAGCTTCGACATAAAGCAGTTTATGACTATGGGTACTCTCGTGACGGTAGAAAGTAAGCGTACTGCAGGAAATCAGCCCGTAAGCATCTCATATGTCAAGGCAGACCAGCCTGCAATTATAGTCACACTTCTTCGCTTTATTGCCGAAATGATGAAAAACCCCGGCAATGAAGATATGATGATGGGCTTTATGGGCTCAGGCGACAACGATATGTTCTCAACCTTCTCAGGCGGCATCGGTGAAGAAATGGCAAAAATGAGCGTGGACGAAACCGTAGAGTGGCTTTACAAGATCTTCTTCAGAGAGAGAGCCACTGTCCCGGTCAAACCCGAAAGCGACTATCTTCCCACAATTATCTACACTCCCCAAAAGAGTGCAGACGAAGCTGTACCCGTGCTGTTCGGTTTCCTGTTTATTGCGGCAGCAGAGGTTATAGTCATACTTAAAAGAAAAAAGATTATGGCTTATTTCGAGGACAGAAAGATAAAAAAAGAAAATAACTCACAGAGAAATCTTCAGGAGGTGTAAGAGATGCTCATATTAAAGAATATAGTTAAAGATTATGCAACCGGTGACACAACCGTCAGAGCACTCAATGATGTCAGCATCAACTTCAGAGAAAGCGAATTTGTATCAATTCTCGGTCCCTCAGGCTGCGGTAAAACAACCCTTCTTAACCTTATAGGCGGTCTTGACAGATACACAAGCGGTGATCTTGTTATCAATGGCAAGTCAACAAAAAGCTTCACTGATGAAAACTGGGACACATACAGAAACCACTCAATCGGCTTCGTTTTCCAGAGCTATAACCTTATCCCTCACCAGAGTGTGCTTGCAAATGTTGAGCTTGCACTTACACTTTCAGGTGTATCAAAAAAGGAAAGAAAAGAAAGAGCAATTGCTGCCTTAAAGCAGGTAGGTCTGGGCGATCACATCAATAAAAGACCCAACCAGATGTCAGGCGGTCAGATGCAGAGAGTTGCAATTGCAAGAGCTCTCATAAATAATCCCGATATACTCCTTGCCGACGAGCCTACAGGTGCTCTGGACAGTGAAACAAGTGTTCAGATTATGGAGCTTCTCAAGGAAATCTCCAAGGATAAGCTCATAATCATGGTTACACATAACCCTGACCTGGCATACGAATATTCAAACAGAATTATCAAGTGTATGGACGGTAAGGTTCTTGATGACTCAAACCCCTATGAGCCTGAGGCACAGGATTATGAAAATGAAAAGGTAAAGGCAGAAGAGGAAAAGAAAAAGGGCAGAAAGCCCTCAATGAGCATGGCAACTGCTTTTGGTCTGAGTATGAGAAACCTTGCCACCAAAAAGGGCAGAACCTTCCTGACAGCCTTTGCAGGATCAATAGGTATTATCGGCATCGCTCTGGTGCTTGCACTTTCAACAGGTATTCAGAACTATGTTGATAAGGTTCAGAATGACACTCTTATGGCGTACCCCATGTCAGTTGAAAGAGAAGCGGTCAACACCGACGAAATGATGAGTGCGGTTATGGGCATGAGCGAAGAGATGATGAATACATCAAACACTCTTGACAAGGTTTATGTCAACGATATGTTTACCGAGCTTATCAACACCTTTGTTGCTCAGTCCTCATCAAACAACATAAAGAGCTTTAAAAAGTATATTGACGACAACTGGGAAACCTTCAGGGGTCTTTGCAACGATTTACAGTTTAAATACTCCACACCCCTTAACATATATAAGGCAGACACCTCTAACGGTGTTGTCAAGGTTAATCCCAACACAGCTATGTCTGATATGGGAAGCAACACGATGTCAGGCATGGAAGGATTTATGTCCTCATCAATGATGGATGCGTGGACAGAGCTTATCGGTGATAACGATGTTGTATCAAGACAGTATGATGTACTTTACGGCAGACTTCCTCAGGATAAAAATGAAGTAGTGCTTATGGTTGATGCCAGAAACGAAATCAATGAGCTTATGCTTTATGCTCTGGGCATCAGAGACCAGAATCAGATGTCATCAAACATTATGGGCGCACTTTCAGGTACGGGCGATGTGAAAAAAGAAGATCTGTCCTTCTCTTATGAGGAAATCTGTGATATGAAATTCAGACTTGTACTTAATTGTGACTATATGGTTAAAGATGAGGAAACAGGTCTTTGGAGCGATAAGAGTGCAAACCTTGCCTATGTCAAAAAGCTCATTGACAAGGGTCTTGAAATCAGCATCGTAGGCATTATCCGCCCCGATGAAGACAATGTTCTTTCCGTTGGTACCGGCGGTATCGGCTACACAACAGAGCTTATGGAGTATGCACTGGAGTATACTGCAAACTCACAGGTTGTAAAAGAGCAGCTTGCAAATACACATAAAGACGTAATCACAGGTCTCGAGTTTATGGAAATGACAGTAAACGATTTTGACCTTGTTGATATAGATATGAGCCTCATCAATATGGAATATCTTGATCTGGGTCCCTTTATGAGCTTTGCAACCGATATTGACCTTTCAGAGGTTGATATAATGGATATGTCCTCGCTTTTCAGCTTCGGCGATATGAGCGATTTGCAGAAAAAGCTTATGGAAGGCTATCTCAATGACGAGCAGGTTCTCGCTCTCAAGCAGGCCTATATTGACACAATCAATGCTGAATGTTCCTATGATAACACCATGAAAGTCTTAGGCTATCAGCCTGCAGACACACCCACATCAATTTATTTCTATCCCAAGAGCTTTGAGTCAAAAGAGCAGCTCAACGAGATGATAGGCTATTACAACGAGCAGGTTACCGCAGACGGCCACGCCGAGTACGAAATAAACCCCACAGACCCTGTAGGTATGCTTCTTTCATCAGTAACAAAGATTATTGACATTGTCACATACGTGCTTGTTATGTTCGTTGCAATTTCACTTGTTGTTTCATCAATTATGATAGGCATTATCACCTATATTTCAGTTCTTGAGAGAACAAAGGAAATCGGTATTCTCAGAAGTATCGGCGCATCAAAGGGAGACGTTTCAAGTGTATTCAATGCCGAGACTATAATAGTCGGCTTGGCGGCAGGCTTGCTTGGTATAGGCTGTACCTTGCTGCTTGAAATACCCATAAACTTCCTGCTTGACTACCTGACAAACACAGGTGCGGCAGCAGTGCTTCCCGTGGGTGCGGCAGTGACACTTATCTGCATCAGTATGGGACTTACCTTCATAGCAGGTCTTGTTCCCTCATCACTTGCAGCTAAGAAAGACCCCGTTGAGGCACTGAGAACGGAGTAAAATTAAATGCAGAACGCAGAATTTCGGTCGCGATTTAACCTACCGCAACCGAAAGCTTCTCCCCGCGAGGTTAAAGCTCAGAAACCTGAAATTTCATCAATCTTAAGAAGGCAGGTCGCTACCGTGGTAGCGACCTGCTTAAGTTTCTGCATATTTTTCAGTGAGATGAAGAGGGTGGATGGCGGCTCCACAAAAATTGCTTTGCAATTTTGCGCGACCTGCGGTCGCTTGCCGAACATTGTTCGGCAGTGGAGCCGCCGCAGCTTGCCGCCACTGCTGACTTATCTTGTATATCTTGCATAAAATATTTCTTTCTGCCAACACTTATTTCTACCGAAAATAATTCATATCTACTTGCTATGAATTAAAAATAGTGATATACTACCATTAAAGTAGGAATTCTTATAAAAAGAGGTGGTTTTCTTGAAAATATCAACCAAAGGCAGATACGGACTTCGTATTATGACTGACCTTGCCGTAAACGGTGCGGACTGCTGTGTTTCCCTTAAGGATATTGCCGAAAGAGAACACCTTTCCGAAAAGTATCTGGAACAGATAATCAACCTGCTCTCAAAAGAAGGGCTTGTCAAATCTGTCAGAGGTGCAAAGGGCGGCTATCATCTGACAAAGCCCGCCGAGGAAATAACCGTTGAAAGCATACTCAAGGCTACGGAAGGCTCACTGGCACCTGTTGCCTGCGCCGAAGATAACGGTAAGTGTGAGAATTACTGCGACTGTGTTACATCTTTTATTTGGACTCAGATATATGAGGCGACAATTTCCGTTGTAAGCAGAATAACCCTTAAGGATTTAGCCGAAAGAAGTGTCGCCGCGGAAAAATCAGGATTGGAGTGTATTAAGAAATGAGATATGTTTATGCAGATAATGCGGCAACGACTCCCGTTTCAAAAAAAGTCGTTGAAGCTATGCTTCCCTATATGACAGAGCATTACGGCAACCCCTCAAGCCTTTACTCAGTAGGTCAGACAGCTGCAAGAGCAGTTGACACTGCAAGGGCTCAGGTTGCGTCAGCTTTAGGTGCAGAGGCAAAGGAGATTTTTTTCACCTCAGGCGGCAGTGAAGCCGACAACTGGGCAATCAAGGGTGCTGCAGCTCTCGGTGAAAAAAAAGGCAAAAAGCATCTTATCACAAGCAAGTTTGAGCATCATGCCGTACTGCACACTATGGCGGCACTTGAAAAAAAAGGCTTCAAGGTAACATACCTTGATGTTTATGAAAACGGTCTTGTGAGAGTAGAGGATGTTGAAAAGGCAATTACAGATGAAACCTGCCTTGTTTCAATTATGTATGCCAACAACGAAATAGGTACCGTACAGCCTATAGCAGAAATCGGAAAGCTCTGCCGTGACAAGGGTGTGCTTTTCCACACTGATGCAGTTCAGGCTGTGGGACACATTAAAATTGATGTCAAAGAGCAGAATATTGATTTGCTTTCACTTTCAGGTCATAAATTCCATGCTGTTAAGGGTATCGGTGCACTTTACTGCAAAAAGGGACTTCGCCTGCCAAACCTCATTGAGGGCGGTGCACAGGAAGCCGGAAGAAGAGCAGGCACTGAAAACGTACCCGGCATAGTTGGTCTTGGCGTGGCTATCACTGAAATGACAGAGCATCTTGAAGAAAACTACATTAAGGTGAAGGCTCTTCGTGACAGACTCTTTGAGGGTGCAAGCAAGATTTCACACTCAAGAATTAACGGCGACACCGAAAAGAGACTCCCCGGCAACTTCAGCATGTGCTTTGAAGGCGTTGAGGGCGAAAGCTTACTGCTCATGCTCGATATGAAGGGTGTAAGTGCTTCAAGCGGCTCAGCCTGCACATCAGGCAGTCTCGACCCCAGCCATGTGCTTTTATCAATCGGTCTCAAGCACGAGGTGGCTCACGGCTCACTTCGTCTGTCACTTGGCGAAAACAACACAGAGGAAGATGTTGACTACATCTTAGAGGTACTGCCGCCGATTATTGAGCGCCTTCGTGAAATGTCACCCCTCTGGGAACACATACTCGAAAAAGAAAAGAACAACTAAGGAGAGAAAAGTAATGCAATACAGTGAAAAAGTAATGGAACATTTTGCCAACCCTCACAATGTTGGCGTTATAGAGGATGCAAACGGTGTTGGTGAAATCGGCAACGCAAAGTGCGGCGACATCATGAAGATGTATCTTAAAATCGAAGATGACATTATTGTCGACGTTAAGTTCAAGACCTACGGCTGTGCAAGTGCAATTGCAACAAGCTCAATCGCAACAGAACTTATCAAGGGTCAACCCATAAGCGAAGCACTTAAGCTGACAAACAAGGCAGTTGTTGAGGCTCTCGACGGTCTGCCTGCAGTAAAGATCCACTGCAGTGTACTCGCTGAGCAGGCTATCAAGGCAGCTCTTGCTGACTACTACACAAGACAGGGCATTGACCCCGAGCCAATTGTGGGCAAGATTGAGGATCACGATCATCACGACAGTTGCAGTCTTTAATAAAAATCAACGCGTTTTTGATTCTTTTTCCGCGGCAGGAAAAAGAATGCCCTGCGGCGAGCGCAATATAAAAAGATAAGCCGAGTTGATTTTGTCAACTCGGCTTTTTTCATCTCCACGAAGCGTAGGTTGTGTTTTCGTAGTATATAAACTATAATGTATCTGAAAAAAGAAAAGGAGATATTCTTATGGATACATATATAACTGCCCGCACAATTAAAAAGCTTCGTGAAGAGAAAGGCATTACACAAACCGCTCTTGCCGAGAAAATAGGTGTCAGCAGTAAGGCAATATCAAAATGGGAAACCTCAAAGGGCTTGCCCGACATTTCTCTGATTGAGCCTCTCAGTCAGGCATTGGGTGTGTCGGTTATGGAGCTTATGTCAGGTGATACGGTTATAAATAAAAATCAGTCTTCCAATATGCTCTTTTCAAAGTTTTATGTCTGCCCTGTCTGCGGTAATGTTATACACGCAAGCGGTGCTGCTGTTATTAGTTGCTGCGGAATAGCTTTGCCTGCCCTTGAAGCAGAAGATATTGATCAAGAACATACCGTGAGTATTGAGCCTGTGGAAGATGAGAAGTTTATTACAGTAAATCATCCTATGAGCAAAAGCCACTTTATATCCTTTATTGCATATGTAACAAGCGATAAAATTCACTTTGTCAAGCTTTATCCCGAGGGAAATGCCGAAACGAGAATACAATTCCGGGGCAGGGGATATCTTTATATCTACTGCAATAAACACGGCCTGATGAAAAAGAAAGTATAAACTGCGAGGCGGAGTGATAATCACTCTGCTTTTAATTTGCCGTAAGGGTAAATTCATAATTCCTCATTCACAATTCATAATTATCCTACGGGTGATATTATGTTTGCAGTCCTACAGTTTATGGAGCCTGAAAAGAAAATCCGAAGCTTTTTTACTTCTGCCAAAATCGCAAGTGAAAGAATAACACTTCCCTCAGGCGGGGTGTATTTTATTGTTACAGCAGAGAAACGCAGAGGGAAAATCCCGTGGAAAAAGCTCGAAAGATGTCTCGGAGTGCTTCGTGAGGGTGTGATCTTGCCTAACGGTGTGAGCATTCCAGACGGAGTGAATATATCTGTTTTTACACCTGAGAAGTTGCCCGAAATAATGCTGTTTAACACAGCTGTCAGGAATATTAAAAGTGAGGGGAAAATCCGTGGCAGACTCACAGTGATTGACGGCAAAGGTTTGTTTATACCCTATGCTCAGAGAATTATCCGTTATTTTAGCGAGATTAAGATTATAACTTCTTTTGTTGAGGAATATGAAAGTGTATCCGCTTTGCTTTTTCAGAAATTTGGTGTGAGCCTTCTTGTAACAGATGAGGGCAAAGCTGACGGAGATGTTGTTATATCTTCTGACAATAATGCTGTTGACATAACCTTTTCAGGGGCGCTTTATACCCTTGAAAAGAGGCGTCTTTTAAGCGGCAGGGTGCTGACAGCGAGTGAGCCTCGCTTTCCTCTGTTTATTGAAAAGCACTGTCCCGAAGGTGTTGACAGGCTCGTTTTTGCTTCGGCACTGTATGAAAAGTGTGGTGTCGCACAGGCGGCGGAGGCTGAGTTTGATGTGGTGGGGTAAGTCTGATGTGGGGGCGGCTCCGCCAAAATCCCTGCGGGATTTTGTGCGGCGTACGCCGCTTGCCGAAGCGTGGCTTCGGCAGCGGAGCCGCCCCCCTCTTGCAGCAATTTCCCTTTTCGTCAGTAAAGGCACTGCCGTTCTTGACTTATTCCCCTTAAAGTTATATACTTGTTTCCTGAGACAGGAGGCGAAAAAATGACCTATAACGAAGCAATTGACTATATAATGTCACGGCGCAAGTTTCAAAAAAGCAGCTCCCACGAGAGAATAGAGAGACTTCTTGAGCTTCTCGGCAGTCCCGAAAAAGAACTGAAATTCGTTCACATAGTGGGCACTAACGGCAAAGGCTCCGTGTCAACGGCGCTGTCATACATTCTTAAAAATGCAGGCTACAAGGCAGGTCTTTTCACCTCGCCATATATCGTAGAATTCGGTGAAAGAATCCAGGTGGGTAACACCTACATCAGCCACGGTGACATTGCAGAGCTGACCTCTCTCATCAAAGAAAAAACCGACCTTATGGAAAAAGAAGAGCTTTATCCCACGGTTTTTGAGGTGACAACGGCTCTTGCTCTTTTGTACTTTGCCAAAGAGGGATGCGACATTGTTTTACTTGAAGCCGGTATAGGCGGAGAGCATGACAGCACAAATGTTATACCTGCACCTTTAGAGTGTATTTTCACAAGCATATCACTCGACCACACTGAAATGCTCGGTGATACTGTAGCGAAAATTGCAGCGGAAAAAAGCGGCATAATAAAAGAGGGAAGTACAGTTGTTTCCTATCCCGACAAGGGAGAGGCTTTCGGTTATTCGCCGCAAAAAAGCGAAGCGGTGAGTGTAATCAAGGCAAAGTGTAGTGAAAAAGGCTGTAACTTTCATATGCCTGAGGCAGATAAACTTACTGTGATAAAAAGTGATATTTTCGGCTCGGAGTTTATCTATGACTCACTGAAAGTTAAAACATCTCTTTGCGGTGCCCATCAGATTGCAAATATGATAACGGTTATAACTGCGTCAAAGCTTCTCAGAGACAAAGGCTTTAATATAAGTGATGAAGCCATAATAAACGGCATAGCTTCCTTTAAAATTCCCGGCAGAATGGAAACTGTCTGCTCATCTCCTCTTGTTATTCTTGATGGAGGGCACAATGAGGGCTGTATGAAGGCTCTTTGCAATATGATAAAAGCTTATCTCGCCCACAAAAAAATAACTCTGCTTATGTCCTTTATGAAAGACAAGGACTATGAGACTTCCCTTAAATATATTGCTCCCTTATGTGAAAATATTGTCTTTACGCAGACGGACAGCTTAAGAGGTGAAAGCCCCGAGGTGCTGAAAGCAAAAGCGGCTGAATACGGCGGCAATATCTTTTGTGAGAGTGACAGCTTAAACGCGTACAGAAAGGCTTTGTCGGTGACAGATGAAGATGATGTGCTTATTGTGGCAGGTTCATTTTATCTCGTCAGTGAAATAAGAAACGAATTTTTCAAATAAAATATATATTTATGCCCTGCTTCGGCAAAATATGCATACTATTTCCCTTATGATACTATTTGCTATCATAAGGGAATTTTTTTCAGGAGGCTTGGTATGTCAGCAAAAATTGAGTATAAGCAAAAAGAAATCCGTGTTTACCTCAGCGGAGAAATTGACCATCACAGTGCTTCTCTCAT
Source organism: Acutalibacteraceae bacterium (assembly GCA_045537315.1). Lineage (GTDB taxonomy): Bacteria > Bacillota > Clostridia > Oscillospirales > Acutalibacteraceae > UBA6857. The sequence goes on from JAZSPF010000152.1 coordinate 16,109, forward strand.
AAGAGCAAGCATTGACGATGCCATTATCCACAAAAAACCGTCGCTTCTCATAATGGATTTCGGCGAGGTCAGCTTTATGGATTCCTCGGGAATAGGTCTTGTTATGGGTCGCTACAAGCTGATGAAAACAGTACACGGCAGAATAAGAGTGGAAAATCTGTCACCCTCCGCCTATAAGGTTATGGTGCTTGCAGGTCTTGAACGCTTAGGCGAAATAAAACAAAAGGAGGTAGTTTGATGAACTGCATAAATGAAATGAGACTGATAATGGATTCAAGAAGTGTCAATGAGGGCTTTTCAAGAGTGGCGGTGGCATCTTTTATAGCCTGTCTTGACCCGAACATCGAGGAGCTTACCGACATAAAAACCGCTGTAAGTGAAGCGGTGACAAATGCCATAGTTCACGGCTATAAAGAAAAGGAAGGAAAAATTTACATAACTGTCAGCCTTTTTGAAAATAATATTATCAGAATTAAGGTGCGTGACAAGGGCGTTGGCATAAAGGATATAGAGAAAGCCATGGAGCCACTTTTCACCACGGCAGGCTCAGAAAGAGCAGGTCTCGGTTTTGCGGTTATGGAATCTTTTATGGATAAGGTCAGAGTTTCCTCTAAACCCGACAGCGGCACAACGGTATGCCTTGAAAAGAAAATATGGGGTAAGAGAATATGAAACCTTATACCTTTAAAAAGGCGGTGCATTATTGAAGGAACGAAACAGCGACAGAGAAGCTCTTATTGAAAACAACTACGGTCTGGTGCATGCCTGCGCCAATAAATTCAGAGGCAGAGGTGTGGAATATGAGGATCTGTTTCAGGCGGGCTGTGTAGGTCTCATAAAAGCGGCAGACAATTTTGACAAAAGCAGAGGCTTCGCCTTTTCCACCTATGCCGTACCTGTAATATTAGGCGAAATCAAACGCATTTTCCGTGACGGCGGTACGGTTAAAATAGGAAGAAGCCTGAAAGAAAAGGCGAGACACGCTATGCAGCTTAAGGAAAAAATGGCTGTTGACCTGGGCAGGGAGCCTACAATAAGCGAGCTTGCCGAAAAGCTGGGTGTTGAAATTTCTCAGGCGGCAGAGCTTATAACCATATCAATGCCCGTCATATCCCTTACGGCAACTGATGAAAAGGGAACGGTGCAGCTTGATATTCCCACAGAAGCTCCCGAGGAAGCCATATCGGAGAAAATGGCACTGAAAACCGTTATAAATACTCTTGAAGAAAAGGACAGACGGCTTATTGAGCTTCGCTATTTCAAGGGGCTGACTCAGGTGAAAACCGCTGCAGAGCTTGGCATGTCTCAGGTTCAGGTGTCGCGGCGTGAAAAAGCTATACTTATTGAGATGCGCAAAAGGATGATGTAGACGAAATTGAGTTGTTCATAAATTTCCTGCTGGAAATTTATTCCATATTGTGTTATACTACCCTTTGAGGTGTAATGTATGAATACAGTTAAAAAGCTTGTGCCTGTTTTGCTGCTGATAATTCTGATTGTCTGTATTTTTCTTTCTTCAGGCGCGCAGAGCGATAAAATAAGAATATCCCAAAAGGAACTTTCTGTTTCTGCTCAGGTGTCTGATGAGAGCATATTTGTCAGTACCGCTGAGAGAAGCGAAATGAAAAAGCTCGCTTCCTCGGGTATGCTTGAGATGTATCTTGACGAAAAGACTATGACAGTCTGCCTTTATGACACCATATCGGGAACTCTTTACAGGAGCCTGCCCAAAAACTATGCAGGCGGCAAGCCTTCTGTACTGAGCCTTGATGTGCTTATCGACGGCAGGGAATATACGCTTACTTCCCAGAGTGACAGTTTCAGCTTCAATTGCACGGAATATGAGCAAATCCGTGACGGTGTAATCATAACATATAGTTTTCGCCGCAGCCTTGAGGGAAACAAAAAGCTTGATATAAGTGTTCCTGTTTCTTATGTACTCACTGACGGTGCGCTGACGGCGAGTGTTGAATGTAACAAAATTTATTGCGGCGGTAAAACGGTGATTACTTCATTGGAAATATTGCCCTTTTTCGGTGCCGACAACAGCGGGAAAAAAGGCGACTATATACTGTTGCCCGATGGCTGCGGTGCAGTGCTGGACCTTGCAGAAAATGCAGAGACTTTCGAGCAGATATCTCTTAAGGTTTACGGTGAGGACCCTGCCGTACAAGGGAAAAACGGCGCCAATGTGCTTGTGGGTGCTTTTGGCAGACGCCACGGTGAAAGTGCATTTGTGTGTCTTATAAGTGAAGGCGAGTCACTGTGTGAAATCACAGCCGATAAGGCTCTCAGCACAAGCGGCTATAACCGTGTGGGCGCCTCTTTTACCATAACTCCTATAAAGACAGAGGATAAGCATGTTTATGTCAGCAAAGAAAGCTATCAGGGCAAAGCAGAGGTCTGCTACAGATTTTTAAGCGGTGACAATGCCGATTATATCGGTATGGCATCAGCAGTGAGAGAGCTTCTTATCCGTCAGGGCAAGCTTCGTGAAAATGGCATTGACAAAAGCAATGAATACCCGTTTAATCTGACTCTTGTCATGTCTGAGGAAAGGGCAGGAGAAGACTCTGAGTCATATCTTCATACTCTTACTTCTTTCAATCAGGCATATGAATTGCTCTCTTCCCTTAAGGCAAAGGGCTTCACGGATACAAATGTCAGACTCAAGGGTCTTTATGAAAAGGGCAGTATAAAAACTCAGAAAGCCCTAGGCACTAAGCAGGAATTGAGCATGATGTCCTCGCTTTGTGATGACGGCAGTGTACGCCTTTATGCTGACAGCTCACTGCTTGAGGGAAGCACAGGCTCAGCAAAAAGTATTGTTGCAGAAAAGCTCCCCCATATGAATGCTGACAGAATAAAGGAAGGTCTCGGCTCATATATAAGCGCAATAAGACAGCAGAGTTTTTACGGAGTCTGTGTAAATGATGCGGGCAGAGTGCTTTTTTCCGACTTCTCACAAAGAGAGGTATCACTGCGTGAAAATGTGAAGGATTCTCTCGCTGATATTTTAGCCTCAATTTGTGCCTCAAAGTCCGTGATGATAGAGAATGGTAATATTTACAGCATAAAATATGCTGACAGTATAATTGACATACCTTCCGTTTCTTCTCTTTCAAAAAGGGAATATTTCAGGGATGTGCCTTTCATTCAGACTATACTTCACGGCATCACCGATTATTCTCATGAGGCGGCGAATATTTCAAATGACAGCACAATGGCTATGCTTAAAGCGGCAGAGTACGGCGCACTGCCTCACTATGAGTGGCACTGCAGCTCAGACACAGATGACAAAAACAGCGACAAGTTTTATTATATGAATACCGTAAGTCAGGCAAAGGCGTACTACGATAAAATGAACAGCGATTTCGCTGCCTTCAGAAACAGAAGAATTACGGGTCATGAGCAGATAAAAAAGGATGTTTACCTCACACGCTTCGGCGAGGATTGCACTGTTTATGTCAATTACGGTGACTCGGCAGTGAGTGTTGGCGGTGTAACCGTTGATGCAAAAAGCTACGCCGTTGTCAACTGAATACATTGTTATGCAGCTTTTTTGCATATACACTAATTCACATAAAAATGAATATTCCGCAGAATTTTCTCACATAAAATGTTGAAAACCTTGTTAGTAAAGTTAAAAACTTTACCGAAACAAGGTTTTATTTTTGCTTTTTGGAAAATAACTGTGGATAACCCTCGGTTTTTAACTTTTTCAACGGGGTTTTCCACATATGCAAGAAAAAAACTTTACAGTCGGATTTTTGCTGTAAAGTTTTTTTGTTTACTTTTATTTTTCTCGAATATGAGGCATAAAGGGAATAAAATTTTATGTTATGTCCCCCGGATCTGCCTTTTTGTAGTTTTTGATTATTTTGTAAATGTAAGTGTTTGACAGCAGGGTGCCGCAGCGAAGCTGTCTTTTTACGGTGCAGCAGAAGGTGGTGATAACAGAAGTCATTACAACCATGCTTATGCTTGAGCGTACCATATAAAATTCAGGGCTGTGAATGAGCCAGAAGTCATCTTTGTTTGTGACCCGAAGAGCCATATAAAGAGAGTTTTCATATAGTGCGGACATAGAAATATACACTATAAGATAAAGCAAAAAGGTCAGGTCATTGGGAAGCCTGTCATTGAGAGAAGGATAGGCTTTTCCGCCCGGTTCTTTTTTGCCTGAAACTGTAATAAGAGAAACAAAAAGTATGAACAGCACAACAAGATATGCGGTAATGCTTTTCAGGATGCTTTCAACTGCCGAAAGAACTTCAAAGTGTCTTTGTGAGAAAACTTCACCACTACCTGCGAAATTGAGATTGTTGCCGAAGGAAATATAGAGATCAAAATCGTCAGGATACTTTTTAGCCTGATTACCTACAAATTCCACATATTCACTCATGGTGCCGCTTTCAAAAATAGGTGTTTTTGCATCTCTTACAATAAGGATGTTTTCATCTTCACCGAAATATTGTCTGACGGTTGCTTCGGGGCTTTTGCCGTTGAGGGCAGAAATATTTGAAACAATAATGTCCGTTTTATGGTTAACTATGGCAAAGCGGAAATTTTCAAGTGACTTGAGACGGGAAACAAGAGCATTATAGTCCTGTGTTGCCGTGGTGTCATATTGGGTATATGCCTTGTCGGCTTTGCGGTTATAAACAAGAGAATATTCAATCACATCCTCTATGGCTGTTTCTATTGAGTTTTTCAGAAAATAGGAGCTTTCGTAATTGTAATCCTCGCCTTGAATAAAGACATTGATGAGAGCAACCTTATCCTGCTTATAAAGGCTTAGTATGTTTGTAAGCTCCGTATTCATAAACCACGAACAGAGAATGAGCAAGACCACAAAGAATGTTTTGAAAGGCAGTGTATAAAAAATATTGAAATAGCGTTTCATAATTATCACCGTCTTAAAGGTTTTCACACAGAAGAGCCAGCTCCTGCATTGTAAGCTTTTCGGCTCTCACCGTTTCCGATAGTCCGCTTTTTGTCAGTGCCTCGGCCACCTGTGCCTTCCCTATGCCCATACCTGAGGCTATGGAGTTGACGGCAGTTTTTCTTCTCTGGGCAAAGGCTGCCTTTACCATCTTGAAAAATTTCTTTTCGTCACTGACTTTGACAGCAGGCTCAGGTCTTATGTCAAGTCTTATTACGGTACTGTCCACATTGGGTGCCGGCATGAAAGACCCTCTGGAAACATTGAAAAGCTGTCTTACTTCGGCATAGTAGTTGGTACAAACGGTAATTGCACCGCTGTCACGGGAGCCTACGGGTGTGCAGAGTCTGTCTGCCGCCTCTTTCTGCACCATAACGGTCACTGCTTTTATGGGCAGTCTGCTTTCAAGGAGCATTGTGATAATGGGTGAGGTGATATAATAGGGCAGATTGGCACAGACAACTACGTCCATGTCGGGGAACTTTTCTTCTATGAGTGCGTGCAGGTTGGTCTTCATAACGTCGGCGTTGACTATTTCAATGTTGTCAAACTCAGCGAGGGTTTCGTCAAGGATGGGCAGAAGTCTTGTGTCAAGCTCAACGCAGACCACTTTTTTAGCTCTTTTTGCAAGCTCGGCAGTGAGTACACCGATGCCTGCGCCTATTTCGATTACGCCCGTGTTTTCGTCGCAAAGGGAATTTTCAGCCATTCTCGGGCAGACTGATGGGTTAATAAGAAAGTTCTGACCCAGAGCCTTGGAAAAATTGAAGCCGTGCCTTTCAAGCACACTTCTTATAACAGAAATGTCAGATAAATTTTGCATAATATATATCACCTTTAAAATAAAATGAAATTTTTACACTGCAACATCTTGCAATATTGCCTGCCATGAGGTACAATTAACACATACATTATAAACGAGGTGATTAAATATGTCAATTCTTGTTACAGGCGGTGCAGGCTATATCGGTTCACACACCTGCATTGAGCTTATGAAAGCAGGCTATGATATCGTTGTTGTGGATAACTTCTATAACAGTAAGAAAGAGTCTCTCAAGCGTGTGGCTGAACTCAGCGGTAAGGAATTTGCTTTTTATGAGTGTGACATCCGTGATAAAAAAGGTATGGATCACGTGTTCAAGCAGGAAAAAATCGACGCTGTTATTCATTTTGCAGGTCTTAAGGCTGTTGGCGAAAGCTGTATAAAGCCTATCGAATATTATGATAACAATATTGCAGGCACCCTCACTCTTTGCGAGGTTATGAAAGAAAACGGCTGCAAGAAAATCGTTTTCTCATCATCTGCAACTGTTTACGGTATGAACAATGTGTCTCCTCTTAAAGAGACAATGCCCACAGGAGGCACAACAAACCCCTACGGTACCACAAAGTTTATGATTGAGATCATTCTCTCTGATCTTTTCAAGTCAGACAATGAATGGTCAATTTCACTTCTTCGCTATTTCAACCCCATCGGCGCTCACGAAAGCGGCAGAATAGGTGAAGACCCCAACGGCATACCCAACAACCTCATGCCCTACATCACTCAGGTTGCTATTGGCAAGAGAGAATGTCTGAGCGTTTACGGTGACGATTACGATACACACGACGGCACAGGTGTCAGAGACTACATACACGTTGTTGACCTTGCTCTGGGTCACGTTAAGGCTCTTGCAAGAGTGCTTTCAAGAAGCGGCCTTGATGTTTATAATCTCGGCACAGGCACAGGCTACAGTGTGCTTGATGTTGTAAAGGCATTTGAAAAAGCAAGCGGTGTAACAATCAACTATAAAATCGTCGAGCGTCGTCCCGGTGATATTGCAACCTGCTATTCAGACCCGTCAAAGGCTTATGAGGAGCTTGGCTGGAAGGCTGAGAGAGACCTTGAGAGAATGTGTGCCGACTCATGGAGATGGCAGAGCACAAACCCTGCAGGCTATCCGGACTGATCAGTGCCAGGAACGGCATTGATTAAATGCAAAGTGCAAAGTGCAAAATGCAAAATTGTGGTCGCGGGGAAGCCGTGACCACAATTATTATTACTACCCGCAGAGGTAAAGCTCAAAAGTTTTAAGTTTCATCAATCTTAATTGAAAAGGCAGGTCGCTACCGTGGTAGCGACCTGCAATATCTTTATAATCGGATATAGAGGGTGGGCGGCTCCACAGAAATCGCTTTGCGATTTTGCACGACCTTTGGTCGTTTGCCGAACATTGTTCGGCAGTGGAGCCGCCTCACCGCTGACCTTCTCAGCGGGATGAAACTTCAGTCTTCCTCTGACACTTTGCCTTCCTCGCTGAGGGAGGGAGTATAATAGGAGCTTCGCACCCCACAATTTTGCATTTACTTATCGTAGTTTATTGCTATTCTCGCATAACGGAAGTCTTCGTAAGCTATGCCGTGAGAGGAACGGTAAATGCTCAGCACAAGGCCTATTGCAAGATAAAGGCACAGCACAGAGGTACCGCCGGCACTGATGAAGGGGAGAGTAATGCCTATAACGGGCAGAAGTCTCGTACACATGCCCACATTGATAACCACCTGAGCAATTATCATAAATGCAACACCGTAGCACATAAGCTCGGCGGCAAAATTACAGCTTCGCTTGCCCACCTTAACCATTCTTATTGCCAGCAAGAGGAAAAGACCAAGAAGTATGAGTGCACCGATAAAGCCTGTCTCTTCGCAGACAACGGAGAATATCATATCGTTTTGTCTCTCGGGCAGCAGGGTGCTGTGAGACAGCTCACCCTGAAAAAGTCCCATGCCGGAAAAACCGCCGTTTTCTATGGCTTTAAGTGCCTGGTTTTGCTGATAGATTTCCGTTTCATAATCCTCGGGATTAAACAGTGCAAGTATGCGGTTACGCTGTATGTCGTCAAAAACCTTCAGCCATATTACAGGTGAAGCCGCCGCAACAATTGCCGCACCTGCAGGAAAATAAAGCCAGTGAACTCCTGCGGTGAACATCATTGCGATAAACATAATGATGAAAATAAGTGCCGAGCCCATATCACCTGTAACTACAACCAGCAGAATAGGTATAGCGGCGTGTATGCACAAAAAGAAAACATTTTTAAGAGACGAAATTTCATTTTTCACCTTGCTCAGATGATAGGCGAAAGTAATTATGAAGCCTATTTTTACAATTTCCGACGGCTGAAAATACAGCGAACCGAAGCGGTACCATGAAAAGGCATCACTTCTGCCGTCAGGTGAAACACCAAAGACAAAAAGTCCCAGCATAAGAATAACCGATGCGGCTCCCACCAAGGGCCACAGCTTTAAAATTATGTCATAGTCAATAAACGAAATAACGAGCGCCGCAACAACACCCATAACCGTGGCAAGAATCATAACCTTGCCGTCACGGGAAAGAAGGCTTTCACCGTCGTAGGTTGCACTGAAAACCATTATTATGCCGAAAACAGAAAGAGCAAGACATATTAAAAGAAGCCATATATCTGTTTCCTTAACTGCTTTTTTTATATTTTTCCAAATCAAATTTTATCACACCCTGATTTTATCTGTCACTTGTTTCTCTAATTATATTATGAATGAATAAATATTTCAAGAGTAAAGTTGACTTATTGATTTTTTATGATACAATATATCAGTAAATTCTACTTAAAAGAGGTGAGAAGGTGTGCAGTTCATTTCAAATTCTGTGACGGAAACAGAGCTTATTGCAGAGAAAATAGGCAAGGATATAAGCCACGGAACGGTTATAGCTTTTTTCGGCGGCTTGGGAATGGGCAAAACAGCCTTCACAAGAGGACTTGCAAAAGGTATGGGTATCAATGCCGATGTGTCAAGCCCCACTTTTGCAATAGTCAACGATTACGGTGGAAATCCTCCTCTTGTGCATTTTGATATGTATAAGGTTGAAAGCTGGGATGACCTTTATTCAAGCGGCTTTTTCGACTATCTTGATATGGGTGCTGTTTTAGCCGTTGAATGGAGCGAAAACATAGAAAACGCTTTGCCTGAGGGTACCGTGAGAGTGAGCATAAAACAGGGTGAGAGCGAAAATCAGAGAATTATCACAGTGGAGGGTTTGAGTTAAGATGAGAATTTTAGCAGTTGACACAAGTGCAGTTTGTGCATCTGTTGCCGTGACAGAAGACGGCAAAATCCTTTCTGAGAGCAGCATAAACACAGGTCTGACTCACTCCAGAACCCTTATGCCTATGATAGATTCAGTGCTGAAAAACGGCGAAATATCACTTGACAGCATTAACCTTTTTGCCTGCAGTGTAGGTCCCGGCTCATTCACGGGTATAAGAATAGGTGTTGCGGCAATAAAGGGGCTTTGCGATGCACTCTGTAAAAAATGTGTTCCCGTTTCAACTCTTGAGGCACTTGCATATAATCTTACAGGCAGAAGCTGCACGGCTGTGAGTGTTATGGACGCCAGATGCAATCAGGTTTACTGCGGCATATTTAAAGTTGAGGGTGAAGAGGTCACAAGGCTCAGCGAAGATATGGCAATAAAAATTGATGACCTTGCTGAAATGCTCAAAGACTGTGACAATGTTATTTTTGTTGGCGACGGTGCAAAGCTTTGCCACAAGGCGCTGGGCTATACCAAGGCACCTGCAAACTGTGAATATCAGAAAGGCAGCAGTGTTTGCTTTGCCGCGGCTATGTACACGGATAAGGCTGTGCCTTCAAAAGAGCTTCTTCCCGTCTATTTAAGACTTCCTCAGGCTGAAAGAGAGCTTAAGGCGAAGCAGAAATAATTATGAATTAAAGAGCTGCCCGGCGACAGCTCTTTTTTCAATTATCTTTACAAAACAGTTAATTTGTGTTATTATAACTTCTGTAAACAACAAACCAAAAGGAGAGACAAGAATGATAGCTTTAGGTGCAGACCACGGCGGTTATTATCTTAAGGAAGAAATCAAAAAACATCTTGAAGAAAGAGAAATTGAGTTTAAGGACTTCGGCACATACAGTCCCGAGTCAATTGACTATGCGGCAATTGCTTACAGAACCTGCAAGGCTGTAACAAACGGCGAGTGTGAAAAGGCAATTCTTTGCTGCGGCACAGGTATAGGCATTTCAATGGCGGCAAATAAGGTCAAGGGTATCAGAGCCGCTTGCTGCAGTGATTATTTCAGTGCTAAGTTTACACGCCTTCACAATGATGCAAACGCTCTTTGCTTAGGCGGCAGAGTTGTGGGTGCAGGTCTTGCCATAGAAATGGTCGACGTTTTCCTCGACACAGAGTTTGAGGGTGGCAGACACCAGAGAAGAATTGACCAGATTATGGCAATTCAGGACGGCACATTTGAAGAATAATAAAAGAAAGAAGGTTTATCAGTTATGACATTTATTAAAAGCATCATCGCATTTATGACAGCAGTAGTTTCACTTATATCAGGTTTTCTTGGTATAGACGCAAAGCCTGACGACAACATTGACAAAACTTTCAGAGTTAAAAGCTATGTAATCTGCGACAGAGTACTTGATCCGTCAAGCTTATGCAGTGAGGATTTCGATATTATCACTGATGTTATCCTTTTCGGGGTGGCAACCTTTGACGCTAAAGGAAATGTAACCGTAGACAGAGATACACTCAGCACTGCCATAAGCAATATCAAAGCTGTTGTGGGTGACAGAGATATTGAATACACCCTTAACTTCCTCGGCCCGGGCAGCAAGACTGATTCTTCTGACTGGTATGATCAGATGGAATCTCTCGGCAAGGAGCACAATAAGGCTTTCAGAAGTCTTAAACTTGAAAAGAACATTATCAAGGTTCTTGAAGAATTTGAACTGGACGGCGTACATTTCGACTATGAGTACCCCACAACAAACGGTGCATGGCTCGGATATAACAGTTTCCTTGTTTCTCTCGGCTCAAGGTTAGGCGACGATTACACACTCAATGTTGCCGCTTCAGACTGGTGCTTGCAGTATTCAGCTCTTGCTGTTGAGTTTGTGGATTGCTTCGAGCTTATGATGTATGACGTCTATGATGAAGAAGGCAGACATGCTACTTTCGATACCGTTGCCGAACGTTCACAGTGGATAAAGGATTCCAACATCCCTCTTGAAAAGATAACCTTCGGTCTTCCCTTCTATGCAAGACCTACCGACGGTGACGCTTATTGGTACGACTACAGCAGCTATGCAGATAAGCTTGATGAAAACGGCTTTTACACCGACACGAACATCGGCAAGACCTTCTGGTTTAACACTCCTGATGTTATAGCTCAGAAAACAGACTTTGCCATGAAGGAAGGCTACGGCGGAGTGATGATATGGCACTACTCCTGCGATTTGCCTTCAACTCACGAAGACTCACTTCTCGGCGCTATAGGCAGAGTGGTTGATGCAAATTATTGATTTAATTAAAGAATAACCGCCTATTTTTCCGCAAACAGAGAAAAAGGGCGGTTTATTTTTCCGGTTTTGTGATTTAAGTGCATTAGTACATAGTGTATAATAAATTACAAAATAAAAGGAGAAAGAAAATGAAATATGAACTTAAAAGACCCGTCAGGAAAAATCTGCTGATATATGGCGGCATGTTAATTTTTGGTGTTGTTATGGCAATTATGGAGTATCTTTCAGATGAATTTGTTTTTGTCGGTTTTATTCTGATTTTGGTCGGCGGAGGTAGTGCTTTTTATGAAGTTGTACGCAGTAAAGGACCTGTGTTGACCTTTGATGAAAAGGGATTTTGGATAGGCGAAACACACTACAGTTATAGAAGTATCGATGAAATAGCTTCTCGCCGTGACCGACATGCAACTTATGTCAAGATCATTGTCGGTGGTGAGACTGTATATAAATTTGATACCACATACGAAAACTCCAACGAGTTTGTTAAACAACTGACTCTTAACGGTGTTGACCATAATTTGTTCTCGTAATTAACTCTTGACAAATTTTTAGTGCGGTGCTAAAATAACATTTAAGCAAAGAAAAACATAACATCCCATAAATCGTTGAGGGAGAGGACTGTTTCATTGGATTTTTCAGAGAGTCGCACATTTGCTGTGAGTGCGGTATATTCCGGAAATAAAGTCTACCACTCCTGAGAGTACGCCGAAATAAGGTGTACCGTATGACTGCGTTAAAGTTTTTGAGTGCCACAATAAAAGTGGAATACGGGTGGAACCGTGGAGCAGAATTTTTCAGCTTCATCCTGTGCAAAAGCATGGGATGGAGCTTTTTCTTTTTGCTTCGCAAAAAAATGCAGAATGCAGAATGCAGAGTGCAGAATGGCGGGTCGCTTCGCTCCGATTATATCCGTTTGAGTTTTGCATATAAATAAAGGCGTTACCCGCCAAAGTGATGAGATGTTAAATTTCGATTATAATCGACGGCACTTGCATTTGCAGAGCATTTTATTTGCGCAAACAAACTATAAATATGGCGGGTTGTTGACCCGCGACCACAATTTTGCATTTTCAGTGAAAGGATGATAACAATGATTAACGTAACCCTCAAAGGCGGTGTCGTAAAAGAGTATGAAAACGGCACAAGCGTAATGGAAATCGCAAAGAGCCTCGGTGCAGGTCTTTTCAAGGCGGCTTGCCTTGCAAAAGTTGACGGAGAAATCTGTGACCTTCGCACTAAGCTTGAAAAGGACTGTGAGGTAGAAATTCTCACATTCGATGAAGATGAAGCTAAAAAG
>JAZSPF010000029.1:0-5958 GCA_045537315.1 Acutalibacteraceae bacterium
TCATAAGCTCACTGATATATTCATCAACCAGAGGCGGAAGAAGTTTTCTGTCTAAATTTATATTTTTCAGCATTTTAACAGCTCCAATTATAAGTAATCACATATCAACTATACAAAACTTTTGCAAAAAAGTCAATAGAAGAAAATATTTTGTATAGTTGATAATTATTTTTTATATCACAGTCGAGTATGCAAATACGAAAATAATGCTTATACAACCATTATTTTTGATAAAACTGATAGTGCATAAAATAACTAATATAAATAATACCTTCGATTTATATTGTTAGTTCACAAAAAGTCTGCATTCAATTGTTTTGGTCAAATTTGTCATTCAATGGATTTTGCTTCAACGATGCTCAGGTCATTTTACAGAAACTGATTAAATGGCAATTTTCCGATATAAAGCTTCGATAGTATATTTTTTACTTATAACGAAGAAAAGTCATTTGATGGAAAATTTTTTAACAACCCGAGCATCAACCTGAAGAATTCCATTAAATGGGCAATTGTCATCTGACTGAATGTGAAATTGTTAAACAGTTTGTAAAACAAATAATATTGTAATAAGTGCCTACATAAATTCGCTGAGCATTGATTTCAGCGCAGTATACCAATTCACAATACTATGGTTGAGAATCCATGTGTACTTGGTTTTCGCTATTTATACAACATAACATTATAAATGTTCAATATCGAAAAAACGCGTTTAACGCTCCCCTCTACTATACAAAATATTCATTTTGTATAGTAGTTGATAAATTTAATGCTCCCACCTCTCCTCAAGCTATCTCAAAAAAATAAATATATTAAAATCGTTTAGTGTTGCTTTTCACATAGCTTTTATGTTAAAATACATTAAATCTTATTAAGGAACGAAAGAAATGCAGATCAGAATTCAAAACGGTGTTGTCGATTTATCAGGCGAGCCAATTTTAAAGAAAGTAAATATTGAAATTAACTCTGAAAGTAAAATAGGCATAGTTGGCAGAAACGGTTGCGGAAAAACAACATTGCTCAGACTTATTGCAGGCGAACTTCAGATTTCAAAAGATGAGCCTGACCTTGACAGTCAGTTCATTGTTTCGGGAAAACCGGTTATCGGTACACTAAGTCAGATGGCTTTTAAGGATGACAGCGTAACCTTACTCGAGGAAATAAGAAGTGCATATGCCCACATAATCAATATGAAATCCGAGCTTGATACGCTTCACGAAAAAATGGACATTGAGCCGACACAGGAAAACATTATGCAGTACACTACCCTACTGGATATTTTCACAAATGAAGGCGGTTTCTATTTTGAAAAGGAATATGAATCAGCCATAAAACGTTTCGGTTTCAGTGATGCGGATAAGCAAAAACCTCTTACGGATTTTTCAGGCGGTCAGCGTACTAAAATAGCCTTCCTCAAGCTTTTGCTTTCAAAGCCTGATTTGCTGCTCCTTGACGAGCCGACTAACCACCTTGATGTGGATGCTGTTGCATGGCTTGAAGACTATCTTTCATCATATAAAAAAGCAGTTGCGGTTGTTTCCCATGACCGAATGTTCCTTGATAAAACCGTGAATACAATTTATGAAATCGAACACGGCAAGACCTTTAAATATAACGGCAATTACTCAGAGTTTATTGTGCAGAAGCAAATTTTGCGCCAACAGCAAGCTAAAGAGTACGAAGCACAGCAAAAAGAAATTGCACGGCTTAAGGAGCTTGTGGAACGATTCAGGTATAAGCCTACTAAGGCTGCCATGGCACAGTCAAAACTCAAGCAGCTCGAAAGAATGGATCTAATAGAACCACCGGACAGCTATGATAATAAAGTTTTTCACACCGAGTTTCAGCCGACTGTACGCAGTGTGAATGATGTCCTCACCGTAAGAAATCTCAGCATCGGCTACGATCGTGAATTGTCAAGGGTAAACTTCGATATGAAGCGCGGTGACCATATCGGCATCATCGGCGGCAACGGCCTCGGCAAATCAACACTGCTTAAAACTTTAGTCGGTGCCCTCCCCCCTCTTGGCGGCGACTTTATAGTCGGCGGCTCAGTTAAAATAGGCTATTTTGATCAGCAGATGGCTCAATACTCCAGCACAAACACAGTTTTAGCTGACTTTTTAAATGAGTTCCCCAATCTGAGTGATTTTCAGGCACGAAGTGCTTTGGGGGCCTTTCTTTTCAGCGGTGAAGATGTGTTTAAAACCGTTGATATGCTCTCAGGCGGTGAGAAAGTACGCCTTGCACTTTGTAAAATATTTAAGCGTAAGCCTAATTTTTTGATTCTTGATGAGCCGACAAATCATATGGATATACTCAGCAAAGAAACCCTTGAAAATATCCTTACCGAGTACGAGGGTACGCTCTTATTTGTATCTCATGACAGATATTTCATTAAAAAAGTTGCTCAGCAAATCCTTTCATTTGAAGGTGGCGAAACAAAACTGTATAAGTTCGGATATGATGAATATCATCAGGTGCAGAGTGCACTAACGCAAGAAGCAAAAGAAACAACGGTTAAAACCGCCGTAAAGGCACCTAAAAAGAGCTTTACTACCCCACTTAAGGAAAAATCACGACGAGAAAGAGCTCTCAAAAAAGCAGAAGAAACGGTCGAAAAATTAGAAATGAGGCTTTCTTCACTTGAAGAACAGTTGGCTGATGAAGCAATACAGAGTGACTATGTGAAACTCGGTGAACTCCAGAATGAAATTACCGATGTTTCAGCCGAGCTTGAAGATGCAATGCTTAAGTGGGAGGAGCTTGCCGCAGAAAGTGATATATAATAAAATAAATTAAGCACTACTCAACCGTGAGTAGTGCTTTTTAATTTAAAATCCAAGCAGACCGAAAAGTCCGTATGAAAGAGCAGATATAATTATACCCGCAACGAGTACTCCTGCTGCAATTACCGGCAAAGAGTGCTTAATTCTTATATCAAGCAGGTCTGCTATAAGTGCACCTGTCCATGCTCCCGTACCCGGAAGTGGAATTGCAACAAAGAGAAAAAGCCCCCAAAGACGGTATTTTTTTACGTTGTCTGCTTTTCTTATGGATCTGGCTTCAAGCTTTATTATTATTTTCTCAACTGAGGGAATTTTCTTAAGCAAAGAAAAAATCTTCCTGATAAAAAGCAGTATAAACGGAATCGGAAGCATATTGCCAATAAAGCAGATTGCGAAGGCTTTAAAGAACTCAATACCCATCATTTTGGCGGCGATCAGACCGCCTCTGAGTTCGAGAATGGGAAGCATTGAAACTATGAAAGCTATCAACTCTTCAGATATTTTTCCGCCTAAGGCATCAACTATATACTGAGCTAATGTTTCTGACATATTGCATCTCCTTATACAGCGTTTTTATTGAGATAAGCCTTGGCTTCGTTGAGTATAAGCTTGTCATTGTCATAATTAAGAGTTCTCAGCGCATCATCAAAATCAAACCAGCCACATTCTTCAATTTCTTCAACCTGAAGCTTATAGCTCGTGTCAACTGTGTTTGCAAGGAAAATTGAAACGCTTTTTTCTATTTTTCCCTGAATTGTGTAGTTTGATTTTCTTACAAAACCGGGCAGAATTTCAATTCTGAGTCCCGTTTCTTCAAGAACTTCTCTTATTGCAGTTTCTTCATCGGACTCACCGGGCTCAATATGACCCTTAGGAAAACCCCAGTGTGCGCTTCGTCTGTTTCTGATAAGCAGATATTTTATTTCATCATTTTCTTTCCTGAATACAACCGCTCCGCAGGAGCTTTCATATAAACAGTCGATGTTATAGCCATTTCTTCCTTCCGCAAAATCAATTGCATCTCTGATATCATTGACAATAAAGCGAGTGCTTTTTGGTGCAACGACCCAGACAACACCCTTGCCGCCGTAACGCTTTACAATAGCAATAACTCTGCCGTCAAAATTTCTGACAGGATGATTGATGCCCATAATATACGCGTACTGAGCGGAATTTTTCCTCGTCTTGCCGCCTTCAATAATGCCATAGTTAAGCTTATATTTAAAGCCGAAACGAGTGTTAAAAGAGTGCATCGGGGAGGTTACACGTACTTTGACGAATTTACCTAACATTTATTTGTCCCCTTTTACGAAATGCAGCAAAATGATAACATATAAGGGTAACCCCATATTCTGCTGCACAGAATAGATGAATTCATTATACTTCTTTTGTTTCCATTTTTCAATAGCTTTTATGATAAAAAATATAGGCATAAGTAAAAAAATTGTTTGTCTGTAAAAATTAAAAAATATTATAAATTTACAGTTGTCTTTTAGTATACAAAGTGATATAATATGTATATTTTCAATTTTGGAGGTTCTATGAAAACCTTATATTTAACCGACCTTGACGGCACACTGTTAAACAATAAAGCAGAAATTTCCGAGCGTTCGGCTGAGATAATAAATGAGCTTACACACAACGGAGTGCTTTTCAGTGTTGCTACTGCACGCACATATGCCACCGTTACAGAGATGTTCGAGGGTATTCTTCTCCCCTGCCCTCTCGTGCTTATGAACGGAGTTACTATATATGATCCCGTAAAAAACAAAATACTTAAAAGCAATCCTATACCCGAAGACGTGGCAAACAAAATTATAGGCGCTTTCAGGAAATACGGTGTCGAGCCGATGCTTTATTTTCAAAACGGTGAGATTCTCGACATATACTACTGCGAACCTATAAACGATTATCAGAAGGAATATGTGTCACAGCGTGTCAACTGCAAAACAAAAAGATTTATCAAAAGCGAAAAGCCTGCTCAAATTGACGGCAGAAGTCTTGTTTACATCGTTTCTCTTGACTCTTACGATAAGCTGAAGGATATTTACGATGAAATCGCAATGATACCTGAAGCGAGAAGCATGTTTTACAGAGATACTTACTCTGACTGTTATTTTCTTGAAATTATTTCAGTAGATGTTTCAAAAGCAACCGGTGCAAAACAGGTAAAAGATATAATGGGCGTTGATAAAATAGTTGCCTTCGGTGATAATCTGAATGATATTCCCTTATTTGAAATTGCAGATGAATGTTATGCTGTCAGCAATGCCGAAGATGAACTCAAAGCAATAGCAACCGGAGTTATCGGTTCAAATGAAGAGGACGCGGTTGCTGAGTTTATTTATGAAAGGTTTAAATACGGTAAAAATAATGGGTAAGTTGTATAATGAATATATCAAAAGCTATAAGCTGACAAATGAAAACTCGGACGGTTTTCTGGAGCTGACTGATGAGCTGCTCGCTACTGAGGAAATTCAGAGTCTTAAGCAGTATGAACAGCATCTTGAAATCGACCGGCTTCAGCATGTACTTGGCGTGGCATTCATGTCATACAAAATCTGCAAAAGATTAGGTTGGGACTTCAAAGCTGCCGCAAGAGGCGGTGCAATGCATGACCTTGTTTATTACGATTGGCGCGACGGCGAAACCGGCGGTTGGCACAAGCTTCACGGGTACTATCACCCGTCAAGAGCTCTGATGAATGCCAAAGAGCTTTGCAGTGACCTGACAGAAAAAGAAGCGGATATAATTAAAAAGCATATGTGGCCGCTGACTGTTATTCCGCCCAGGTATAAGGAAGGCATTGTTGTGACCTTCTGTGATAAATACTGTGCTGCAAGAGAAATGATGTTTTCACTGAACGAAAAGTATAAACAGCGTTTTCTCAGTGATATAGAAAGGAGCTGAACATGGAAAATCTTATTAAATATATTTTACTGTTTTTCTTTTATAGTGCCGCCGGGTGGTGTCTTGAATCACTTTATTGTTCCATAGGTGAAAAGAGATTTGTTAACAGGGGCTTTTTAACCGGCCCTCTCTGTCCTATTTACGGCACTGCCGCACTGGTGCTGATTATTTTAATCTATAACCCTTTTAAAGATAAACCGCTTCTAGTTTTTTTGCTTGGCATCATTTTGTGTGACATTGTTGAGTTTCTTACAAGCTTAAT
>JAZSPF010000034.1:0-4588 GCA_045537315.1 Acutalibacteraceae bacterium
TTCACTTATTTTTCAGTCAGCTTCTGCACTATTCTTCTTATGTCAAAATTCGGCTCGACGAAGAAGCGTGTGAGCATTCTTACAGGCTTGCTTGCAAGGATAAATGCCATTGGTATGCCTGAGAAGCAGTATGCAAGCAAGAGCCACTTGTTGGTGAGTATTCCCAGCACATCATAATCGGCATCAACAGCACGAAGGAAAACGATAAAGAAAAGGTGCAGGGCATAAACATAGCTTGAGTTTGTGCCGATATATGAGAAAAATGTTTTCTTTGAAGGAGTGACGCCGAGTATAAAGAAGAAGAAAAGGAAACCGACGGCGTATCTGCCGATATTCTGAAGGAATGCACCTATAAGATTTGTACCCACATCTTTTGCAATAAATGAATAAACCTTATTCATGCAAAGAAGTTCAAAAGAAACATCCTTGTTAAATTTAAGCACAAATAAACCGGTTGCAATTATCACTGCCACACTGATTATGCGGAACCATATCTTTTTGCAGAAATTGAAGCTGTTGCCGTAGGTGTAATAGCCGAAAAGGAAGAAGGGATAAAAACAGAAAATTCTGTGGAAGCCGCCGTAAAACACATGCGGCAAAAATCCTACTCCGAGACCGACTATCAATGAAAGCGGTAATGACCACTTAAACTTGACAATATAGGGCGAAATAAGGCTGTATGCGGCAATGGTAAAGAAATACCACAAGCCGAAAAGGGGTTTGAAATATGAAAATGATGAAGTGCTTGCATAGTCCGTGGCGGAATAAAGCAGAAGCATAAGAGTCTGCAAAACCACATAAGGCACAATGAGCTTGTTAACTACCGTCACCCAATCGCCCCGGTCAATTCTCTTCTTTGCAAATCTGCCTGAAATTATCATAAATACAGGCATATGGAAAACATAGATAAACTTCTGAAGCGCAACCACCCAAGGCGTACTGGTACTGAATATACCGTTAGCAAGATGACCCACCACAACAGCGGTGATAAGTATGGCTTTGGCATTGTCATACCAATAGTCTCTTTGTTTTGCCAGCAATGGAGATGTTGCCATATCCGTATTAGTCATAATGTAACCTCCCGTTAATTCTTAATGAGAAATATATTTTTTCACTGTAATGTTATACTTAATTATACATAATCCCCTATTTCCTGTCAAGAAGGAGGAAAATTATGCATATTCCGTCAACACAGTCACAGCTCGTTGAAATTGAAGATTTTTACTCAGCGCTGAAAAAGAGTGAAGTGCAAGATCACATCCGCTATAATGTGGAAGAGTGGCTTTATGTGCCTAACGATTACAATGAATACCGATATATTCTGGGCACCAAGGGCGATAATCCCCTTATCTGCATAGGCATCAACCCTTCAACAGCTGCACCCAATGACCTTGACAACACTCTGAAATCCGTTGAGAGAATTGCTAAAGGCAACGGCTACGACAGCTTTATCATGTTTAATGTCTACGCCCAAAGGGCAACAAGGCCCGACGATATGGACAGTGAACTCAATGAGCCTTTGCACAAAGAAAACATGAAGGCATTTGAATACATACTCTCCCTTTATAAGCAGGAAAAGCCCTCGGTCTGGGCGGCATGGGGTACTATTGTAGAAATGCGGCCTTTTTTAAAGCAGTGCCTTAGGGAAATGGTTGATATTTCATATAAATATGATGCACGCTGGTTTTCCTCGGGGGCGATATCCAAAAAAGGTCATCCACACCACCCCCTGTACCTGAAAAAAGACAGCGGTCTTGACGAATTTGATATGGAAAAGTATCTCACCATATTGGAATAATTATTGACTTGATAAAAAAAAGATTGTATAATTGAAATAATCTTGAGTCGAGAAAACGGAGGAAACAAAAATGGCTTATTTAACCGACATTGAAATTGCACAGCAGTGCAAAATGCAGCACATCACAGAGATTGCAAAAAAAGCTGAGGTCGAGCAGTACATCGAACAGTACGGTAACTACAAGGCAAAAATAGACCTCTCACTTTTAAGTGATGCTAAGGACAAGCCCGACGGTAAACTTGTGCTTGTTACCGCTAT
The DNA here is from genome assembly GCA_045537315.1 of Acutalibacteraceae bacterium. GTDB lineage: Bacteria > Bacillota > Clostridia > Oscillospirales > Acutalibacteraceae > UBA6857. The sequence goes on from JAZSPF010000034.1 coordinate 2,057, forward strand.
CACACCCACACCTGCAGGCGAAGGCAAAACAACCACAACAATAGGTCTTGCAGACGGTATGAGCCGTATAGGCAAAAAAGTTACAGTTGCTCTGCGTGAACCCTCACTGGGTCCCGTTTTCGGTGTTAAGGGCGGTGCGGCAGGCGGCGGCTACGCTCAGGTTGTGCCTATGGAAGACATCAACCTTCACTTCACAGGCGACTTCCACGCAATCACAAGCGCAAACAATCTGCTTGCGGCTATGATAGATAACCACATCCAGCAGGGCAACCAGTTAGGCATTGATGTTCGCAGAATCACATGGAAACGCTGTGTTGATATGAACGACAGACAGCTCCGTTTTATCATAGACGGTCTCGGCGGCAAAATCAACGGTACACCCCGTGAAGACGGCTTCGACATCACTGTTGCAAGTGAGGTTATGGCTGTACTCTGCCTTGCATCTTCAATCACAGACCTTAAGGAAAGACTTTCACGCATCGTTATCGGCTACAACTTCAAGGATGAGCCTGTTACCTGCGGAGAAATCGGTGCGGCAGGTGCTATGACAGCACTTCTCAAGGATGCACTCAAGCCTAACCTTGTGCAGACTCTTGAAGGCACTCCCGCATTTGTACACGGCGGCCCCTTTGCCAATATTGCACACGGCTGTAACTCAGTTATTGCCACAAAAACAGCTCTTAAAATGGGCGACTACGCTATCACAGAGGCAGGCTTCGGTGCTGACCTGGGTGCAGAGAAGTTCCTCGACATCAAGTGCCGTATGGCAGGTCTCAAGCCCTCAGCAGTTGTTATGGTTGCAACTATCCGCGCACTTAAGATGCACGGCGGTCTTGCCAAAACTCAGCTCGGCGAAGAAAATCTCGAGGCTCTTGAAGGCGGTATCCCCAATCTTCTCAGACACGTTTCCAACATCAAAAATGTATATAAGCTCCCCTGCGTTGTTGCAGTTAACCGTTTCCCCACCGACACAGACAAGGAAATCGAGTTTGTTATTGAAAAGTGCAAGGCTCTGGGCGTAAACGTTTGCCTTTCAACTGTATGGGCAAACGGCGGCAAGGGCGGCGAAGAGCTTGCTAAAGAGGTTGTTCGTCTTTGCGAAGAAGAGGACAACAGCGGCTTCACCTTCTCCTATAATGCAGAAGACACTATCGAGCAGAAAATCAAAGACATCGTAACCAAGGTTTACGGCGGAGATGATGTAGCATTCCTGCCTGCAGCTAAAAAGCAGATTGCAAAGCTGACGGATATGGGCTACGGCAATCTTCCCATCTGCGTTGCAAAAACACAGTACAGCTTCTCAGATGACCCCACAAAGCTGGGCGCTCCCGAAAGCTTCACCGTAACCGTAAGAAACGTTAAGGTCAGTGCAGGCGCAGGCTTCATAGTTGTGCTCACCGGCGACATTATGACAATGCCCGGTCTGCCCAAGGTGCCTGCCGCTATGAAGATTGACGTTGACGAAAACGGCAAAATCACAGGCTTGTTCTAAATGCAAAATGCAAAGTTCAAAATGCAAAATAGTGGTCGCGGGATAACCGTAACCACTGTTTTTTTATTCTCGCCGCAAAACAAATGCTCAGAAACGAGTAATTTTTTCGATTGTAAAGGCTTATTTTTAATTTGCAAAAAAGGAAAGTGGGGCGACTCCATTAAATCGCCGTGGCGATTTACAGCTGTCTATCGGCAGCTGAACCGAACACCGTTCGGTTATGGAGCCGCCTCACTGCTGACCCACTCGGCGGGAAAAATATGTATTTCATCTAAATTCAAACGGATATAATCGGAGCGAAGCGACCCGACATTTTGCACTTTGCATTCAGCATTTTGCATTAACAAAAAAATTCCCCGCCAAAAATGCGCGGGGTTGCTAAGGACAGTTTATAAAACAGTCATTAGATACCGTGCATTGCAGAAGGAAAAGAAACAACCAAGAGAGAGTAAAATCTTTCTTGGTTTTCTTTTTTATTAATATTTGCACATTAGACAAATCCTTCTTTAATTTGTACAATGAAAGTACAAAATTTAAAGGAGGACTTTTTATGTCAAACAAAAATTCTATCAGCTATCGAAATGTTGGAGATTATCTCATTCCAAAGCTCGTATTGTCGCCTGAAGAGGCAAGTGTTACCCTCGGTAAATGGGGAATGTTGCATAAGGACTATCTTATGAAACACAAGAAAGTGCTGTTCACAACCCTACTTACTCAAGGCAAATTTTATCAGCACTGTGCCGAAATCGAAAAACAGGCACAAGATATGTTTGATACACTTGTTAAACAGATGAAAGAATCGGAAGGTGTTACCGAGCAACTGAAAGAGGAAAATCAATTGGAGTGGGTATGCTGTATGCAAAACATAGATGCAAGGGCAAGAGAGGTTGTTACAACAGAACTAATTTATACATAACACCGCTTTCAAAATATTGACTTTCTTGGTGCATAAGAGTATAATTATATAAAATAATTGAAAGGTAGGTGGACAAAATGACAATGAATCTTAATCTTATGACTTGGAGAGCCGTTTTGTCCAT
>JAZSPF010000074.1:0-15199 GCA_045537315.1 Acutalibacteraceae bacterium
TCTATATTATTCTCTGTTCACGCTATTAGTATACAGCAATATTATAATTTTGTCAACAGTTTGTTAAAAAATAATTTACTTTTTACTGTAGCAAATTTTACATGAAAGAAAAATCGGTAAAATAAGGCGACACCTTTTAAAGGTGTCGCCTTATTTGAGAAACTTATTTGTTCTTTTTACGGTTCTTCAGGGGCTTTTTCTCAGTTTCAGTTTCCGATGATGTTTCTGCTTCCTGCTCGGGGAGAGACGGTTCGGGCAGCTTTACAAACAAGTGGCTTTCATTTGTGCAAATGCGAACTGCACGTTCCAGAACATGCACCATAACCTCACTGTGCTTTCCGCCATATTCGCCGTCCAGTGTCCAGTCAACTTCCTCGTAAGGGGAGGTAATTTTAATTTTGCTTGTTCTGATATAAATAACTCTCTTGCCGTCATAATCCTGCTTCTGAGCTTTTCTTATTGTGGGGATAATGTCAAATAGTCCCATCTCAGGCACAAGCAGCACCTCAAATATACCGTCGTTGAGGCGAACATCGTCCTCTATGAGCTTAAACATACCCGCAACAGATGTGGAGTTTGAAATGGCGCCGAATGAAAACTTGCCTTCAAGAACTCCGCCGTCATGCTCGATTTTCATATAGATGCCGTGTACATCCTTAACTTCGCCTAAAGCTGTGAAAACATAAGCGGCGTGACCGAAACGGTTTTTCAGCTTCTGAGGTGTTGCATAGGAGCATTTTGTAAAGGCTCCGAAAGAGGCAACATAAGAGAAATATCTGTTGTTGAAAAGACCTATGTCGTAGTCATTGGTGTTGCCGCTTAAAATAATATCCGTTGCTTTTTTTACGTCTGAGGGAATGCCAAGAGTAGAAGCGAGGTCGCAGGTGGTGCCTGTGGGCACATAGCCGATAGGTACGCGCTTAGGCATATCCATAACACCGTTGATGGTTTCGTTGAGAGTTCCGTCGCCGCCGCAGCAGACAACAAGGTCTTTGCCCTCAAGCTCTCTTTTAACTATATTTGTGGCGTCACCCTGACAGGTTGTGGTACGCACCGTAAATTCATAATCGTTGTTTGAAAATTTGTCAACTATATCAAAGGTGCCGGTTCGTGATTTGTTTTTTCCGGCGCAGGGGTTGACAATAAGTAAAACTTTTTTTCTGTCATTTTCCATAACATAATACCTTGCGAGGTGGACTCGCTGTTCCTTTCTTATTTAGTAAGACAACGCGTTTTTGAAGTCGCCACGCCCTTTCTCAATTAAAATAGTGCGGCAGAAATACTGTCGCACTATCATTTTACACTATGATATTATAAAAGTCAAATACAAAATGTAAACATTATATGCCGCTGAAAAGGCCTTCTTCCAGATCATCAGTGTCATAATCATAGGGGTCAAATTCCTTTTCGCTCTCATCCTCGGAGTCTGCTTCAGCTTCTTCGTCAGGCTCTTCTTCGCTGTATTCCTCAGCATAGGTGTCTGACGCAAGGCTTTCCTGTTCGGTATGAGGAACATTTTTAGGCCCTTTTTTCAACTTAGGAATGATAAGGCATAAAAGAACTGCAAGAATAAGCAAGAGTAAAACCGCATCAATTATAATATAGTTGTCGCTTACGCCGCCCAGTACACTGCCGAGACCCTTATAGGTTTTTGTTATTGCACCGAGAGTATCTTCTCTGAGAACGAGGATTCGACCTGCCTCATTTTCAGCGATGAAAAGCACATCACCTGTAAGGTTATATGTACTGCCTCTGTGTTTGCCAATCATGAATTTCTGAGTTTCATAGTTGACATAAACAAAGGAGTCTCCCTCGGCGGCATAGTGGTCATAATCTTCTGTTATAACAAGGTCGCCCGCGTACACGCCGCTTAAAGCGAAATCCTGTGTAGCTGTAAAGGCTCTGTATTTATCTGAGAAAAGCTTGCCTGTGTCAACAGCCACAACACTGCCCAGCACGCTGACAAAAGCGGTGCAGACAATGAGAGTGACAAGCAGAAGAGAAAGAATAATTTTAGACGCAAGTCCGCCTTTTTTCTTTTTGGGAGCAGCTGCCTTTTTGGTGGGGAGAGCAGCATCTTCCTCATCTTCGGCAAAGCTTTCGTCAGGCTCTTCGTTGTCGCTGACATCAGCGGTGCTGTCCTCAAACTCACCGTTCCAGTTGCCGCCTGTGTAGCTTCTCTTGCTTTCGTCACTGACGGAAAAAATATCGTCAAAGACCATGCCTGCAGTGGGGGAGTCTTCATAAACAGCTTCTTCGGCTTCCTCGGCACGGACTTCAGATTCTTCTGTGGGATAAACCACAACTTCTTCGGGGGAGTCAATGTCGTTTTCTTCCTCGTCAGGATAAACAACCTCTTCCTGCTCTTGTGAAGCTTCCTGTGTTTCCTCTGTGAGTATTTCCTCAGGGGTTTCATCAAAATTTGCAGAGTCGGATTCATCTCGCTGGATTTCCTCTGCTTCTTCGGGGGGATTTCCTTCTTCCTGCTCTTCGGAAGAATCGGGCTCTGCAGCTTCTACGTGTTCTTGCTGAACCTCTTGTTCTTCTTGATGAGAGAGAGTTTCGGCTTCAGGCACGTCTACATAGGACTCTTCGGCGATTTCGTCATCATCATAGTCAAAATCAGATTCTATATAATCGTAAAGACTCAAAGGAAGCTCCTCTTCGGCGCTCACGTTGCTGTTTTCGTCTGTGAGAGTTTCTTCGCTGTCGCTGTAGCTTGAATATACATCGGTAATAAGGTCGTCTTCCGCGTCTGGCTGTGTGTCATCAGCTTCTGTCTGCACGGGCTCTGCTGTGTGACGACGCTTTTTAATTCTTGACCAGAAACTGTCCTTTTTCGGCTTTGCATATTCTTCGTCGTCATAATATCCGTCATCATCGTCAGACATAACACGCAGATATTCATTTATAAGGTCGCTTCTTTCCACACTTGTTATGCGTACTGAGGGTGCAACCTCATGGGTGACGGGATGTGCTTCGGCAGGCGTTTGCTGAACTTCAGGCTCCAGGGTTTCCTCTGCCCCGGAGACAAAAGGTACAGCTTCTTCCTGCGTTTCAGGCTCATCAGCTGAGAAAACAATAGTCTGCTGTGTAGCTGCCGCAATAATGCTTTCGGGAGTTTTCGGCTTTACGGCAGGTGTGCTCTTATCTGCAAGATCTGAGTCGGGTAAGGTGAAAGATGGCTGACTGTTAAGGGGCACATCCTTGTTTTCTGCTTGTGCAGGCTTTACCGGAGTGTGGTAAAGGCTTTGTATACTGGGCGCAGGACGCTTAAGCTCTTTGGGAGCGGCTTGCGGCTTGCGCTGTTCAGGTTTTGCATATCGCTTTAAAAAGTCGTTGGCAATATCGGCAATTTCAGAGTCGTAAAGCTCCGGCTTTTTTGCCTGAGAAGCCTGCTTTGTCAGCTCGTCAAAAATATTCTGTTCAGGATTTTCGGTGGCAGGAGCATCGTGGCTTAAGCTCTGTGAGCCTTCTTTGATAGCTCTCTGGGCTTGCATAGCCTTGTCGTAAACCTGATTGAGTTCGCTGAGACTTTTGGGTCTGTGATTAGCCAAATTATATCACTTCCTTTACTTGGACTGTGGCAAGGGCATCAGTACTGAAGACCCTTTTCAACAACAACGCTGATCATTTCGTTAATGGCTTTAAGGTTATTCATAATAGTGGTGTTCTGTGTTCTGATTTCAACGCTGTTTTCCATAGCCTGGCGTTTGATTTCTCTTGCCTGAGCCTGAGCTTTTTCGATTATTTCGCGGTTTCTGCGGTCAGCATCAGCCTTTGACTGAGCAACTGTTTTTGAAAGCTCGCTGAAAACATTGGCAATTACTTCGCTCTGATTTTCTTCGGAAATTGTGAAATAAAGACCGTAGTCGTCTATGCTTTTCTTAAGCTCTTCATATTTTCTTTCCATTTCTTCGCCCCATGCAACAGCATTGGCATATTCCTGCTGTATCATGGTGATATATTTATTTACTTCCGTAATGTCGTAACCGCGCTCAGTAACGGTGAAATTTATTTCAGACATTTTCTTCACTCCCTAAAAAATAATCATAATAATCCATTCTTTGAAATTATACCTTATTACTCGGGAAAATTCAACCAAATTAACATAAAATTTATTAAATGAGCAAGAATTGTTTTATACCTTCAGCGGCAAATTATTCAACGGTGACGGATTTGGCGAGATTTCGTGGTTTATCTACATCACAGTTTCTTTTAACAGCAGTGTGATAGCTCATAAGCTGAAGAGGTACCGCACCGAGAAAAGGGGTGAAAATATCTTTTGTAAGGGATTTCGCCGAAATAATGAAATCGGCATGCGTAAAGTCCGGTTCATGTTTTTTGCTTGTCAGCACAATTACGAAAGCACCTCTGGCCTGAACCTCTTTAATTGCGCTGAGTGTTTTTGTAAAAAGGTCATCCCGAAGGCAAAGAGCAACAACGGGAGTTCCCTTTTCGATAAGGGATATGGTACCGTGCTTTAGCTCCCCGGCGGGGTAGGCTTCACAGTGAATATAGCTGATTTCTTTCATTTTCAGTGCACCTTCCATGCTCAGGGCATAGTCTGTGTTTCTGCCGATAAAATAAATATGCTCGCTGTCTTTGAGTATATGGGCGGCAAGAAGTGCCTTTTCATTCTGAGAAAGCTCAGCTTCTATCTTTTCGGGCAGTGAAAGAAGCTCCTGTATAAATGAGGCTTTATCGGTTAAGAGAGAGACCCCGCCCATAAAAGCAGACAGCAGATAAAGCACTGCAAGCTGGCAGATATATGCCTTTGTTGTGGCAACGGATATTTCTGCACCTGCAAGGGTGTAGATAACACTGTGTGCCTTCATTGCTATTGCAGAATTTCTTACATTGACAATTGCCAGAGTTTTTGCGCCTTTGGATTTCGCTAAAGCAAGCGCCGCAAGAGAATCTGCCGTTTCGCCGCTTTGGCTGATAACGATAACAAGGCTGTTTTGTGAAAGACTTACATTGTCATATCTGAATTCGCTTGCTATATGTGCCGAGACATCTTTGCCTGTCAACTGATGAAAGATGTATTTTCCGCAAAGGGCTGCGTGATAAGCTGAGCCGCAGGCAACAAGATGTATCCTGTCGATGGCTTTGATTTCATCTTCTTGGGGAGCGAAATCCGGAAAAACAATTTGCCCGTCTTTTATATAGGCATCAAGAGTATCTCTGAGTGCCTTTGGCTGCTCATAAATCTCTTTGAGCATATAGTGAGGGAAATTGCCCTTATCTGCTGAGGTGTTGCTGTCTGAAATGAAAAAGGGTGTTTTTGTGAGGGATTTGCCGTCACTGCCGAAAAAATCGGCACTGTCTTTTTTTATAAGGGCGAACTCGCCATCGTCTAAGACATAGCAGGTGTGAATGTGTTTTTCTGCCGCTATGGTGTCGGATAAAACGAAAAATCCCTCTGCACCTTTTGCCACAATAAGAGGGCTGTTTCTTTTGGCACACAGTATTGTGTCGGGAAAGTCTCTGTGAAGTGCGGCAACAGCAAAAGAGCCTTCCAGGGACTCTGCCGTTTCTTTAAGACAAGCAGCTAAATCACCCTTGTAATTCCTTTCGAGAAGCTGACTTATAACCTCCGTGTCCGTGTCGGATAAAAAGCTGTAGCCTTCTTTTTTCAGTTCATTTTTTAATTTATCACAGTTTTCTATTATGCCGTTATGAACCACTGCAAACATACCGTTTTCACTTAAATGGGGATGAGCGTTGAGCTGTGAGGGTTCGCCGTGAGTTGCCCATCTTGTGTGACCGATGCCCGTTGTACCAATAAAGTTTTCATCTACGGCGCTTTCCAACACATTGACTTTTCCCTGACGTTTCAAAAGGGAAATTCCCTGCTCATCCGTAATGGCAACACCTGCAGAGTCATAGCCTCTGTATTCTAACTTTTCAAGACCCTTTAAAAGATAGGGTACTGCATTGTTTTTACCTGTATATCCGATAATTCCGCACATAAAAATTCTCCCTGAAAAATAATGTAAAAACTCTTTTTATAATAGTTATTTTATGTTATAATCTAATATAATATCCTGAAGTTTTTAGGAGGACTATTTATGAACATAATAAAAGGAATGCTCGGGCTTGCCGCTTTAGGTGTGGCGGTTTTTGCCGATGCAGAGTTTAAAGCCTCTTTGGGCAACACTTTTACTGCTCCCGATGTGCTGCTTATACTCGGTTGCAGAGTTAAGGGCGACACTCCCGAAGAAACCTTGCAGATGAGAATAAATAAGGCGGCAGAGTACCTGAAGGATAATAAAAATGTTATTGCAATTGCCTGCGGAGGCATAGTACACGACGACCAGACAAAAAGTGAAGCTCAGGCTATTTATGATGGCCTGACCGAAAAAGGTGTTGAAGGAGAAAGGATTATTCTTGAGGATAAATCCACCACCACAAAAGAGAACTTTATCAACGCAAAGAAAATTATCGACTCTATGGGCGAAAACCTGACAGTAGCAATGCTTTCAAGTGAATTTCACCTTTTAAGGGCGAGCCTGCTTGCAAAAAAATGCTCGCTTGAGGTCACTACCGTTGCGGCACCCAGCCCGAAGGAATTAAAGTTTAAGAATTATGTCAGGGAGTTTATTTGTTTCCCTGAACTGTTAAGGAGATAAATATTATGGCAAGTGTTCAGATGCAGGCTTATAAAGTAAGCGAGGTTCAGTTTATAAACAAGGTGCAGGGCAAACAGCAGCTGAAATTCAGCAATAAGGTGTCCTACAATGTGAGATATTCAAACAAGCAGTTCTGTGAGGGTACACTTACAGTTGAGGTGCTTGATAAAGATAACCCCGACACCATAAATATCAAGGTGACTCTTGTGGGTGCTTTCAGAATATTGCAGGACGTGGAAAAGGAATTTCTACATGTGGAAACCTTCAAGGAGCTTTTCCCTATTGCGAAAGCATTTGTGCTGGGTCTCTCAGTCAATGCAGGCATACCGCCGATTTATCTGCAGAATGTGAATATCGAAAATCAGGAAATCTACCGCATGGAAATGGGAAAGTGATGCCTGCGTCATCAGTGAAGTTTTTGCTTTGCAAAAGATATAATGGGAGGAAAGTTATGTCTGAATTACTTAATCAGCTTAAAGATGAGGAACTGGATTTTACCGTTCGTTTTACCGACACAGACGGAATAGACGGAGAGTATGAGTTTCTTGATATAGTCCTTTATAAGGGCAGTGAATATGCTGTTGTGGCACCCCTTGAGGGTGACGGCTATGTAGATATTTTCCGCATAATGGGTGTGAATGATAAAGAGGTTTATGTGAGAGTGAAGGACGATAATGATTTAGAAGAAATTTTTGAGATTTTCAGAATAAAGAATGAAGATGAATTTGATTTTGAGTAAAGTTATTGTTGACAATTTATTTTAAAGTGTTAAAATAGTAAAACATAATAGGGGATGATGAATATGAAGAAAAACATGAGATTGATAGTCAACATAACAGTTGCCGCTCTGACAGGTGTCGGTATGTCGGCAGGGTACATAAGCACTAAGGAAAAAAGAGCTTTATCTGAAGAGTTTACCGTTACTGCTCATACAGGCTGTGAGGGTACAGCCGATAACTCACTCGAAGCTATAAAAAAAGGCTATGAAAGCGGAGCCGATATAGTTGAGTTCGATCTCAGATTCACAAAAAGCGGTGAACCCGTTTTATCTCACGATGGTGCAGGCAAGAACTGCGTTACCCTTAAAGAAGCCTTTGAGCTTGTAGCTCAGTGCGGAAATTTAAAGGTAAATGTTGACTGTAAGACTGTCGATAACATTGGCATTGTGCCAAAAATGGCACAAGAGTGCGGTATCCGTGACAGAATTTTCTATACAGGTATAGAATCCGATAAAGTGGCAAAAGTGCAGGAGCTTTCTCCCGATGTGGAATATTACCTCAACACAAAAGTCAGCAAGTTGAGAAAGCACAACGAGAAGTACATACGCTCTCTTGTGGAACTTATTAAAGATAACGGCGCTGTCGGTATCAATATCCGCTTCAGCCAGGCTTCAAAGAAGATGATTGACATTTTCCGCGAAGAGGGTCTTAAGGTGTCTTTGTGGACTGTAAACAAAGAAAAAGATATGCACAAGGTATTGGAACTTAAATGTGACAATATCACAACCAGAGAGCCGACAAAGCTGATTGAAATAATAAACAGTAAAAAATAGACGCATCATCGCGTTTTTGATTCGTCTCGGCGCCCCTGAAAGGTACTTCCCTTGTTAGGGGAAATGTCTGCGAAGCAGACAAAAGGGTGCCGGTTTCTGGAAGAAAAGCAGTCAAAACCGAAGGTTTTGACTGAGGGGTTCTCGCACCGGCAAAAAGAATGCCTGCCCGGAGGGGGCAAAGTAAATGAATTGACCCAAGGGTTATGAATTGAAGATTCGCTTCATGAATTGCAATTGCGTTGCATGAATTGACCTTTTGTCATAAAAATGACCAATAAACTTTTTGGAGGAACCATACAATGGAAAAAATCAAAATGAATAAAATCGTCGAGATGGACGGCGACGAAATGACCAGGATTATCTGGAAGCAGATAAAAGATGAGCTTCTTTCACCTTATGTTGAGCTTAACACAGAATATTACGATCTGGGACTTCCTTACCGTGATGAGACTAATGACCAGGTAAGCATTGACGCAGGTGAAGCTATCAAAAAGTACCATGTAGGTGTCAAGTGCGCAACAATCACACCCAACGCACAGCGTGTTGAAGAATATAAGCTCAAGGAAATGTGGAAGAGCCCCAATGGAACTATCCGTGCAATTCTTGACGGCACTGTTTTCCGTACTCCCATTCTTGTCAGCGGCATCAAGCCCACTGTCAGAACATGGAAGGAGCCTATAACTATTGCCCGTCACGCATACGGCGATGTTTATAAGGCAAGTGAATTCCGTACCACAAAACCGGGCAAGGCTGAGCTTGTTTTTACAAGTGCCGACGGCGAAGAAGAAAGAGCAACTATCTACGATTTCGAGTGCGGTGGCGTGCTTCAGGGTATGTATAACAAAGACACTTCAATTGAGTCTTTTGCGCACTCATGCTTTAAGTATGCTATAAGCACAAAGCAGGATTTATGGTTCTCAACTAAGGACACAATCTCAAAGAAGTACGACCAGACTTTCAAACTTATTTTTGAGGATATCTACAACAAAAACTACAAAGATGATTTTGAAAAGCTGGGTATCGAATATTTCTACACCCTTATCGATGACGCTGTTGCCAGAGTTATCCGTTCAAAGGGCGGCTACATCTGGGCTTGCAAAAACTATGACGGCGACGTTATGAGCGATATGGTATCAACTGCTTTCGGTTCTCTTGCTATGATGACAAGCGTACTCGTGTCACCTGACGGAAACTTTGAGTATGAGGCTGCTCATGGCACGGTTACACGCCACTATTATCGCTATCTTGAGGGTGAAAAGACATCAACCAACCCTGTTGCAACAATTTTTGCATGGACAGGCGCCCTTCGTAAGCGCGGCGAGTTTGACGGCAACGCAGAGCTTATGGCATTTGCCGATAAACTCGACAAAGCCTGCCTTGACACTATTGAAAGCGGCAAGATGACCAAGGACCTTGTAGGACTTTGGGAGGGTAGTGAAGCAGTAGCGCTGACAACTGATGAGTTTATTATGGCAATCAAGGCAGAACTTGATAAAGCGATGAGCAAGTAAAGTTCTTTTGATTACTTTTCTTACAAGAAAAGTAATGCCTGCCCGGCGAGGGCGAGGAAAATTATGAATTATGAATCGCGGGGGAGGAAGGAGACTTTCTCCCTTTGTGCTTTAAGGTGGTACATTATGTTGTTTCATACTTTTAATTCACAGGAAGAAAGAAGGAATTTTGGCGGTTCTGCATTTATTGAAATGCAGTTCTGCAAGCTACCCCCGGGAACGGAAATCGGAAAGACGGTATGCGTTGACAGTATAGTCAATTGGCAAGATGACTCCTTATATATAAAGGATGAAAATCTGTTTTATAAAGAGTACAGTCAGATTTTTAATTGTGGCATCTATAACAACCTGAAAAGAAGCATGGTTGATGTTTACGGCATAAACTACTATTCACCTGATTTAACAGATTCAATTATAGAAAAAATTTGTGAGATAAAACCTGTGGATTACGAAAGGTTAATTGAGTGGTTGAATAAGGCTAAAAAGTATAACGGTTTTTATATATTAGGCATATAAAATGAGAAAAAGCAGCAGACACCGAAAGGGTAATCTGCTGCTTGAAATTTTATATGTAGCTTGACCTATTATGCTGCCTTGTTAGCTTCCTCAAGGGCGGAAATTCGTTGGTTGGTTGTTCTCTGATCAACCCAGAATACAACGATAAGCTCAACCAGTGCGCCGAGCATATGCCATGTTGAGTGACCCTGGAAGTTGCCGAGGGCAAAGTTTGCAATTTCGTTATCACCCCAAAGGGCAGTGATAACAGCGGCAACAAGCATTGTGCCAACTGCGAGAATGAGAAGTGCACGTTCATTGACTTTCATCTTTTTGAAATTATCTGCAAGCAGATAGAGAATGGGAAGAACGGTAATTACACATCCGAGCTCTGCAAAGGACATGCCCTTTGATTTGCCGTCCATAGCAGGACCGTTAAGGCTGAAGAAGCCTTCAGGACTGAAGAAGTAGAGGGGACGGTTGTGAGCTACGAATACCTCGTATGAAAGAACACTGAGAACAATAAATGCAATTACGGAAACAGCAATCAGGAAGCCGTTTCGCTTCTTTCTGGTTTCGGGAGTCTGATAAAACTCCATTGCAAAGCTGCAGACACCGCACCATGCAACAAGCTCAGTGAGAGACATATCAATAAAGCTCATAAACAGCTTGGTGGTGAAAACTCCGGGAAGAAATTCGCCGTAGTCAGCGGTATGCATACCAACCGATGTTACTGACATAATCATAAACAGCGCAAGAAAAGCATACCAATAAAACTTTTTGTTCTTTTTGATGAGAAGAATGATGATGCCGATGATGCCTGCATAGGTATATGCCCAGTTTGTCTGAACGTCAGCATACTGTGCGGCAAATTCGGCGAGTGACAGATCCCCTGAACCGAATGGAAAGATTTCTTTGAATGAAATCCAGTCAATAAAATTAAAATCCATTCAATTACGCCTCCTTTAAATAAATAGTTATAAGTCGATTTCGACATTTTTTATTATAGTGAAGGTGTAAATTTTTGTCAAGTAAAAGCGATATAATATAATCTTTGTTTAAAAAAGTTTTAATGAACTGCCTGGCGGCTCGATATGTTGCTGATGCAACTCGATATGTTTTACTTTGGGAAAACAAAACCACCGCATTTGCGGTGGTAATTTGTTTTTGATTAGTCAGCTGTGTAAGCCATGAGTGCTACCTGACGAGCACGCTTGATAGCTGTTGTGAGTTCACGCTGGTGACGAGCACATGTGCCTGTTACACGGCGGGGGAGAATCTTAGCTCTGTCTGATGTGAACTTGCGAAGCTTCTGAACGTCCTTGTAGTCGATTTCTTCAACCTTATCAACGCAGAATGCGCAAACCTTCTTGCGTGACTTTCTGCCGGGACGTGCGCCTTTTTCGTATGCCATGAGAATTGCCTCCTGTTAATATTTTTAGTTAAAAGGGTAAATCTTCGTCGTCTTCGATTTCTTCAAAATCTGAGGGAGTTGCTGTCTGATATGCGGGAGCCTGACCGGGTGCTACAGCAGGTGCTGCACTGCCTGATTCGGCCTTTGAGCCACAGAATGAAACTTCTCTTGCGATAACCTCAAAAGCTGTTCTCTTGTTGCCGTTCTTATCCTCGTAATTACGAGTCTGGATTGAACCCTGAATGGCAATCATTGAACCCTTTGAGAAATATCTGCTGATGAAGTTTGCTGTGCTTTCCCAAGCGACGATGTTGATGAAGTCGGTCTGTCTCTGCTCGCCTGCTCTTGCGAATGAACGGTCAACAGCAATTGAGAATGTGCAGACTGACTTGCCTGTTGTGGTGGTACGAACTTCGGGGTCAGCTGTGAGGCGACCCATAAGTGTTACGCAGTTAAGCATAGTTACCTCTCCTTAGGGTGGCGAATATAATCCGAATCCGTTTTTACGGGCGGATTTCCGCCATCTCATCGTTAAAATACTCGTAAATCCGGTAGGATTTACTGCGTTTTGTGCCTTGATTGACAAAAATCCGCTTCGCAAAAAATCTGACGACCCAAAAGTGCGAAATTTTGATGGATTTTTGTGTGTTGAGGATGCCGACAGGCTGCCGCCTTTCAAATCCGAAACACCGAAAAGCCGCGAAAATTCACGCTTTTGGGCGGGTTCGGATATATTCGTCACCCTTACTTTCTGATTGTAAGAACACGAAGAACGCCGTCTGTAATCTTAGCGATACGTTCGAGCTCAGCGGGGAATTCGGGAGCAGATGCATAGTTCATAAGAATATATGCGCCTGTTGTTTCGTCTTCGATAGCATAAGCAAGGTTGCGAACGCCGTCGTTGCCGCCGAAAGGTGCTGAACTTTCAAGAGTGCCATTCTTAGCGATGAGAGCAGTAAACTTCTCTTCGAGAGCTTTTACGCCTTCTTCACCCTTCTTGACTGAAAATACGAACATGGTCTCATAATTGTTCATGTCATTCTACCTCCTTTTGGTCTCTGGCCCCATACTTTCTATGGAGCAAGGAATGTGCCTTTTGGTGCTTTACGCACTGACACAATTAAGAATTATATCAGTTACCGCCTGTCAAGTCAAGGGAAAAGACAAAATTTTCTTTATATTGTCAATCTTGCTAAGGTACGCGGGAGATTTGCCGGCGTTTTTTGTTGCAAACCACCGCCATTGGTGGTATAATTCCAATGTAAAACATGTCAAAGCTATTCAGGGTAGGTGAATTTATGCTGAAAAAACTTCTTAGCTTTATAATGATAATAATGTCAGTGCTTTGCCTTTCTTCATGCGGCAAAGACAAGTCGTCCGTTAAAATAGACGGCGAGAGAATCCCTCTGGGTGTGTATAACTATTTTTATGCCGAAGCCTCAAAGAACAGCGAAACGGTCGAGGAAACGGCAGAGTACCTGTGCAAAAAATATGTTGCCACCGAAAGGCTTATGGAAAAGGAAGGCGTCAGCCTCAGCACTAACCACAAAAGGCAAGCGGCAGAAGAAACGGAAAAAGTGTGGAGTATATTTTCCGCTTATTATGAGGGCATAGATGTCAGCAAGCAGGATATAACCAAAATCAAAACCTATGAGATGAGCAAAAAGGAGCTGCTTCATTTCTACTACGGCACGGGCGGCAAAAATGAGGTCAGTCAGGAAAAGCTTCGCGAGGAATTTGCGAAAAAATATCTGGGCTTCAAGGCGGTGGAGGCCTCTTTTATGAAGCTGAATGATATGGGCGAAAGCGTGGAAATGGCTGAAAGCGAAAAGAAGTCACTTCGCAGTAAGTTTAAGTCTATGGCTAAAAAGGTGAACAGCGGCGAGGACATAGACAGTGTGAACGAGAGTTATAACGAAGGCATGGGTCTTATTGTCACACAGCCTCTGAGCCTTAATGTTATAAAAGAAAATGACCCGCTCTACAGTGCAGATTTCTTTTCAAAGGTGGCAGAGCTCTCTTACGGTGAGGCGGCAGTAATTGAAAGCAGCAGCAGTATATATATGCTTCAGAGAGTACACATTGACAGTGATGATGAAACATTTTCCCTTTATGCCACTGAGGTGCTTGAAAACATGAAAATAGCAAGCGTGGAAAAGAAGATTGAGAAGCTGGCAGAACGCTATTGATTTAAAAAGGGATATCCGAGTAGAGAACGGATATCCCGATTGTTTTTATATTTTGTCTGTCGTACAATTGCAATTATTTCTCCTCAAACTCTTGCAAGTATTTATATTTAATTGTATAATATATAGTTGTTATATTTGAAAAAACATAGGAGTACCCCCAAAATGGAAAACAAACGCAGAGCAGGTGTTTTGATGCACATAACCTCACTGCCGGGCAAATTCGGCACAGGTGTTATGGGTAAGGATGCCCGCAACTTTATAAACAGCCTTAATGAAATGGGTTTCCGCTATTGGCAGGTGTTGCCTCTTAACCCCACCGATGACAGCGGCTCGCCCTATTGCTCATACAGTGCCTTTGCAGGCAATATTTCACTCATTGACCCCGAATCTATGCTTGAGGCAGGTCTTATCTCACAGGAAGATTTAAAGCAGTGCGAATACTCGGGCAGCATATATGCCTCAGATCACGACTTTGCTTACAGCACACGCCTTATGGTACTGCGGAAGGCTTTCAGCGGTATTGATAATGCTACTAAAGAGTTAGTGTCTCTTTTCGCTGAGCAAAATTCCTGGGCAGAGCCCTTCGCTCACTTTATGGCACTTCGTGATTTATATAATAAAAAGCCTTGGTGGGAGTGGGACGAAAAACACAGACGCTACAGCGAAGCGGTTAAAAGTAAAGACGAAATAAAAGCTGAAATTGATTTTTATCTTTTCACTCAGTATATATTCTTCACTCAGTGGAGAAGCCTTAAGGAATATGCAAACTCAAAGAATGTGTATATCTTAGGCGATATGCCCATTTATGTCAGCCGTGACAGCGCCGATGTGTGGAGTGACACAGACAGCTTTGAAATTAACCCGAAGAGCCTTCAGCCCGAAGCAGTGGCAGGTGTACCTCCCGACTATTTCTCTGAGGACGGTCAGCTTTGGGGAAACCCCCTTTATAACTGGAAGAAGATGAAAAAGGACGGCTACAAGTGGTGGATAAACCGCCTTGGTTGCTCACTCAAGCTTTATGACAAGGTGAGAATTGACCATTTCCGTGCCTTTGCATCATATTGGGCAGTACCTGCCGACAGTGAGACTGCTAAAAACGGCGAGTGGCGAGAGGGCCCGGGAATGAGCCTTTTCAAAGAGGTTAAAAAACAGCTCCCCGATGCAGATATTATTGCAGAGGACTTAGGCACCTTCGGCGAGGATGTAATAAAGCTCCTTGAGGATACACAGTTCCCCGGCATGAGAGTAATTCAGTTCGGCTTTGACCCTATGGGTGACAGCACTCACTTACCTCATAATTATCCTAAAAATTCCGTCGCCTATGTGGGTACACACGACAATAACACAATCCTCGGCTGGCTGTGGGATGCCACACCTGACGAGAGAGCTTTTGCTCTTCGCTA
>JAZSPF010000142.1:0-14681 GCA_045537315.1 Acutalibacteraceae bacterium
GGGCATTATCGTTGAAAAAAGTGAAAGTGTTGAAAGTCTCAATGCCCTTTTGCACGAATATGCTGACTATATAATCGGCAGAATGGGTCTGCCCTATAAAAAGCGTGGCGTGAGCATTGTCTCCATTGCCATTGATGCACCCCAGGATGTCATCTCCGCTCTTTCGGGCAAGATAGGCAAACTTCAGGGTGTCAGCGTAAAGACTGCTTATTCAAATGTGATTGCCTATGAAGAATGAACTTTTTAATTTAATCGACAAGCTGGAAAAAGAGCACAGTCTCACCCTCAAAGAATACGAAAAACTTATCCGAGGCTTTGACAGTGAGCTGTCTGAGTACTCTGCCGAAAAGGCGAGAAAAGCGGCTGAAAAATACTACGGAAAAAAAATATACATCCGCGGTCTTGTTGAAATAAGCAACTACTGCAAAAACGACTGCTACTATTGCGGTATAAGAAAGAGCAATAAAAGCTGTCAGCGATACCGCCTTACAAAGGATGAAATCTTGGAGTGCTGCAAAGAGGGCTATGACTTAGGCTTTCGCACCTTTGTTATGCAGGGGGGCGAGGATGCATATTACAGTGATGAAGTCCTCTGCGACATAATAAGTGAAATTAAAAGGCTTTATCCCGACTGCGCCATCACACTCTCTTTAGGTGAACGCTCAAGAGAAAGCTATGAGGCACTTTATCAGGCAGGTGCAGACAGATATCTTCTTCGCCACGAAACGGCGACAAAGGAGCATTATGAAAAGCTGCATCCACAGTCCCTCAGCTTCAAGGAAAGAATGAGATGCCTTCGGGACCTGAAAGATATCGGCTATCAGGTTGGTTGCGGATTTATGGTAGGCTCACCCTGTCAGACACCGAAGCATCTTGCCAAAGACCTGAAGTTTATTGAGGAGTTTTCGCCCCATATGTGCGGCATTGGCCCCTTTATCACCCATAAGGACACACCCTTCAAGGATGAAAAGTCGGGCAGCGCGGACCTGACGGTTTTCCTCTTATCACTCATAAAACTCATTAAGCCCAATATACTCCTGCCGGCAACTACGGCACTTGGTACCCTTGACGGCAAAGGCAGAGAAAGAGGAGTTCTCGCAGGAGCCAATGTTGTAATGCCAAATCTGTCACCTCTCGGTGTTAGGAAAAAATATATGCTCTATGATAATAAAATCGCCACAGGTCAGGAATCGGCGCAGTGCGTAGCCGACCTGAAAGAGAGGATGAGACAAATAGGATATGAAGTTGTGACTGAAAGAGGAGACGCGAAATAAATGCAAAATGCAAAGTGCAAAATGCAAAATGTCGGTCGCATTTTTGCTTTGCACTAAATGTAATTTTTCACCCGCAGAAAAAAGCCCGATAATATGCCGACTCTATCGATTATAAAAGTGACTTTAATTTTCTGCCATTATAATCGACGGCACTTGCATTTTCTGAGCATTAATTCCGCAGGAGATAACTTATTTTTAATATTAAACTGATTTGCGACCACAATTTTGCATTTTGCACTTTGCATTTTGCATTTAACAGGAGGTATACAATGTCAAACTACAACCCCAAATCACTAAAGGCTGAAGAATTTATCAGCCACGAGGAAATACTCGAAACAATAAAATACGCCGAGGAAAATAAGAATAATATGGAGCTTATTGAGTCTCTGCTTGAAAAGGCAAGACCCAAAAAGACTGAAGACGGCATTAACTGCTCAGGTCTTTCTCACAGAGAAGCCAGCGTGCTTCTTGCCTGCGAGGATCCTGAAATCATCAGTAAAATCTATGATCTGGCAGGTGAAATCAAGCAGGCGTTCTACGGAAACAGAATTGTTATGTTTGCGCCCCTTTATCTGTCAAACTACTGCATCAACGGCTGTGTTTACTGCCCCTATCACCTTAAGAATAAGCACATCGCAAGGAAGAAGCTGACTCAGGAGGAAGTAAAGGCAGAGGTTATCGCACTGCAGGATATGGGACACAAGCGTCTTGCCATTGAGGCAGGCGAGGATCCGAAAAACAACCCCATTGAATATATCCTTGAATGCATCGACACCATTTACAGCATTCAGCACAAAAACGGTGCAATAAGACGAGTGAATGTCAATATTGCCGCAACAACCGTTGAAAACTACCGCAAGCTCCGTGATGCAGGTATAGGCACATATATCCTCTTTCAGGAAACATATAACAAAGAGAGCTATCTTGAGCTTCATCCCACAGGCCCAAAGCACGACTATGCTTATCACACCGAGGCTATGGACAGAGCTATGGAAGGCGGAATTGACGATGTTGGCTTAGGTGTACTTTTCGGTCTTGAAGGCTATAAGTATGAGTTTGCAGGACTTCTTATGCACGCTGAGCACCTCGAAGCAGTTCACGGCGTAGGCCCTCACACCATAAGCGTACCCCGACTCAAGAGAGCCGACGATATTGATCCCGACACATTTGACAACGGTATCCCCGACGATATATTTGAAAAGATTATCGCCTGCATAAGAATTGCAGTGCCTTACACAGGCATGATTATCTCCACAAGAGAGAGCGAAAAAGTAAGAGGCAGAGCCTTGGAGCTTGGCATTTCACAGATTAGCGGTGCCTCGAGAACATCCGTCGGCGGCTACACAGAGGAGGAAAGGCCTCACGACTCCGAGCAGTTTGATGTTTCCGACCAGAGAACTCTTGACGAGGTTGTGCGCTGGCTTATGGAGCTTGATCACATACCCTCATTCTGCACAGCCTGCTACCGTGAGGGCAGAACAGGTGACAGATTTATGTCTCTTTGCAAAAAAGGACAGATTCTCAACTGCTGTCACCCCAACGCTCTTATGACTCTCACAGAATATTTAGTTGACTATGCAAGCGAAGAAACAAAGAAAACAGGCTTTGAGCTTATTGAAAGAGAGCTGAATAAAATCCCCAAGGACAAGGTCAGAGCAATAGCGAAGGACAACATTGAAGCTATAAAAAGCTCAAACAGAAGAGATTTCAGGTTTTAATTAGGAGCGCAGAACGCAGAGTGCAGAGCGCAGAACGGGCGGGCAAGGTTATGCTGACTTATACTTTGATACCGCCGAGCGATATTTTTATGAAATAACAAAAAACAAACTATGTACTGAAAATGGAGTTTCTTATGAAGAGCATAATTGAAAATAAAAGTTTTGATTTCGCTATAAGGATTGTTAATCTTTATAAACACCTGGCAAATGACAAAAAAGAGTTTGTTTTGTCAAAACAGTTATTACGTAGCGGAACAAGTATAGGAGCTAATGTTTCCGAGGGCGAAAAAGGACAGACAAAACCCGATTTTAATACAAAAATGAGTATAGCTCTGAAAGAAGCAAACGAAACATATTACTGGTTGCGACTTCTGTATAAAACTGAATTTTTAACCGAAAAAGAATTTAAGAGTATGGAAAAAGATATAGATGAGATAATTGCCATATTGGTTTCGATATGCAAGAAAACACAGAAATCAAAGTAAGTGCAGAGGAAAGCATACTGTTTATGCTTTATATCGCCGAGAAAAGAGGCACTTTTCGAAACAACTAATACAAACCATGCAGAGTGTAAATATAAAGCAGAACCTAACAGTATAATCCGTTCTGCGTTCTGCGTTCTGCGTTCTGCACTCTGCACTTTTAAGGAGGTAACTATGAATCTTAATACCGTCCCATCAAGTGAGCGATTGCATATCGGCTTTTTTGGCATGAGAAATGCAGGCAAGTCAAGCCTTGTCAACGCTGTTACGGGGCAGAAGCTGTCTCTTGTCAGCGACGTCAAGGGTACCACAACAGACCCTGTAAAAAAAGCTATGGAGCTGCTGCCCTTAGGTCCCGTTGTTATTATCGACACCCCCGGTATGGATGACGAGGGTGAGCTTGGCTCTCAGAGAGTAGAGAGAGCCAAGCAGGTTTTAGCCACAACGGATATTGCCATTTTAGTTGTCGATGCCCTTAAAGGCATGTCACAGCCTGACAGGGAGCTGAAAGAGCTTTTTGTCAGCAGAAAACTGCCTTATATTATCGCAATGAACAAAGCCGATTTGCTCGGCAGTGTACCTGAGGAAACATCGGACACAATATATGTCAGCGCCGAAAATGGCAGTGGCATAAATGAGCTGAAAAATAAAATCGGGGCGCTTGCAAAAAACAAAAAAAGCGACAAGAAAATCCTTGCCGATATAGTAAAAAAGGATGACACGGTCATTCTCGTCACACCCATTGATGAATCGGCGCCAAAGGGCAGGCTTATTTTGCCTCAGCAGCAGACCATAAGGGAGCTTCTGGAAATAGGTGCTGTTACATTGGTGGTACAGGTAAGTGAGCTCAGTGGGGCAATTTCACGCCTGAAAGAGCCGCCAAAGCTTGTTATCACAGACTCACAGGCATTTGAGAGCGTTGCAAAAATAGTGCCTGAGGATATAATGCTCACCTCATTTTCCATTCTCTTTGCAAGATATAAAGGCGACCTGCCTTGTCTTGTGGGCGGTGCACATAAGCTCAGGGACTTAAAAGACGGCGACAGAGTGCTTGTTTCCGAGGGTTGCACACATCACAGACAGTGCAAGGATATAGGCACAGTGAAGCTCCCGGGCTGGATAGAAAACTACTCTGGCAAAGAGTTGCAGTTTGACTTCACAAGTGGGGGAGAATTCCCCGAAAACACCGAGGCTTATGCTCTCGTTGTTCACTGCGGCGGCTGTATGCTGACGGAAAACGAGATGAAAAACCGTATGGAAATATGCGCACTCAGCGGTACGCCCATAACAAACTACGGCACGGCAATAGCCGAGATGCACGGCATACTCAAAAGGTCACTTGAGCCTTTCGTCAATGCGGAATGCCCTTGATTATTCAGCTATGATGTGCTACAATAGCAAAAAAGCAAAAGGACGGTATATTTTATGCAGTGTGCAAAATTTCTCAGATACTTAACGGCAATTTTAATGGTTGGCGTTAACTTATGGAACTTTGTCGTGAACGACTACGCTTGGCCCGTTGTCAGCAAAGACGGCGGTTATCTCATGGTTTATTTTGTGGGTAACGAACCCGAACAGCAGAGACTTCACTTTGCCGTGAGCAATGACGGCTATAACTATGCGGCTCTTAACAACAATGAAGCTGTTATTGAGCAGACTCTCGGCACAGGCTGTGTGCGTGACCCCTATGTTTTCAAGGCTAAAGACGAAGAGGGCAAGGACTGCTATTACATAGTTGCAACAGACATGGACGCTATGCAGGGCTGGGTATCAAATCACGCTATTATCTTCTGGAAGTCTTATGACCTTGTTAATTGGGAAGATGAATTCGTGCTTGACATCCGCAGCTTTGAGGGCTGGGAAGGCTGTAACAGAGCCTGGGCGCCTCAGGTTATTTATGACGAAACAGTAGGTAAGTATATGGTATATCTTGCTCTTTCAACATGGGATGACCCGACCACACCTCTAAATGAAGACTGCGCACAGCATTACTATATGTACACCGAGGACTTCAAAAACTTCACCTCACCCGAATACCTTTACGGCAGAAGAAGTGAAGAAGTCACAAGAGAAGACGGCTCAACCTTCACGGGCGTTCAGTGTATAGACGGCGATATGGTCTACAGCGAAAAAGACGGTTACTATTACCTTTATTTCAAAGAGGATTTAACGCAGAAAATCGCTTATGTAAGAGCAAAAACACCTGCAGGCTTTGCTTCTGTTACCGAAGATTATGTTATCGTTTCGCTCAACTATTGGGGTGTTGAGGGCAGCTTTATGTATAACATTACAGGCACAGACAAGTGGATTATGTTTATGGATGAATATTCTGCAGGCAGCTTCTTTGCACAGATGACATCTGACTTCCAGAACTTCAGACAGTTCAGAAGAAAGCTTTACAGCGTTGACCACTTAAAGCCCCGCCACGGCAGTGTCGTAGCAATCAGTAATGACGAATACGAGAGAATGGTCGAGCACTACGGTATATCGGAAATCCCCGATTATGAGAGATAAGCCCGGCGCGTACTCTGCCGCAAAGGCGGCTATATGCATAAGCCTTCTCATTGCCCTGTCATATATAGTTATTCCATTGCCGCCGTCGGGTCTGAGCCTTATGACGGTTATGGTCAGTTTAATGGGTCTCATACTCACACCCATGCAAAGCGGACTTGCAATGACGGTATATCTCTTAATGGGGCTTTTAGGTCTGCCTGTTTTTTCAAGCGGCACAGGGGGTGCAGGCAAACTTTTCGGCGTCACGGGAGGCTACTACTTCGGCTTTCTTATTGCAGCAGTGCTTATAAGCCTTTTAAAGGGCAAAGAGTTCAGCTTCAAGAGGTACTCTGCCGTAACGGTTTTTGTGGGTATTCCCGTTGAGCACCTTTGTGCAGTTTTAATGATGTGCTTTCACAACGGCTTTGATATAAAGGGAGCATTTGTGACAATATCACTGCCCTTTATTGTGGGGGATATTGTCAAGGCGATTATTGCTTCATTTATCGGTGTGGCGGTTAATAAGGCACTGAAAAATTATGAATTATGAATGAAACAGAATATCCACCTGTTCCTATTTGGTTCAGGTGGATATAACTTTTAGTTTTTTAATGAACTGCCTGAGGGCAAGCGAAAAAAGCTGTCAATTTGACAAATATCAGCATAGGGTGTATAATTTCTGCGATATAGCCAAGAGGCGGCGTAAGGCGGTTAGCACGCTACTTCCGAAAGGGGGTGGATGCTATGCCAATTACTTTAACATTTCATTTAGGTGTTTTCACCTTTACGATACATATTAAGGTAAAAAGCAACAACCGCCACTCGGCAAAGTGACGGTTGTTTTTTAATAAATTAACCTTCATCGGCTAACCGCTTTAAACGGTTACCTCTTGACTATATTATATACCACTTGGCAGTTATTGTCAAGTGGTTGTTTTTTGTGATGCCTCATTATCTTTGCGGGCAAAGGCTTGCCTTTTTGGCAGAGTACCCCGCAACTCTGCGTTCTGCGTTCTGCACTGAAATAATGAAGCAAAGCTTCATTATTTCTTATGATATCTTAAATGGCAAATATCGTCGCCGTTTGCGATTGTTTTGGGCAGATCAAGCTCTGCACCGTATCTCTCGCCGATGCCTCTGTCGCCGCACATTGCAATATCGCAAAGCATAGCAATTTCTTCGTCACTGCAGCCTGCCTTCTGCCAAGCCTTAACAAGAGGGCAGTAGTGGAAGTGAATTTCAAGCTCGTCGTCAGTTGAGTTTTTGATGTCCATTTCAAATACCCACTGTGCCGGCAAAGTGAAAAGAGTCTTTTTCAGACCCTTGAGGGAGTCTGTCTTGCCCTTTTCAACAAGAGTTTTGCCCTGCATAAGACCGCAACGCTTAACAGCCGCCGAGCCGAAATCCCTGGGGTCAAGTCCGCGTTTCTGGGCTTCGTCACAAAGCAGATAAAGCCATGTTGCTCTGTGCTCGAGCTGTTCACGCACGGCAACTATAATGGGGTTTTTGATTTTTGCTTCGTTTTTAACTTTGCTCATTTTAATTTCCTCCGTTTTATTGTCTTTTTATTTTGAAAGCGTATATTTAAAGTAAACTATATCACTGCAGGTACACCAATATGTGCCCGAAACGCCCTTGCTCATGCCGTAATAAACAGGCTCCTCATAAAGAGGGATTATTGCCGCCGCAGATATGAGATGGGTTTCGCACTTTTCGACTGCCTTGATGCTGCTTGTCAGACCCTCGGCAAGCTTGATGCTGTCAACGAGTGCGTCATAGGTTTTGCTGTGAAGCCCGATTATATTGTCGGCACTGTCGCTCTTATAGCGTGAGAGTGCATTAAAGGCTGTGTCCGCGTGGTACGTAACGGTGGTAAGTGCTAACTGATAGTCTTTCTTTCTGAGTCTGTTTGCAAGGTCAGCTTCGCTCAGAGCTTCAACAAAAACGGCACAGTCAATGCCTAGTGCCGCCTGCCAGGACTGCATTAACTTTCTTACGGCACCTTCATTTTCTTCACTGCAAAGCACTGTAAGCTCAGCCGAAGAAATATCAAGCTGGTCGAGTCCCTTTTTGAATAAAGCGGCAGGGTTATTATTTTTATAGGGAGCAATTGCCGCGGCAGACCCACGGTATTTCATCGAGCCTATTTTCATTGCCGACGGCACAACGCCTTTTGCAGTTGTCTCTCCCAAGGTCTCTTTGAGTGAGGTGTAATCAATGGAAGATGCAAAAGCACGGCGTATATTCATATTTGAAAGTATGGGGTCACTGCAGTTGAAGACAAAACACATCATGGCACTGTCAAAGGCTTTGACGGTGTATTTTTTGCTATCCGCGATTTCTGACGCCTGAGCCTTGGTCAGGGGCGACACGGAATAGGTTTTGTCTTTCAGCTTGCCCAGACGTGTTTCCTGCTCGTCAAAAATTGAGAAATAAACGGAAAGGGGCGTAACGGAGTCGCTGTCATAGTAATAGTCATTTTTCCTTATGGAAAGGGACACATCGTCAACCCAATTGTTGATATAGAAGGGGCCGTTGTAAATAAGATATTTAACCGCAAGCCCGTATCTGCCGCCTGTTGCTTCAAAAAATTCCTCATTGCAGGGCATACATGCACTCTGAAGCAATGCATAAAGGAAGTCAGGGTCGTTATGCTCAAGCTCTATTTCAAGAGTATAGTCATCAATAGCTCTGACGCCGAGATGTTTTTCTGACAGTTTGCCTGAATTAACATCAGCGGCATTTTTTATAGCGAGGAGCGACGCCGCACCGGGGGACTTCGTTTCAGGAAGGAGCGCTCTCGTGATGCCGAAATCGAAATCGTAGGCAGTGACAGGCCTTGAGTTGGTTTGCGATGAGTCAAGACCAAGCAGGGGAGAAGCATATATGCTCACACGCCATTTGCAGTCTTTGCGCAGATTAAAGGTGTAGCTGAGACCGTCAGGGGATACTGTCCAGCTTTCTGCACAGCCGGGAGCTATTTCGCCGTTTTCGTTTAAGGCTACGAGTCCCTCAAAGCAGTTTGCTATTACGTTTTTTGCGCCGCTGTGGGATATTATCTGCGGGTCAAGATATTCAGGGTCAGAGTCAATGGGATAGACTAAAGCTGCCTCAGAGCCTTTCTTTTCACCGCAGGCACTAAAGCAGGTGATTATCAACAAAAGGCAGAGCATAAGACTAAATGATTTTTTTAACATCTTTTTCAATCCTTGTTTAATAAATAGAGTTATAATTCTAAAAAGAAAATAAACTTTAAACCTTTATTGGTATAATAACTATTAAATGTAAAATGCAAAATGCAAAGTGCAAAATTTCGGTCGCAATTCAGTTTGTCGCAGGAAGCAGGTTTGCTGCTGCGGAGTAAATGCTCAAAAAGGGCAAATGCCGCCGATTATAATAGCAGAAACTTAAAGTCATTTTTGCAATTGCAGAAAGTGGGTATCTTTTCTTGGCTTTCTTTGCGGGTTAATCTTTACTTATTGGTAAAAAGTCAACCCGCGACCACAATTTTGCATTTTGCACTTTGCATTCTGCACTTAAAAAACCGGAGGTTTTATTATGAACTACGCTTTAGATATTATAATTATCATATTACTTATTATATGCGCAGGGCTTCTCTTTATTTTGCTTAAAAAGAATAATAGCGAAGATTATAGAGAGCTTTTTAACGAAGTTGCAAAAACGAAAGAGAATACGGCTGCGCTCAAAGGCGAATTGCAGCAAAGAGATGTGCAGATGGCGGCGCTTATGCGAGACGAATTCAGCAAAAGCCGTCTTGAAAACAATGCCCAGCAAAGCGAGCAGAGAAAAGAGCTGACAGCACAGATGGGCGAAATGACAAAGAAAATCGAGAAAATGAATACGGACAGCTATACCTTTAATCTGAGAATGTCGGAGATGATATCAAATAATCTGCTTGAAATGAGAAAGGGTAACGAGGAAAAGCTGGAGCAGATGCGTATTACCGTTGATGAAAAGCTGAATGAAACCCTCACAAAGCGTCTTGACTCATCCTTCAAGACCGTCAGCGAACAGCTTGAAAATGTATATAAATCCCTTGGTGAAATGAAGATACTTTCCACGGGCGTAACGGAAAATGTTACTTCGCTTAACCGCATACTTACCAATGTCAAAGCAAGAGGTACCTGGGCAGAGGTTCAGCTTGAGGGACTTCTTGACCAGACCATTCCGGGTATGTTTGAGAGAAATGTTATGACAAATCCTGCAAGCAAAAATATTGTTGAGTTTGCCGTTAAAATTCCCTCAAGTGACGATAAATCGGCGGTGACATATCTGCCCATTGACTCCAAATTCCCTGTTGAGAGCTATATAAGACTTTGCGATGCCGCCGACAGAGGGGACACTGCCGCAGTTGAGAGCGAGAGAAAGGCTCTTGAAGCCACTATTATCACTCAGGCTAAGGAAATCAAAAAGTACATCAACGAGCCTGCCACAACTCCATTTGCTATTATGTACCTTGCCACAGAGGGACTTTACAGCGAAATTATTTCATCTAAAAATGCAGTTGCAGAGCGTTGCCATAATGAGTTTAATGTTATGGTTGCAGGCCCCAGTACAATAACCGCACTGCTCAACTCACTTTCCGTAGGCTTCAAGGCCATGGCTATTAACGAAAAGGCCAAGGAAGTGAGAGTTGTGCTTGCCGCCGCAAAGGTGCAGTATGATAAATTCGGAGTGCTTCTCGAAAAGGCAAGAAAGAAAATAGGCGAAGCTGGCAAGAGCCTTGATGAGGCTCAGGCAAGAAACACTCAGATTCAGAAAAAGCTCAAGAGTGTGGAAGAAATTGACCGCACGTCAGCCATAGAAATATTAGGACTCGAAGACAGTGACGAGGGTGATGAAGAATGATAAGATTTGAAAGCGACTACACACAGGGAGCAGTGCCTGAAATTATAGCGAGACTCGCTGAAACAAACCTTGAAATGACCCCCGGCTACGGTGAGGATAAGTATTGCTTGTCGGCGGCGGAAAAGATAAAAGCAGAGATAAATATGCCCTCGGCAGATGTTCACTTTCTCGTTGGCGGTACGCAGACAAATCTGCTGTTTATTTCAAGTGTACTCAGACCCCATCAAGGTGTAATATGCGCTAAGACAGGCCACATCAATGTCCACGAAACAGGTGCAGTTGAAGCCACAGGTCACAAGGTTATAGCTCTTGACAGCACCGACGGTACTCTTACAGCACAGCAGGTAAAAGAGACTCTCGATGCTCACTACAGCGATGTTACCCACGAGCATATCGTGCAGCCGGCAATGGTTTATATATCCTTCCCCACAGAAAACGGCACTCTTTACTCAAAGGATCAGCTTACGGCTTTGTCTGAGGTTTGCCGTGAAAGAGATATTCCCCTGTATCTTGACGGTGCAAGGCTTGGCTACGGGCTTATGAGTGAAAGCAATGACCTGACCATGGCTGATATAGCCTCTCTTTGCGATGCCTTTTATATCGGCGGCACCAAGGTGGGTGCACTTTTTGGCGAGGCTCTCGTTATCACAAATGACAGATATAAAAAAGACTTCCGCTATATAGAGAAGCAAAAGGGTGCAATGCTTGCCAAGGGCAGACTTTTAGGCTTGCAGTTCGACACTCTTTTCACTGATGGACTTTATTATAAAATATCTTCTCATGCCGTCATTCTTGCCAAAAAGATAAGGCAGGCTCTCGAGGAGAAGAACATTCCTCTTTATTACGATTCACCCACAAATCAGCAGTTCCCGTGCCTGACAGAGGAGCAGATGAATTTTCTGAGTGAAGATTTTGCCTACTCATATTGGTGCAAGGACGGCGACAGACATGTTGTGAGATTTTGCACAAGTTGGGCGACGAAGGCGGAGGATGTGGAGAAGCTGGTGGAGAAGATAAGCTGTTTGTGATAAATAATCAGCGCGCTTTTGATTTGTCTTGCCTCTCCTGAAAGGTAACTCCCCTGTTAGGGGAGATGTCTGCGAAGCAGACAAAGGGGTGCCTGTTTTCGGAGAAAAAGGTGGATTTTGCGAAGCAAAAGACGGAGGGGTTCTCGCGCCAGCAAAAAGTTACGCCTGCGCGGCGAGCGCAATAAAAAAATAAATGTAATATTTTGGGGGCGCGGGTGAAACTCGCGTCTCTTTTATCTTTTTCTGCCGAAAAAAATGATTGCAAAACGGCAAGAGGTTGCGATTGTAAGTAGAGGATAGTTTTATCTGCTGATTTAAGTTTTGATATAACAGTTAATCTTTCTACGCTCATGCCGCTATGGCACTTCCTTTGTCCGGAGCGACAAGAACCCCTCAGTCAAAATCATAAAATGATTTTGACAGCTCCCCTTTCAGGGGAGCCGAGACGCAAAGTGCTCTTTTTTGATTACGGTAGTCATATTTTTAAGATATAGTCTCAGTCCGCCTTCAACTGCTGACTACGAAGCGGGTAAGTCCGATGCTTTATCGGGGGACACTCAAATTACCTACCATATCACTTTTCAACAAATCTCTCACCGCCTGCGTCAGCAGTTTACGAAGCGGGCAGGTTTGCTGCTGGCGAAGGAGGGGAGTTTGTGCTTGCGGTGGCTCCATAGCCGAACAGTGTTCGGCTCGGCGAAAGCTTCGCCGTAAAATCGCAGGGCGATTTTAATGGAGCCGCGCCTCCGGCACAAACTAAAAGTAAGCGTCAGTAAAGCATAGCTCCAAAATCGCTTCTTGCTTTACTTTAACAGGACTTGTAATATCATAAGCATAAAGGGGCAAACTAATATAGGAAAAAATTTATAATTTAATCAAAAAAATTCCCTTTAACTCTTTACTTTTGAAAAGCCTTGTGGTATAATACCTGAGCATTGTGCCGATTTCTCGGTTTGCGGGTTTTGCTCAAAGAGCACTTCACCGGCCGCATACTGGGGTCGTGCATGGCAAATACTATATTTATGAGGTGAAATGTCATGATGACAAAAGAACAGAAAACCGCAATTATCGCTGAGTATGCTACTCACGAAGGTGACACAGGTTCACCTGAAGTACAGATCGCTCTTCTTACTTTCAGAATCAAGAACCTCACAGAGCACCTTAAGACAAACAAGAAGGACCACCACTCACGTCGCGGCCTTCACATGATGGTTGGTCAGAGAAGAAACCTTCTCGCATACCTTCAGAAGAACGACATCGAAAGATATCGTGCAATCATCGCAAGACTTGGTATCCGTAAGTAATTGCACCCACTCGGCAGACATGAAATACTCGTGTCTGCCATTTTTTAGGTAATTTATCGATATGAGGCAAACCAATCGGTTTTAGCACTAAATTGAGCCTTGAGTGTCAAGGTTGAGTTTAATGCTAAACCCTGCCTCGTACCGAAAAATATATAAAATAAAAAAGCGAGGTAGAAATTATGTTCCCTGAATTCAGAAAATTCGAAACCACTCTCGCAGGCAGACCACTTGTTGTTGAAACAGGCAAAATGGCAGGTCTTGCAGGCGGCTCATGTCTTATCAGATATGGCGAAACAGAAGTTCTTTGCACAGCTACAATGGCAGCAAAGCCCAGAGAAGGCGTTGACTTCTTCCCCCTCAGTGTTGACTTTGAAGAAAAGCTCTACTCAGTTGGCCGCATCCCCGGCTCATTCCAGAGAAGAGAAGGCAAGGCAAGCGAAAAGGCTACACTTTCATCAAGAGTTATCGACAGACCCATCCGTCCTCTTTTCCCCAAGGATATGCGAAACGATGTAGGTGTTGTTGCAACTGTTATGTCAGTTGACCAGGACTGCCTTCCCGAAATCACAGCAATGATCGGTGTATCAGTTGCTATCTCAATTTCAGAAATCCCCTGGGACGGCCCCATCAGCGGCGTTTCAGTTGGTCTTGTTGACGGCAAGTTTGTTATCAACCCCACAGAGGCTGAAAGAGAAAAGAGCGAAATGGCTGTTACAGTTGCTTCAACAGCAGACCTTGTTGCTATGATTGAAGCAGGTGCAAACGAAGTTGACAACGAAACAATGTATGACGGTATTATGTACGCTCACAAGGTTAACCAGGAAATCGTTGAGTTCATCAAGGGTATCCAGGCTGAAATCGGCAAGGAAAAGGTTCCCTTTGAGTCACAGGATCCCGCACCTGAAATGTTTGAAGCAATCAAGGAATTTGCTATTGATGATGTTAAGTTTGCTCTTGATACAGACGATAAGAGAATCCGTGACGAAAGACTCAAGCCCGTTTACGAAAAGGTACACGAGAGATTTGACGAAGAATATGCAGACGTTATCGAAAAGATTGACGAGTGCATGTATAAGCTTCAGAAGTATGTTGTAAGACGCTGGCTTCTTGACGAAGGCAAGCGTGTTGACGGCAGAGGTATCAACGATATGCGTCCTCTGGATGCACAGGTTGACCTTCTTTCACGCGTACACGGCTCAGGTATGTTCACTCGCGGTCAGACTCAGGTTCTCACCGTAACAACCCTCGGCCCCATGAGTGATGCACAGCTTCTCGACGGTCTTGACAACGAAACCGAAAAGAGATATATGCACCACTACAACTTCCCCTCATACTCAGTTGGCGAAACAAAGCCCTCAAGAGGCCCCGGCAGACGTGAAATCGGTCACGGTGCTCTGGCTGAAAGAGCTCTCGTACCCGTTATCCCCAGTGTTGAGGAGTTCCCCTATGCAATCAGACTCGTTTCAGAAGTTCTCTCTTCAAACGGCTCAACATCACAGGCTTCAATCTGCGG
>JAZSPF010000099.1:0-3339 GCA_045537315.1 Acutalibacteraceae bacterium
CACCGCACAGGCAAACAAGGCGGCAATTACAGTGAGCTTCGTGCTTTCTCAGCTAAAAATTATCCCACCGCTCAGGAAAAATATCACTGGGCAGCTCAGGACCCTATGACCCTTGACGGTGCACCCTATATCGGCCATTACAGCCTCCGTACTCATAATATGTATGTTGCCACTGGCTTTAATAAATGGGGCATGACAGGTGCAATGGTGTCGGCCATGATTTTAAGCGATATGCTCTCAGGCAAAAAAAGCGACTTTGAAGAAGCCTTCTCACCGCACAGATGTATGATAAAGCCTCAGCTTTTCATAAACGGTGCAGAGACTTTAACAAACTTTGTTACACCCACGGTAAAGCGGTGCTCTCATTTGGGCTGTGCCCTTAAGTGGAACAACTTCGAAAAAAGCTGGGACTGCCCCTGCCACGGCTCACGCTTCACCGAAAGCGGCAGGATACTTGACGGCCCTGCAAACAAAGAAATAAGCACCCCTTAAGGGTGCTTACGCTATATCACAGAATAAATATTCTCTGGAAGATGTTTACTATTTTAAGAAGCAGGTTGCGGAAGATGCTAAGCACACCGCCGACAAATCCTACAGACGTGTTGCCCGTTCCGTCCTCGGAAGCGCCGTTATATGACGAAGAAAGTGTATTCATCCACTTTATAATTCCGTTGGGGCTTTTGAGAGTAACCGTCTTACCGTTGCCATCGACGGTTTTAGCGTCGGGATATTCTGCTCCGCTGATAAGATGCATATCGTAGGTTACAACCTTTGCCATATGGTGATTGCCCACAGAAGCAGATCCGCTTGGTTCAACAACATCACCGAAGGTTGTCAGGCGGCATTTTGCAGGATTTGTGTTATATCTGCACACATTTCTCCATAAAGGCTTTGTGTCCAGAGTATAGTTGACAATGGGGTCCTTTGAGCTTGAGAACATCCAGATGGCAACATCCTTGCAGAGCCTCACATCATTAGTGGAAACTGAGCCCGTTGCGGCAATGGGAAATGCACCCGCAAAATATTCGGGATAGGCTATAATCATATTCCACACCATTTCAGCACCTGCTGAGCTGCCGCCGATGAAAATGCGTGTTGTGTCAATGTTTTTGCCGTGCTTTTTAATCATATCGTCAATAACCGCACGAAGTGGCTCAAGCAAAACGTTGCTCCAATAAATCAGTTTATCCTCGGGAGCTCTGGGCAGAAGTATAAAAGCACCGCCCTGAGTGAAACGGCTCTGCAACTCCTTTGATGCCCAATAAGGCATATCGCTGTCTGCAAGCTGAGCTCCCGCATAATCTGCGTGGCCGATGCCGTGAAGGAAAATAACAAGGGGATATTTGGTTTTATCATTTGTGCCAACGGGAGAATAATAGCAATAATCAAGTGCGTGGTTACCGTCTTTAGGTGCAACATCTCTTGAAAACTCGTTTCTCAGTGCTGCTATTCCATAGGATGTGGGAAGTGCAGGTTTTCTGCCTGCAGCAAAAGCATTCAGTGACAGACTTGTCAGGCACAAAACTACCGCTAGGATAAGTGATAATGTTTTTGTAAGTTTCTTCATTGTTTTCACCTCAAGGGTATTTTAACAGAATTTATGTAATATGTCAAACGGGGAATCAGATAAAAATTAATCCGTCCACTTTAGCGAACGGATTTTAATGTGTTTTACGATCAATTTAGCAACAAATAAGTAAAAATCAAGCCTTCTTTTTATTATTTGCTCTAACGAAATATTCGCTGTATTTTCCATAAAACCTTATCTCCTTCTCAGTTAACTGTTTTCTATCTTTTTCTCTATTGTAATACAAGATGATGTTAACATTCTCTGTATTCTGCCACAAAGATTTCTGTATTTTTTAAATGTTATTTCATCAATAGCGTTTACAGAATATAAAAGTTTTAACCAACTTTCAGTTTCGACACATTCTTTTCGGGCTATTTTAAACTTTGACAACATATCAGGAAGACTTTGAGGATATTGTGCTTCAGAAATATTTGCAAACACACTTGAAGAAGATTTGCGGATTTGAAAGATAGTATTTGAGTTGTCCTTTTTGTCTATTGATTTGCAAAGTTTTTCAGTTTCAACAGCTAACTGTTCAGAATATCTCATAAGCGGATTATCTTTCATATAATCACCTCTTAAAAGATTATATCAACTTAACTATAAAAAATCAAGGCGAAGCCTTGCATGTAATCCGTCGTGAGACGGAATGTAATCATCCCACAGGGATGTATGTAATCCTTTCTTTGAAAGGCATGTAATCAATCCGAAGGAGGAAAAATACAAGGCTTACGCCTTGATGACATACCATTCGCAATGCGAATGGATTACATACGCCTGACGGCGATTACATACCAATCCTTCGGATTGGATAAAAAATAAAGTCACACTTTCGTGTGACTTTATTTTTTGGCGGAGAAGAGGAGACTCGAACTCCTGCGCCGGTTACCCGACCTACGCCCTTAGCAGGGGCGCCTCGTCACCAACTTGAGTACTTCTCCATAGCGGTGTCGTTAAGACTTCTCTATTAAAAAATAAATGGCGGAGAGAGTGGGATTCGAACCCACGGTACGCAGGACGTACGACGGTTTTCAAGACCGTTCCGTTATGACCACTTCGGTATCTCTCCGTATTTGCCTAATGATATTACCACATCAAAAGGCAATTGTCAAGTGTTTTTTATAATTTTATTTTATGAGACGGCGAAGTTTTTATTCTTCGCCGTCGTCCTATTTTTATCTCACCCAAACGGCTCTGACACTGCTGAAAGCGCCGTAAACCGTGTTATCGTTTATTGTTCTGTAGGCTCTGACCTTGAAGTAAAGGGTTCTGCCACCTTTAAGGTTTGTTATGGTATGCTTAACTGTGTTGGCATCCACTTCGGCTAACTTTTTATATGTGCCGTTTTTGCTCGTGCTGTAGTAAATCTCAAATCCACTTTCGCCGCTGACATTTGACCATGAGAAGCTCACCTTGCCCTTGCTGCCGGAAGATACATAGAAGTTCTTTACAGTGGCAGGCTTAGTGCTGGTGGTAACCGCCTTTTTGATGTCGCTGAAATATACAGTGCCGTCGGCGGTTTTGTGATAAGCCTGCACGGCAAATCTGTAACGCGTACCGGAAGAAAGGCCTTTTACGGTGTAGGCTGTTTTTGTGGTGCTCTTGATGCGTACCCATTCTTTTTCGGTGTAATCATAGCGGTAAACTCTGTAGCCCGTTGCGCCGTAAACCTCGCCCCAACTCAGCTTTATTGATGAGGTAGTATGTGTGAGCTTTATTTCCTTCGTCTCACCGGGGAGGATTTTGTATGTATAGGTAGCGTCAAATTC
>JAZSPF010000020.1:0-3296 GCA_045537315.1 Acutalibacteraceae bacterium
ATCTGAGCTGCTACTCTGCCGTAAAGGGTGTCATAAACGTCTTCCATATGAGCCTTCATGGCATCATCGTTTTCTTTCATGATCTTGTCGGCTGTGCCGGGTTCAAGATTAGCTTCGATTGTTGCGATGAGGTTCTTGAGACCTGTGTACCATGAATCGTAATTCTTGATACCTTCAAGAAGAGTTGCTGACTCAGCGTCAAGGTCAGTTGCGCCGTAAACCTCAGCAATATACTTTGCGTACTCTGCCGAGAACTGGTCGTCATAATTTGCAACATTGATAAGTCTGCCAAGCTCTGCTGAAAGCTTCTGAAGCTCTTCCTTATAGCCGGGCATTACTTCGTTAACGAGGTCTGCGAGATAGGAGTTGATAGAATCGATGAAACCGTCAACTGTACCTTTAGCGGCTGAAAGTGTTGCACCGCTTACAGCACCGCTGATTACATCATCTTCATTGTAGCCATAGAAAGGAACAATTGTGCTTTCGATAGTTGCCTTCAGTTCACGAAGATTAATAAGCTCAACTTCTCTCTGCACTGCATTTGCAAAGGCCTGAATGTCAGCACGAACAAACTTCTTGCCGTCAACTGTGGAGTTAGCAATATAGTCCTTTGCATCCTGAGTTGCACCGTCAAACTTGCCAAGACCTTCTGTGAGCTGTGAATAAAGAGCTTTGAGAGCAGCTTCATCCATGCCTTCATAGCCTGCATCCTTAAGATCTACAAGATTGAAAGCAATTGTACCAACACTTACAATTTCAGTTGCAAGAGTGACATTGCTGCTGAGGGTTGTAATTTTTGTGTCATAGGCATCGCTGAAATATATGTCCCATGCAGCCTGATTGAAATTAACAACAGCAGTCTTAGCGTCGTTGATATCTTTCTGTGCTGCAGCAACTGCACTTGCATCTGCAATGATAAAGCCAACCATATCATTGAGGGCTGCATCAAGATATTCGCTGTTGTCACTGAGAGTTTTTGCACTGTCTTTAAGAACCTGTGTGCTCTGCTTTGCACCATTAGCCTCTGACACTGCAGCAATTGTGTTATAGTAAGAGAACTGATGATAAGTGGTGTTACCTGAACAACCGGTTTCTGTTCTTGTGCTGTAATCATAGTTGTTTCTATGGTGAGTAACAGTGAAGATTTTAGTTGTTTCTATCTCTGCGGGAAGCTCATCAATAGTGCTATAGCTAAGAAGCTCACCGCCAAGCTTAACTGTTAAATTAACAGCAGCAGGAACATCTACGTCTGAACCGGGAGCTGAATTTCGTGTGCTTTCCCTAAGCTCTGTGTCTGCTGTTACATCAGCACCTGAAATCATATTGCCGATAAAGGTGCCGACATTGTAAGTGTTGTAATCAGCACTCATCTTATTTGAAAGAGTGTCTTTGATTGTTGTGTTTACCTGATTGATTGTTCTGTTACCTGCTGAGCTACCTGAGGGAGCCTTGTCAGCAAGTGTGTCAAAAATTTCAAAATACAGCTCTACGGCATCAATGATTTTTCCGTCAGGGTCATTGACAGTGTAATTATTTGCTGCTGTATTCCATACTGCATTTTTGACTGTGTCGTTTTTGAGTGCGTCGATAAGTTCATTCCACTTTGCATCGCTTACATTTCCGCCTGCTGCAAAGGTGACTGTGCCAAAGCATACACTCATGCTTGTCATAATCATGATAACTGCAAGCAAAACACTCAACGACTTCTTTGAAAGTTGTTTGATTTTTCCTACTTTCATGTTGTTTCCTCCATTAAAATATTTATGTATAAAAAATTTATACACAGAGTTTTTTTGCTCAGCTCCCTGAGCGTGGGTAAAGAGGGCGTCTTTTAAAATATCATCTCCCTGCAAAGTTTCTTTCTATATATAAAAGTTATAAAATAACCCTTATTTTCTTTTCTTGTGATGAACTATGTTTTTCTCTGCTTTTCTTTTTTTTGCTCGTGCCTTTTCTGCAATCTTTATTCTTTCATCGCGTTCCGCTTCTTTTTTTGCCAACCATTCCGCTTTGAGCAAAATGATCCACACTATTGAAAGAACAATTGTCAGCAGACAGCAGAACTGCCAGAATGTAAGGCCGAACACAATGTGCCT
Source organism: Acutalibacteraceae bacterium (assembly GCA_045537315.1). Lineage (GTDB taxonomy): Bacteria > Bacillota > Clostridia > Oscillospirales > Acutalibacteraceae > UBA6857. Next base: position 2,097 of record JAZSPF010000020.1, read on the forward strand.
TGCTTCTTCACTGGGATAGTAGCGAAGAAATTCCCAACAAAATCTTGTTATTGAATAGAATATTGCCGTTACGGGATAAACTGCACCTGAAATGAATTTTTTGGATTTGAATGCATAGTAAAAGCAAAAAGCCACTACCAAAAGCATTGTCACAACCTCAAAAATCTGTGACGGAAAAACCACAGCTTCAACACGGGGATTGTAAACACCGAAGCTACATTCTATTCCGTGACAGCAACCGTCCATAAAGCAACCGAACTTAGCACAGGTCAGAATTATAAAAATACCTGGAGCCAGCATATCCATAACCTTGCGCCACGGCTGTTTCAACGCCAAAGCTGTCCCTATCATAAACACAGGTGTAAAAATCAACGCACCATAGATAGCTACTCTTGACCCACCTTCACCCACCAAAGCCATAACTGCAGTGTAAATTTTGCCCATTAACAAAGCACCTGTAACACCTGCAACATATGTTATAAGTGTGAGAGTAACCGCTTTTTTCTTTTCTATTTCATATCTCTCGTGGCTTTTCAGGTTAATAAGCATCATTATGATAAAGCCCACAAGATACATAGCATAATATGCATATTCACTACCTTTAAACATCTGCACTTCTCCTTATTATTTACTTTTCCTTTTCTTCTTCCTTCTCTTTTCGGCTCTTGCCTTTCTTTCAGCCTCAGCCTTTTCGGCTTGCTTTACTTCGACATAAGCCTTAGCCTTGCCGAGCCAATCCTGCTTTATTCCCACCAGCCACAAAACCGACAGTGCCACTGTTATAATGCTGCAGACCTGCCACAGGCTCATGCCCATAAAAAGGTGCTTTTCAGCCTCTGAGGAATAATAGCGTGTAAACTCCCAGAAAAATCTTGTGCCTGCATAAAGCAGTGACATTATGGGGTACAGACAGCCGGGGACATATCTTTTGCTTTTATAAAGAAGCAGAAAACCTATAACAATTATTATAAGCATTGTCCCGAACTCAAATATAGGTGACGGGAACATATTCATTTTAAACAGATAGTTGTATGCACCATAGTCACACTCAAAGCCCCAACAGCAGCCGAAAAATAAACAGCCAAGCTTGCCGAAGGCGCGTGCGAACATCTCACTCAAAGCGACCATATCCATTATCTCACGCCACGGCTGATTTATTACTCTTGCCGACAGTATAATAAGCACCGGCGTGAGAAACAC
>JAZSPF010000118.1:0-4793 GCA_045537315.1 Acutalibacteraceae bacterium
TTCCCAGTGACCTGTTGTAGTGTCTTTGCCTTTGCTTTTTTCTGCCATTCTGCCGAAAGCACCCATAGGTGTTTTTTCTTTTTCACCGAAAGAAACACCGTCAATGTTAAAAAGTCCCAATTTTACCATATTGGGCACAGCGAAGCCTTCCTGCAAAAAGCAGGAGTGAAGTGTATTGCTTCCCTCATCGCCGTAAAAGGCACTGTCAGGCATTTCGCCAATGCCGAAAGAGTCGAGCACAATTAAAAAGACACGCTTAATCATTAAATCACTTATCCATTCTTATTGCCGTTTCAAGGGCAATTTTCATCATATCTGTAAAGGTGTTCTGTCTCTCTTCTGCACTGCAGCCTTCACCCGTGGCGGGGATATCTGAGATAGTGCATATAGCAAGGGCATTTTTGCTGGCTTTCATAGCTGTGAGATAAAGAGCCGCCGCTTCCATTTCAACGGCAAGGGAGCCTACATTTTTCCATTTCTTATGGCAGTCGGGGTCAGCGTCATAAAAGGTGTCGCTTGAAAAGAGATTGCCTACCTTGAGAGAAAGACCCAGGTTCTCGGCAGAGTCCACAGCGGCAGTGAGAAGCTCGTAGGAGCAGGTGGGTGCGATAGTACCCGTGACGCCGTATTGAGCACCGAAGTTTGAGTTTGTGTTGGCACCTATGCCTGCAACAATGTCACGCAGCTTAACTTCTTCGCTCAGGCCTCCTGCAGAGCCTACACGGATGATATTTTCCACACCGAAGAAATTATAAAGCTCGTAGGAATATATTCCTATAGAGGGCATACCCATACCGCTTGCCATAACGCTGACCTTGTGACCCTTATAGGTGCCGTTATAGCCCTGTATGCCTCTTATGTTGTTAATGAGCTTCGGATTTTCAAAAAAAGTTTCCGCAATCATTTTAGCTCTCAGCGGGTCACCGGGCATAAGCACGGTTTTAGCAAAGCTTTCCCCATCGGGCAGACAGATATGAGGTGTTGAAACTGACATAAATATTTCCTCCTTAATAGCCGAAGCCTTCTTCGTTTTTGACTATTTTAACAATTCTGCTGGTACCCAGACGGCTTGCTCCGAGCCTGAGCATATCCTCTGCATCCTTTATGCTTGCGATGCCGCCTGCGGCTTTGATGCAAAGGTGAGGCTTAACATTGGCCCTAAAAAGAGCAATATCTTCTCTTGTTGCACCACCGGTGGAAAAACCTGTTGAGGTCTTGATGTAGTCGGCACCGCTGTCTGACACGATTTCACACATTTTTATTTTTTCTTCATCGGTGAGAAGGCAGGTTTCGATTATAACTTTGAGAAGTTTGCCACCGCAACTCTCTTTTATAGCCTTGATTTCTTCAAGAATATCGTCATATCTCTTGTCTTTTACCATACCGATGTTTATAACCATATCAATTTCGTCAGCACCTTCTTTTACGGCTTCGGCTGCTTCAAAGCATTTCACTGCTGTGGTGTTATATCCGTTTGGGAAGCCGATAACGGTGCATATTTTAAGGCTTTCACCAACATAATTCTTTGCTTGCTTTACATAAGAGGGCGGAATGCACACGCTTGCACAGCCGTATTTTATGCCGTCGTCGCAAATAGCTTTAATTTCACTCCATGTTGCACCCTGACTGAGAAGCGTATGGTCAACCTTTGAAAGAATCTCTTTAATATCCATAACTGTTACCTCACTAAATATTATACCTTAATTTTACATCTATAACCGCAAAAAGTCAAACATAATGATATAATTACCGCTGACTTTTCATAAACATCTAAAGGTGATGTTATGCGATATTTTAAGGTACCACTTTGCCTCATACTTATTATTATGCTCACAGCCTGCTCAAAAAGTCAGTTTATGGATTTAAGCGGATTTATTGATAATTATAACGAAGTGTCTGACAGTGACATAGATTTCACGGATTTTATTTACACAACGGGTGAAAGCAGAGAGTTTAAGCTCATAAAGGATAATGTTCTTCTCACTCTTAAAGAGGCTCCCGACGGAAAAATAAGTGAGTGCAGAGTGATGATGACGAAGCTCAGTGAAAACGGTGAGCAAAGTAAAAATATTTCTACGGACAGTAAAAAATTTCTATCCATACTAAAAAACACCCTTGAGGCTTTCTGTTCTTATGACATGTACACTGCCGAAGCACTCATAGGTGAGTTTTCTCTGGGTGAACTCAGCGCCTTTTTGAAAGAGGGCGAACTGACAAAAACACAGGATAACTTTTATTTCATTTACTATTCCACACCTGTTGTGTGTCAGATGATGATATATAACACATATCTTAAGGAAATTGAGCCTACAAAGAAACCGACACAAAGAGGGTGAATGCGATTATGCAATTATAAACCTGTCTGACGATGACAATACTCTATCAGAGGTGAAAAGTATGAATCTTCTCTTTAAGGGTATTATCGTATATATTTCAGTTATAATTGCCATGAGGTTTATGGGCAAAAGGCAGATAGGGGAGCTTCAGCCCGGTGAACTTGTTATAACCTTTTTGCTCTCTGAGGTGGCGGCAATGTCCCTTCAGGGGGACGACATACCTATTCTTTCCAGTGTGAGTCTTATTTTCCTGCTGGTGGTGCTGGAATTGACATCCTCTTATCTGAGTATGAAAAGCCGTAAATACCGCACCATGACTCAGGGACACAGCGTACTTATTATAAAAGAGGGCAAGCTCCTGAAAAGAAATATGAAAATGATAAGATACAGCAATGATGATTTGTTGGAAGCACTCAGACTAAAGGATGTTTTTGATATTGACACGGTGCAGTATGCCTATATTGAAACCAACGGATCCGTCAGCGTACAACTCAAGAAAAAGTATCAGCCGTTGAGTGCGGATGATATGAATAAAAAAGCCGAAGAAGAGTATCTTCCCTGCCTTGTCATAAGTGACGGCAAGATTATCACAAGAGAATTTACCTTTTGCAATATGACCGAGGCAAAGCTCCTGAAAATGCTGAAAAAAGAAAACCTCACAGCCAAGGAGGTCTTTCTTATGACTGCTGATAAAAACGGCAAAACCTATATAGTGAGAAAGGGTGAGCAGTGATATGAAGCGTCTGGTGGCGGCATTTTTATTAGCAGGCACTTTTTTCTGTCTGAGTGTTTTTGCTGAGGGTTATCTTAAGCGTTCCTGCAATGGTATGATAGAAAAGCTTGAAGTTTGTGCCGGAAAAATAAAAGCACAGGAATATGACGAAGCAGTTTCGGAACTGGAAAATCTGCAAAATCAATGGCAAAAAAATGTTATGTTGTTGAGTATAGTTTCAGGTGACGATATGCTTTTGGGACCCGGTAAGAATATCCCCGCCATATATGACAGTGTCAGGGATAAAAACTATTCGGGTGCTTTGATGCTCATAAGAGAAAGTCAGGGATATTTTGAGGAAGTTATAGAGTCTCACAGGCTCACCGTAGGCAATATATTGTAGTTTTCGGTTGACAAAGAAAAACGCCTTTGATATACTAATAATATGGAAAATATTAACAAAAGGAAAGGTGAGAAAATATGAAAGTAAGTCAGAAAATTCTCAGTTTAATTCTTTGCCTTATTGTGCTGTTTACTGCAGGCAGTCTCGGTGTTGAGGCAGCGGCAGTCAAGGTTGGTGTCACGGCAAATTTCGTGGCTGAAACAACTGCAGACAGTGTTGAACTCAGATGGAGAAAGGTCAGCAAGGCAACAGGCTACAGAATTTATCAGCGTGTAGGCAATAAATGGAAGCACATTAAATCAGTTACAACCAATAAATATGTGCTTGAAGGCCTGACAGCAAGTGAAACCTATAAGTTCGCCGTCAGAGCCTACAGAAAATCAGGTGGCAAAACCTATCATGCAGATAAATATAAAAGCGTAACAGCCAAAACACAGAAAATGGGCACCACTCCCACACCAAAGGCATCAAAGATAACAAAAGACAGCATCACTCTCAAATGGAGTAAGGTTGCAGGTGCTACAGGTTACAGAGTTTATCAGTATAAAGGCGGCAAGTGGGTCAAGATAAAGTCTGTCACCACAAACAGCTATACTGTCAAGTCCCTTAAGAGTGCAACAACTTATAAATTCAGAATCAAGCCCTATGCAAAGCCGAGCAGCGGTACTGTCTGGGCTTCTACCTCAAAGACACTGTCTGTTAAAACAACAGACCCCACCAAGACAAAAATTACCTATGCGGCAGTTACCGATACCACTGTAACACTCAAGTGGAGCAAGGTTTCATCTGCTACAGGTTACAGACTCAGTGTGCTGCAGTCAAACGGCGAGTGGAAGAGAGTGAAGTCAACTCCCTCACTTGAATATACCGTTACAAAGCTGAAACCCGGCACATCCTACACTTATATGGTCAGAGCTTATAAAAAGGTTAACGGCAAAGTTACATGGTACCCCGAAAGTGATGTCAAGAAGGTAACAACAACAAAGGCACCGGAGGAAATTCCTGAGGAACCCACAACTAAGCCGACTACTACCAAGCCGACAACTACAAAGCCGACCACAACAAAGCCGACTACCACGGAGCCGACAACTACGAAGCCGACAACCACGGTGCCGACAACTACGAAGCCGACAACCACGGAGCCGACAACTACAAAGCCGACCACAACAAAGCCGACCACAACAAAGCCGACCACAACAAAGCCGACAACGACCAAGCCGACTACCACAAAGCCGACAACTACAAAACCGACTACAACGAAGCCGACAACGACCAAGCCGACTACAACAAACCCGACTACAACGAAGCCGACTACAACGAAGCCGACCACAACAAAGCCGAC
>JAZSPF010000050.1:0-2335 GCA_045537315.1 Acutalibacteraceae bacterium
CACCGATTTAATCGGTGGGTTTTGTATTTAGTGGGATATATATTGCAGGTTCGGCGGCTCCATTAAATCGCTTTGCGATTTACACAGTCACGGGCGGTGACTGTGGGCCGAATGAAATTCTGCGGTGGAGCCGCCTGCCGCCACCGCAGACTCAAAATCACATTTCTTCAATCACAGGTATAACCCCGCCGAAATCAGTCAGGGGAAAATCCAATGATATTATCTCACAGCCGTGCTTCTTTATGAAGGCGGCTATTTCTTTATAATCCCGATGCTTAGTTATATCACCGAAAAAAAGAACCTCATCCTTTGATATTTTGCCTGAAGCACCGCCGATAAAGCCGTATTCATGTCCCGACAATGAAACATCACCCTTAGACACAAGAAGGCAATCTATGCCGTTTACGGTAGCGTTATTGCAAATTGACCTGTCATCGGTAATAAGAGCGTTTTCGTTTATAACGAAGCACGAGCATTTGCAGTAGCCCTGCTTAACATTTATTCTATTTAAGCTGCTTGTTAGTTGCAAAAGTCTTTCATCGGCAAAATTGAAATTTCCTATTAGATTTTCACCGATAACAGTAAAATTCAGTGGAACATCTTTGGGGTACTCCCCTTTTATTTCACTTTTACTCTTGAAGACACTGAAACCTTTATCTGTAAGCTTATCAATAAGCTCTGTCTGATTTTTGTCGGCAATGACTATATTCTCTCCCAAGTGAATAACCGCCATATCGGAGTGATTTGCAGTGGCAGGGTCGATTTCACGGTTAGGTGCAACTACAATGCATTCAATGCCTCTTGAATCAAGAAATAAACTCAGCTCACTGCACAGCTCTCCGCAAATAACGGTTTCAACCTTTCCTTCGGGCAAATTTGGTCTTTCAATAAATCTTGTCATAATATTATCGCCTCAAAGGCTTCTCTTATAGTTCTGACGCCGATTATTTCGATGTCTTTTTTTACACTTGCAGACAAATTCTTAAGATTACTTTTCGGGATAATGCATCTTGAGAAGCCGAGTCTTGCCGCCTCTTTGATTCTCTGCTCGCAGTGTGAAACACCTCTAATTTCACCTGCAAGACCTATTTCGCCGAAAGCAAGCACATCGTCACGAAGAGCGTAATCCTTAAGTGAAGACACAAGCGCCATAACAATTGTCAGGTCAAGTGCAGGCTCGTCAAGCTTCATGCCGCCGACAATGTTGATGTAAGCATCCATATTTGAGAAGTAGTATCCTCCCCTTTTTTCAAGCACTGCTATGAGCATGGCAAGTCTGTTGAAATCAAAACCGTTGCTGATTCTTCTCGGGTTGCCGAAACCTGTTGATGTGACCAAACCCTGTATTTCTGCAAGCAGTGGCCTTGTGCCTTCCATAACGCAGGCTACACATGAACCCGGTGTATTTTTCGGTCTGCCGGATATGAGCATTTCCGAGGGGTTTTCCACTTCTTTGAGGCCTGAGTCAAACATCTCAAAGACACCTATTTCATTTGTTGAGCCGAAGCGATTTTTAACAGCTCTGAGTATTCTGAATGACAGATTTCTTTCACCTTCAAAATAGAGTACGGCATCAACTATATGCTCAAGCACCTTGGGACCTGCTATATTGCCGTCTTTGTTGACGTGACCCACCATAATTATGGGAATAGACAGTGACTTTGCCGTACGCATAAGAAGGTTAGAGCATTCCCTGACCTGAGTGACACAGCCTGGAGAAGAGTTAAGCTCAGTAAAATTCATTGTCTGTATGGAGTCAATTATAACAAGGTCAGGAGTCGTTGACTGAATATGCTCACAAACAGCCTGAACATCAGTTTCGCAAAGAACAAAGAGATTTTCGGTTTTGACCTTTAAGCGGTCGGCTCGGAGTTTAATTTGCGAATATGACTCCTCGCCTGATACATAGAGAATTTTCAGCTTTTTGCCGAGACACTGACAAATCTGCAGAAGTATTGTTGACTTGCCTATACCCGGATCACCGCTTAAAAGCACAAGTGAGCCTTTGACAATGCCTCCGCCAAGAACTCTGTCAAGCTCAGACATGCCTGTTTTATAGCGAAGCTCATTGTCAGGCTGAATTTCACCAAGAGCCATTGACTTGACACTTTTTGCCGCCATGGGAGCAAAAGCCTTGCTTTTTGAGCCTGATTCGATTACCCTTACCTCTTCCTCAAGTGTTGCCCATTCGCCGCATTCAGGGCATTTTCCGAGCCATTTAGGGGTCTCATATGCGCAGTTGCTGCAAACATAAACCGTTTTAGACTTCTGTGCCATACTCTTTTCCTCATTTCTTATATTTCTGTTTCCGCGTTAAGGTACCGTGTAAGTCCCT
>JAZSPF010000113.1:0-2386 GCA_045537315.1 Acutalibacteraceae bacterium
TCATCTACACAATTTTCATTGCGGGTTCTTGCAACATGTTTTTTCATAAGTTCAACGGCTTTGTAGCCGGCTGTAATATCAACGCCTGCAGCAGCGTAGGACTGTGACTGTGAATTTTTCATATCGTTTTAGTTCCTTTCAAATTTTTTATTGATACCCCGTTTTTAGAGTGCAAAATTGTGGTCGCGGGGGGAATATGATGCTGATTTGAGTTTTCTTTCTGCAGAGTCAATGCTCAGAAACGGAAAGTTTTATCGATTGTAAAAAGTAAATTTAATATCTCATTGCTTTGGCGGATGCAGAGTTCAGAATTGCAAAAACTTTAATCGGATATAATCGGAGCTTTGCTCCCCTGAATTTTGCACTTTGCATTTACTCTTTGCCGTTCCAGCAATAAGTGCAAACACATTCCTCGGGAAGCCCGATGGCCTCTAAGAGACCTGAGAGACTCTGATAGCCAAGTGAGTGGAAGCCAAGCTTGCTGCATATTGAGTCAAGCATTGCCTTGCCTCTTTCGGTGGTGGCATCGCCGTACTGGTCGATATACTTCTCGCCCTCTTCGCCCTCAAGCTCAAGGATAGTGCGTCTTGCAATAAGGTCTCTGTCTGAGTTGCCTCTTGAAAAGTTGAGATATTTACAGTTATACATAATGGGCGGGCAGGCACTTCTCATGTGTACCTCCTTAGCACCGTGGCTGTAAAGAAACTCTACCGTCTCACGAAGCTGAGTGCCTCTTACTATACTGTCGTCAACAAACAGGAGCTTTTTGCCCTGAATAAGCTCGTGAACGGGAATCATTTTCATCTTTGCAACCCTGTTGCGTTCCTTCTGATTGGCCGGCATAAAGCTTCTGGGCCATGTGGGAGTGTATTTGATAAAGGGTCTTGCAAATGGAATGTCGCTTTCGTTGGCATAGCCTATAGCGTGGGGGGTACCTGAGTCAGGCACGCCGCTGACATAGTCAATATCCGAGCATTTGCCGGCGGCCTTATCGTCTCTTGCCATTATCTCACCGTTACGAGTACGCATAACCTCAACATTGACACCCTCATATTTTGAGTTGGGGTAGCCGTAGTATGTCCACAGGAAGGAGCATATTTTCATCTTTGGCAGAGGCTCTTTGAGCACCTCAACCTTATCGGCAGTGAGCAGGTCGATTTCACCGGGGCCAAGCTCTTTGAGAAACTCATAGTCCAGCTTTTCAAAAGCAAAGGACTCGAAGGAAACGCAGTGACCGTCAGCGTCTTTGCCAAGCACCACAGGGGTTCTGCCGAGGCGGTCTCTTGCGGCGATGATTGTGCCGTCTTCCTTGAGGATGAGCAGTGAAAGTGAGCCGTCAATATTTTCCTGACAGAAGCGTATGCCGTCTTCAAAGCTGTCTTTCTGATTTATCAGGGCAGCGGCAAGCTCTGTTGAGTTGATTCTGCCCCCTGTCATAGCAGTGAAATGACCGTGGCTGTGACTTAAAAACTTATCGATAAGCTCGTTTGCATTGTTGATAATTCCGATTGTTGTTATGGCATAAACACCCAAGTTTGAGCGAATGAGAATAGGCTGAGGGTCGCTGTCACTTATGCAGCCTATTGAGGCACAGCCCTGCATTTCATCTGTTATGCCTGCAAATTTTGTTCTGAAGGGTGAATTTTCAATGTTGTGGATATCACGCTGAAAGCCTTTTTCCTCATTCACGGCAGCCATACCGCCGCGACGGGTGCCAAGGTGCGAGTGATAGTCAACACCGAAAAATACATCCAGTACAACATCACGCTTTGATGTTGCCCCGAAAAATCCTCCCATAATGGTACCTCCGAATAGACTAAGTTAATTAGAAATTATACTGTTTTTCTGCTGCCGCATTCTTTTCAAGAACTGTCTTTGTGTCGGCATTTCTCTTGTCCTGAAGCTTCTTTGCAAGCTCTTCGTCGCTCACTGCAAGTATTTCAATAGACAACAAGGCGGCATTGACAGCTCCGTCAATTGCAACAGTAGCTACGGGAATGCCTGAGGGCATCTGTACTGTTGAAAGAAGAGCATCAATACCGTCGAGATATTTTGATTTCATGGGTATGCCTATAACGGGCAGGGTAGTGTTTGCCGCAATGGCACCTGCAAGGTGAGCTGCCATACCTGCGGCTGCTATGATACAGCCGAAACCGTTTTCTCTTGCAGTTTCGCTGAACTGCTTTGCCTCGGCAGGAGTGCGGTGAGCTGAGTAGATGTGAAGCTCATAGGGTACACCGAACTGCTTGAGTGTGTCGGCAGCTTTTGAAACAACAGGCAAATCACTGTCACTTCCCATAATAATTGCAACTTTTTTCATATATAATTCCTCCTGAAAAGGGTATAAAATGCGATAAAAATCGGCATTCAAATTATACCACAAAAC
>JAZSPF010000132.1:0-32069 GCA_045537315.1 Acutalibacteraceae bacterium
AGAAAGAAAGGAAGTAATAATTATGAAGAAATTATTTGCAGTTTTATTAGCACTCACACTCGTTCTCTCAATGGGAACAATCGCTTTCGCCGAAGGCGAAACAACACCCTCAGGCAAAATCACAATCGAAAATGCAGCGGAAGGTCACACTTATACTGTATACAAGATGCTTGATTTCAAACCTACAGAAAGTAATGCAAATCAGGGTGTATACACAATTGCTGCAGGTTGGACGGATTTCTTTGCAACAGACCTTGCTAAGGAATACTTTACAGTTACAGGTGATAAAGTTACTATTATAGAGGGTAAAACAGTTGATGCTGACCTTGCAAGAGCCGCAGTAGATTATGCAAAGACAAATAGCGTTCCAGTAGCTGCTACTCCAATCACTGCAGAAAAAGATACACCAGTTGTATTTTCAGGTCTTGATCTTGGTTATTATGCTGTAGATACTTCAGTTGGTGCTGTTTGTTCACTCACAAACACCAATTCAACTGAAACTCTTATTGAAAAGAACCAGAAGCCTGATATTGTAAAGAAAATTGTTGAAGGAACAGACCGCGTTGATGCTAACAATGTAGCAATCGGTGACAAAGTTACTTATGAAACAGTAGTAACTGTTGGTAAGGGTCTTACAGATTATGTTGTGCACGATAAAATGTCAGCTGGTCTTACTCCTGTAGATGATAATAAAGACGGTGTTATTGATGTTACAGTGACAGTTGACGGTACAGCAGTTGAATCTACAAATTATACAGTAGTAACAACAGGTTTCGCAGACGACTGCACATTTGAAATTAAATTTGAAGACAGCTATATCGAGTCACTCGATGCAGGCGATAAAATTGTTATCACTTACGCAGCAACTCTTAATGAAGATGCAGTTGTTGGCGCAACAGGTAACACCAACACAGTAAAACTTGAGTACAAGAATGAAGGAACTACTGAAACAACACCTGAAGATACTGTTATTACTTACACAACAAAGTACACCGTAGAAAAGGTTGACGGTAACGGCAATCCTCTTGCAGGTGCAGGCTTTACTCTTTACAAATATGATGCTACAGTAGAAGGCGACGACAAGTGGGTAGCTGTTGGTGAAGAGCAGAAGATTACATCATTAGCTACTGATGCTAAGGCAATCTATACTTGGAACGGTCTTGAAGAAGGTCAGTATAAGCTCGTGGAAACAACAGTTCCCGAGGGTTATAACAAGGCTGAGGATATTGAATTTACAATTACTTGCACAGAACCCACAACAGTGGACTCAGTTGATAACACAGCCGATTGGACAGACACAGAAGCAGAAAATGCTAACAATGTTACAGAAGTAACTGATACATTTGAATCAAAAGTAGAAAATAAGACCGGTGCACTCCTTCCCGAAACAGGCGGTATCGGTACAACTATCTTCTATGTAGTTGGCGGTCTTCTTATGCTTGCAGCATTCGTTCTTCTTGTTTCAAAGAAAAGAATGGCTTCCTTCGCTTGAAGGGATAAAGAATCAGATGGTTCCGAGTCAGAAGATAAAGAACCCACTGACTCAGAAGCTTGATTCCACAGTTAAAAGCTGACGGACAATAAAATCAACCCTGCCGACCTCGTATCGGCAGGGTGGTGCCATTAAAAATCTGACCGTTGTTTCTGAAATTATTTCGGTGATAACGTTGAGATTTTTATAATAAGTGAGAAGTATTATGAAAAATAAAAAACAACAAAAAAAGAAAAACGGCAACCTTTCCACTATTATACTCGTGGCGATATTTTTTGTGGGACTCTGTGTTCTTCTCTATCCCACGATAAGTGACTTTTGGAATGAGAAAAGGCAGTCACAGGCAATAATGAATTATGACGATCTGATTGTTGACCTGACTCCGGAGGACTATTCCGAATACTTTTCCAAAGCAGATTCCTACAATCAGAAAATAAGAAATATGTCCTTCCCGTTCCTCAATCACAAAAACATTGCCGAGGAATATTACGACATTCTCGATGTCAACGGCGACGGAATGATGGGCTATATAACCATTGAAAAAATCAAGGTGCAACTGCCTATTTATCACGGAACAAGCGATAAAGTTCTTAACTCAGCTGTGGGTCATGTTGAAGGCTCAAGTCTGCCCGTCGGCGGCAAGAGTACACATGCAGTATTGTCCGCTCACAGAGGTCTGCCCTCGGCTAAGCTTTTTACAAATCTCGATAAGCTTGAAATCGGCGACGTTTTCACAATCAGAATTCTTGACAGAACAATCACATATCAGGTTGACCAGATTCTTATAGTGCTTCCCCATGAAACAGATAACCTTAATATTGTATCAGGTGAGGATTACTGCACGCTTGTCACATGTACCCCCTACGGTATTAACACTCACAGAATGCTTGTCAGAGGTACACGCATAGAAAACATTGAGCCTGACAGAGTAATAAATGTTATAACTGAAGCTTATCAGATTGACCCTCTTATTGTAACCCCGGCGGTTGCAGCTCCTATTCTTGGTTTACTTTTGATTGTACTTATAGTTAAAAGCAGAAATCCCGGCAAAAAGAAAGCTAAATCAAAGAAAGCACAGGATGAAAACTAAATCAAAAAGGTGTAAATGCATATGAAAAACAAAACAGCTAAAAAAGCTTTTGCAATAATGATTATGATAGCCGTGTGCATTACTCTGTTTTCTTTCGGTACCGTTGCCGTCTCTGATGCCATAAGAGGCAGCATAACACTTACTACCCTCGACAAAGACTCAAAAGAGGCTGTGAGCGGTACAACTTTCAGAGTTTATCATATTGCTTCAGCATATACTAAAGACGATAACATTTCCTTTGTTTATACTGATGAATTTAAAAACAACGGTATGGATATGGGCAATTTCTCAGATGCATATTTACCTGTACACCTGGCAGCATATGCACAGATAATGTCAGTTGCTTACACTGAAAAATCAACAGGCAGTACAGGCAAGGTTGTTTTTGACAATCTGACTAGCGGTGCTTATCTTGTTGTCCCGGTTGGAATTGATGAAGGCTATCTCAATCCCACACCCTTTATTGTTGCTGTACCAATGAAAGATGAAATACAAAACAAATGGGTATACAATATCGATGCTACGCCTAAAATCGAAAGCGACAAAGAAAATACGAACGAAAAAACCTATATCAGCGTAAAAAAATATTGGCAAGGTACAAAAAAAGCGCCTGATAGCATAACAGTTTCTCTCATCAAAGACGGAGTGATTTCCGATTCCGTTGTACTTAGTGCAGCAAACAACTGGTATCATAAATGGGAAAATCTTGATAAAAACCACTCATGGAGCGTGGTGGAAACTGAAGTGCCTGAAGGTTACACCGTATCATATGTGACATCTCAGATGACGGTTATTATCACAAACACCGATGATGATTACGAGGATGAGACAACCACAAGCCCGGACGACACAACAACCTCCGACAGCACAACCATACCTGATGATACTACCACTCAGCCTACAACTAAGCCCTCAGGCACAACCGAAAGCACAACAAAGCCCGAAGAGCTTATTGATACCGGACAGCTCAACTGGCCCATTCCGATTTTTTCTGTAGCTGGTCTTTTGCTGTTCAGTCTTGGGTGGGCGATGTTTAATTTCGGTAAAAAAGATGAGGAAGCAGTATGAAAAGAAAAATAGCTATTACCCTTATGACAGTGGGGGTTCTTCTTATCGGTTTTGCTATGGGGCTTCTCATTTACAATAATTACGAGAATAAAAAAGCTCAGGAAACTGCTGAGGCTCTTATAGAATCAATCAGATTAAATATAGCTGACAATGAGCTGAAAGACGAAATTACAGACCCCTTTGATGAGGAAATGACGGTCAAGGAGATTGACGGTTACGGTTATATAGGGTATCTTTCCGTTCCGGCACTTGACATTGACCTGCCCGTTATGTCAGAATGGGATTATGGCAGACTTAAGATATCTCCCTGCAGATATTATGGCAGTACAAAAACAGATAATTTAGTTATCGCAGCTCATAATTACAAGGTCCATTTTGGATACCTGGGCAGTCTTAAACCAGGAGATACCGTTGTTTTCACGGATATGGATGCTGTTGTGCACCATTACAAGGTTGATTCGGTAGATCTTCTTATGCCAACGGATGTTGATAAAGTTAAAGACAACGGAGACGACCTTATTCTTTATACCTGTACTTATGGCGGTGCAAAGAGAATAATTGTCAGATGTAGCCGTACACAACAGTTGTCTTGATTTTTCTTTTAGATTTTGATGCAGGCAGTGTCCCCGGACGAAAAATCCTCCTGTTTCAGGGACAATCCGTTTGCTTAATGAAAAAACAATACGATTCGCGTGATTTATACTTTGTCGCATAGACACGGCGATGATTGGAGCGAATACGAAGAGTCTTGATGATATCTTTTTATATCAATTGTAGTATTGACAGAATTTGATTTGGTAAAGAAAAATATATAAAGAATCAATAAATTTATATAAAAAAACGGTTTAATTTAATTGCTTAAATCTTTCAGTTGCAACGCTCTTAAGTTTTGCGTTGCACTTTCAGAAATTGTATCAAATAACAAAGTTAACTCCAAATCTAATACCACTGTTGATACAATCGTATCGATGGTGGTATTGTTATTTTGCCGGTGAAAATATCGCCGGCAATCTCATCGCTCAAAACATCAATAATGCACATTGTATAGCAAGCGTCCGGATATTCGGGTTGCTTATTGCAATAATTTGAATGGTGGAAATTTGTGGTAAAAAAACTTTTGATGTCGGCGTGCAAAAGTTAAGCTGACGTGAAAAACAGAAACGCAGGCAGCACAGGAAAAACGGTGTTTAAGCAGGATAAACCAAATATAAACTTTTAAGAAAAATAAAAAACGTTTTGTAAAAAATGTTACATATACAAACATAGTGTCTGAATTCAAACTGAAAGTATTGAAATGTTCGTTGACAAAGACGAAATGTGATTATATAATATCCGTGTTTTGCAGAATTTTTAAAGCACGGAGGAAAATAATGTTGAATTTACCACAGTTTACAATGGACGATGTTCTTCCTGATTATGGGAATATGAATCTGTACGAGTACCTTATTGCTTGTCTTTATCCGCATAAGGAAGATTATCCTATGTTCCAGTTCAAGCTTACTGATCATATGAAAAGTGAGTTCTTTGAAGATGTTGAAGCAATGGCAGTTTATTTCAAGGAAGAGCTTGGAATGAAAGCCGGAGACGCTTATTCTCTCTTTATTCCCAATTCAATTGAAGAAGTTGTTTGCCTTTTTGCACTGAACAAAATCGGTTGCATCGCAAATCTTATTCATCCTTTATTTCCATCCGAAGCGATGAAGGCATCAGTTACATATACAAAATCAAAAGGTGTTTTGGTTTATGATATGTTCCTTCATCAGCATGCCTCAACACTTGCCACGATAGAAGACCTGGATGTTATCGTTACTACTCCTGTACTCTATGCAGCACCTGTTGTAAAAAAATATTATGTACGTCCTGATGAAAAGGCTCTTGCAGCTGCCGAGGCAAACAAATTAAATGTCAAGTTCTTCGGCGATATTCTCAAGAAATATCAGGGACAGAAGACAGAAGGTCTTTACAGAAGCGGTGACCTTGTTGCTGTTTATATGAACGGTGGCGGTACTACAGGTGTCAGCAGAACAATTATGCTTTCTTCAACTGCTCTTAATGCTGTTACAAAAAATGCTCTCGGTGCTGCAACACTCAGCACATATAAGCCCGGTGAGCTTGCCAAGATATTGGCACTTCCCTTCTTCCACGCATACGGTCTTGTAGCAGGTCTTTTAACCACAATGGTTTCAGGCTGGAAATCAGTTCCCATGGCACGTTTTGAAGCCGATGAATATATTTCTTATCTTAAGGCTAACAAGTGCTATGAAGTAGTCGGTGTTCCCAATATGTTCCGTAAGCTTCTTGCTCATCCCGATTTCCCGGGCGAGCACCTCAAATATCTCAAGTACGCTTTTGCGGGCGGCGACTATGTTCCCATTGATTTCCTCAAGAGATTCAATGACCTTATGGCTGAGTACGGTGCAGAGGCAACACTCATGCCCGGATACGGCCTTACCGAATGTGGTGCAGTTGACTGCATCAATATGCCTTGGCTCACAAAGCCCGGTACTGTAGGTAAATATCTCAAAACTGTTCGTGCAGCTATTTTTGACGAGGAACAGAACGAACTTCCCTTAGGTACAGTAGGTGAAATAGCATTTTCGGGTAATACCCTTATGAAGGGTTACCTTATGCCTGACGGCAGACTCTGCGAAGGCCTTTATACCGATAAAAACGGAAAGCAGTGGGTTCTTACAGGCGACCTTGGCAAAATGGACGAGGACGGCTATATTACCTTTATAGCAAGAAAGAAGAGAGTTATTATCATTTCAGGCTACAATGTATTCCCAGCAGACATTGAAAATCTGCTTGAGCCGCTTCCCTTCCTCACAGAATGCTGTGCAGTTCAGGGCTACGACGAGGACAGGAAGCCGATTGTACGTCTTTACATAGTTCTCTCTCCTGAGGCTGATGAAGCAAAGCTTGACGAATATAAAAAGACAATTACAGATATGTGCGCTACTCTCAGCACATTCTCAATTCCCCGCGATATTCGTGTTATAGATGCACTTCCGAGAACAAGACTTGAAAAAGTTGACTTCTTAAAGCTCACTGAAATCAGAACAGAAGAACACCAAACCTGATTTGGTCTTATAAAGATGATTGCAATTTCATTTCAGCAACCGATGATGTTAATAATTAACGAATGTTTGCTCAGATGAATTGCAATCGTTCTGCTTTTATGCTATAATAGCTCCATTGCTGTTTATGCAAAAGAACTTTAGTAAGAATTAAAGAAAATGTAAAAAGGTGAATAAAAATGAAGCTTGAAAATGTACCTACCATAAGAGATTTGTTGGATGTTGCTCCCGCTAAGCACAACGACAGGACATTTATCAGATTTATCCGTAACGGTGAACTTGTTGATAAAAAATTCAGCGAGGTCAGAAGTGACGGACTTGCATTCTGCCGTAAGCTGCGCCATCAGCTGCCTGAAAGAACTCACATTGCCATTATAAGCAAGAGTACATATGAATACATCGTCTGTATGACAGGTGTTATTGTGGGCGGTCATGTGGCTGTGCCTATTGATCCGGATTCAACTGCAGAAGAAGCTGCAGCAATTATCAACGATTCCGATGCAACAGCACTTTTATACGGCGAGGAATTTTCTGACAGAATAGAAGCTGTAAAGGCTCTTTGCCCTAAAGTAAAATTTGAAATGGTTATAAGCTATTCTGAGGAGTTTAACAAGGTATATGAAGAATATTCCGAAACTTCTCCTTATGCTGCTTTGTCCGATTTCAAAATGGATCCTGATGCTTGCGCACTTATTATCTACACTTCAGGCACAACAGGTGATAAGAAGGGTGTTATGCTTTCAAGCGAAGCTCTTGTCAGCAATCTTATTTTTGATCCATATGATCCTATTGTTATTCGAGTGGACACAATACTTTCGGTTTTACCCCTTCATCATATTTTCTGCTTCATCTGCGGTTATATCGGACCTCTCAATGTGGGCAACTGTGTATGCCTTAACGGCGAAATGCGTGACCTTTTCAAGAATATGCTTATATTCAAGCCAAATCAGATACGTGTTGTTCCCATGATTGCTCAGGCAATTCTCGGACGTATCCGTGCTGTTCAGGCAAAAAATCCCGAACTTTCTCCGAAAGAAGCTGCAGCTCTGGTTACAGGCGGTAATCTTGATATGATGCTTTCCGGCGGTGCGCATCTTGACGCTGCCTTGTGCAAAGCCTTTGAAGAATACGGTATTTTGCTCAGACAGGGCTACGGTATGAGTGAAGCCAGCGGTAAGGTAACACTTCCTGACCCTGATTGCCCCATTAACAGTGCAGGCAGACTTATGAGCACAATTAACGCCCGTGTCGTTGACGGTGAATTGCAGCTGGATACTCCGGGTCTTATGCTTGGTTATTATAAACGTCCTCAGGAAACGGCCGAGGTTATTACAGAAGACGGTTGGCTTCGTACGGGAGATATAGGCCATATTGATGAAAACGGACTGCTTTTCATCACAGGCAGAGCCAAGAATCTCATTATTCTCTCTAACGGTGAAAATGTTTCTCCCGAGGGAATAGAAAACAAGTATAAAGAAAATAAGCTGGTAAGTGAAGTTCTTGTTTATGCTCAAAGGGATGTTATCATAGCTGAAGTTTATCCCAATGAGGAATATGCAGAAAATGCAAATATAACAGACATCAAAGCAGTTCTTGAAGAACTCACTGATAATTTTAACGAAACAGCCCTGCCTTCACACAGAGTGGAAAGGCTTATCATTCGTGAAACTCCCTTTGAAAAAACAACAACGGGAAAAATCAAGCGTAATAACGTAAGAGGTGATGCCTGATGAAACCAAAAAAGGGTGAACAGGTATATAAGCTTATACATTCTCAGGAAATGGTTCAATATATGTGGAAATATTCCGTACATATGCAGTCAACGCAAATACCTGTTGCTATGGCCTTTGAAGAAGAGCTGGATTTCAGGATACTTGCCCGTGCTGTGAACATAGAAATTGAACGTAATGACTGTATGCGACTTCGCATATTCCGTGATGGCTTTAAGATAAAGCAGTTTTTCCTCGATGAATATAAGCTTGATAAAATACTTGTTAAGGATTTTTCATCAAAAGAGGAGCAGGTTGAATATTTTGACAGTATTGCCTCAACCAAGCTCAATGTTTTTGGTGGAGAACTCTTTCGTATAATCTTCTTCCGTACATATGAAAACAAATGCGGCATTTTTATCTGTGCATCCCATATGATTATGGATTTTGTTGCATCGTTTATGTTTTTCAAGGATCTCATGGCAGTTTATGACAGCCTGAAAAACGGTGAGCCTTTACCGAAGGCACTGACAAAGTACGAAGACATTATCAAGAAAGAGCAGGATAATCCTGAACTTGAAGAGCGTATTGCAAGGGATACTAAAATTCTTGACGAATGGGTGGCAAAGGATCACCGCCGTCCGTTCTATAATGCAATAAACGGACCCAAGGTGCTTGATATGCAAAGTAAGCTCCTTCGCAAAAAGGATCTTAATATGCCCCATATTTATCTCCCTGTTCTTGATTCCACACACCTTGTAAAATGTCATTTAAGCCATGAGGACAGCAAGGTTATTTCCGATTTTATTAAGGAAAATCATCTCAGTCCCGAGTGGGTTATTCAGCTGGGATTCCGTATTTACTTTTCAAAAATAAACCGTCATACTAACGACACTCTTTTCTGGGTGCTTTGCCCCAGAAGAAGGACGGTCAAGGAAAAGCGTTGTGGCGGAACACTTGCTTCTCCCATGCCCTGGCGTGAGATAATTGATGATAACAAGAGCTTTATGGAAACCATACATCAGCTGAGTGAATCGCAGTTATTTTTATTCCGTCATTGCGATGTACCCTTTACAGCTGTGCGTCAGATGGAAAGAGACCGCTATAACCTCTCTCTTATGCAGACTTCAAACAGCATGATGTTTTCATATCTGCCTGCAGGTGAAAATGCTTTCGGTGACAGAAAGTACGAATTCTCGGCATATAATTTCGGCCACTATGTTATGCCGATTTATACTCTCACGATGCAGGAAGCATCAACAGGACGCTTCGTCTTCTCTTATATCCACAGGCTGTGGCTTACCAAAGACGAGGATGTCTACAGCTTCCATAACGGTGTTGTTCGCACCATACTTGCAGGTGTCAAAAATCCTGATAAAACGATAGGTGAAATAATGGAGGAAATATAAATGTCAGAAATATTTGAAACACTTAAGGAAATAATTTGTGAATATGTTGAGGTTGACCCCGATGATGTTAAAGAGGATTCTTCTTTACGTTATGACCTGGGTGCAACATCCTTTGACCTTATGAATGTTGCCGCTGCAGTTGAAGATACATTCAATGTGTCGGTTACAGACGGTTCTCTTAAAAAGATCAAGACCGTGGGTGACATTGCAGAGCTTCTTGCGGCAAACGTAAAATAAGCAGGCAAAGAGTAAGAGTGTGCATCTCTTTTCTTAGATTTAAACTGTGAGATATGGGCTTTAAAGTCCATATATGAGGAGGCTGTAAAAAACGTAGTTTTTTACAGCCTCTTTTTTGTGTGCCGATAAATTTATTGAGCCGGTCTGCGGTTGGGTAAAGCCAGACAAGTAAAAAAGTCAGCTCCGGGTTCAACAACTCTTCTTTTGATATTAAATATTTGCTGATTAAAAACTACCCATTACAATTTTTGCAGAAATAGTCGGTTGCGGTTTGTTTATCTCGAAGGATTATTTTTAAAAAACTCTAATGTTACCTCGGCTGTCTCATCAGCATAGTTTTCTATGAACAAGTGGCCGCCACCCTCAACTTCATGGTATACACTGTTTTCGGGCAGATTTTCCATTAAAGTTTTTACAGCACTTTTTTTGATTACTGCATCCTTGCTACCGTTCATATAAAGCACAGCAGGACCGTTTTTGATAGCTTCATAATTTGTGTCTGAAAGCATAGAGAAGGAGTAGAGTACGCCCTCACCGGTGCCGGGCATCCTGAGGGACTTTAATATTTCGGAATAGTCATAGTTTTCGGCGTATTCGTTGTCAAAGAAACACCACTTGATAGCTATTTCAATAACCTTATCAAATTTTACTATGAACTTCAGAACGGGAACAGCAAGCTTTATAAAAGTTTCATTACCCATGAGCTTAGCCATACGGGGAGAGTTTATGTTGCCTGTTGTTCCGTACAGGAGAATGTTGTTTACTGATTCAGGGTATTTGTCATAAATCGACTCTGCAACAAAACCGCCCATTGAGAGACCTGCAACATACCAGGGGTCATCGGAAAGATGTACCATGAGCGCATGCATAATATCTTCACGGGGCAACTTTTTCATGTCTGCGGTTTCTCTCGAAGAATAACCGAAGTCGGGAAGATCCACCAGAACGCAGGTATAGCCGTTATCGACAAGCTTTGCCGCAATATCAGTCCAGCAGTATGTAGTATGAGCGAAACCATGGATCATCAATATCTGACCCTTTGGATTTTCTGCTTCCCATTTTCTGTAATGAACTGAATATCCCTCGTATTCGAAGAATTCACTGTCCTCATAGGGAGTTTTATATGCCGCAAAGGCAGGGATTGCCATAGTGAAAACCAAAATTGCGCATAAAACAAATGACAAAAACTTCTTCATAATATAAACCTCTCTTTATGTTATTGTGTTGCCATATTAACATAATCTGAATATTTTTTCAATAGAAAACAATAATCCCCAACCTGTACATCTGTATGAGTTGGGGATATTTTATAGAGTTATCTGTTAAAAACTATTGTCTTGGTTTCATTTGCTTCAAACTCGACTGTCTTTTCTTCTCCGCCGTAAACGCTGACATTGATAGTCTGAGCCTTGTCGCTGGTAATTGTAACGGTAACAGTGTCGCTGTTCCACTGAAGGTCAACTTCTGCATTTGTTCTTGCTCTGAGACCCTTTATGCTACCCTTGCTCCATTCATCGGGGAGGGCGGGCAATGCTTCAATTTTGCCTGTATTTGAATACAGCAGCATTTCATCAATAATGCCCACTGTGCCTATGCTTGTGTCGGTGCAGAACACACCCCAACCGTCATGGGTATTGTGGTCTGTCATCATTGAAGTGTAATAGATGTTGTCGCTCATTAAAGTGTACAATGAGTTGTAGACAGAGCCCGCATTTTTAAGTCTTGCGGCAACAAGTGCCTTGTGTACCCAGCCATGGGAGGCAATGTCATCTTCGCCTTCATTTTCTCTGTTGCGGTTTGCGATAGCCTGATTACAAGCATCGGTGAGTTGCTGATTTCCCTGAGTTTCAAAAGCAGGCCATGCGGCATAAAGGTGGCTGATATGTCTGTGCTTGTTGTTTTCCTCATATTCGTCCATCGCCCATTCGCAAAGGGCACCTGTTTCGTCGTACTCATAGTCGGGGAGAAGTGCGCTTAATGCTTCCCACTTTGCAATTCTTTCTTCGTAGCCTTCTGCTTTCACAACATTTTCCATATCTATTGTCATACGAAGTCCGTCTCTTGCTGCGGAAATATCCATTGTGGCATTGGCTGTGATTGTTGAGGTGTAACCTAAGGGCGCATTTTCGGGGGAGTATGAAGGAATGATAATATATTTTTCGCCTTCATTCAGCTTTGTCTTACCCTCTTCATAGCAGGCTTTGCCGTTAACATCGGTGAAGTATTCGGGTGTGCAAAGCTGATCCCAGAAATTAGCCTGTTTTGTAAGCAGAGGTAAAAGTATATCCTTTTCAAGGTCAAGGAGGTCGCCTTCAAATTCAATGGTGGTGTTTCCGTAGCACTGCCAGAATTCATATATGGGAAGAAGCATCCAGGAAGCACCTGCATTCCAGTACTGGAATGGGTACCACTTGTCATATTCAACCATCATGGCACGGTCGCCGTCAGTGTTAACGGGCACCTGAATTGCATCTGTCATACCGTAGGTTTTTGCCGCATTATCCTCCCAGTCGGGAATCTGCTTGAGAACAAACTTGATATAGCCTACACCTGCATCGTAGACGTTGCCCGTGTTCATACCCGAAGCCTGAAGATTTACATTGGCATCCATTGTGTATATACCTCTCCAGCCGGAATTCCATTCGCCTGTCCACATACCGCAAAGTCTTGAGAATGTTGAACCTGCACAGCATATCTGAGCGTACCTGCCTTGATTGTATGCACGCTCGATCATAGCAGTTTCCAGGTTTTTGCTTTTTTTCTGAAGTGTGATAAGGTGTTCGTTGGGGAGTTCTTCGTTTTCACCGTCACCTAAATCAAACTTAACAGCATTGAAAAGCGCAGACTGTTTTTCAGCGTGGGGGGCGAGAGCCTTATCATAACTGAACGTTCCGTTTTCGGTATATTTTTCTGCAACAGCAGTTGTGTAAGCGTTAAGTTCATCTAAAAGCGCATAGCTTTCGGCATCCCTGAAGTCCTCAAACTTGCCCATATCATGGGTACGGTCAGCCTTGGTGATAAGATAAACCTCTGATGCACCCGAAATTTTAATAGCCGCATTCTGCTCCTTGGCTACATTTTCACTATCATTGGTGGAGTCGAGAACAACTCTTTCTTTTTTGCCGTCAACAACGATAACCTTCGTAAAACCGCAGTAACCGCCGTCTTTAAGCTCGCTGTTTTCATATGAGGGATAGTGAGCAATCTGTGCAATATAGCTGCAGTCTTCGTCAACAAGCTTTTTATACTGCATATTCTTTTCGTCACCTGCGCCCCAGCCTCTGAGTGACCAGCAGTCGTCAAGAGAAAGAGTCATATTGATTTTTGCTCCGAGGCTTGACTTTGAAATTTTTGTGATTGTAACATTGTCCTCTCGTGAAGAGAAAGTAAGTCTTTCCCATTTGCCGAGGATGTCAGTGTACTTAACACCAATTTCTGCTGTTTCAAAGTCTGTCCAACGGATGTAATCAAAGTAAGGAAGTTTTGTACTCTTGAGTCTCAGAACATGACCGGGGTGAAATGCATAAGAAAAAGTTCTGTTTCTGCCGTTTACATCCCATGTGTCATCATAGTTGATAACTGCCTGCCTTGCATCGTGAAGCTCACTTGTTACCTCATCGGGAGTGTATCTGGGGTCTCTCGAAGGCATAAGGAAATTTATATTCTGATAGATGTGGCTGTCGTTATAGGGTGAACCCGAGCAAACAACACCGTTTTCACCGTTACCGCTTACCATACCGTCAAACCAGCTTATGCTGTCCTCAAAATTATTTGCATAACTTACTAATTCTGTGTACTCTGTGGCAAAAGATTTTGTGTGGTCGTTTTTAATCATATCAACATCACCTGCTCTCATGTAATTGAATATTCCCAGGAAGAAGTTACCGCCCACGATAATACATATAAGAATTGTAATGGATGTTTTGATTTTAGATATAAAATTCATATTTATCCTGCCTTTCCTTTTCTTTATCTATATAATAGCATAAAGGCATAAAATAAACACGACATAATTGACTTGCAATATGTCGTGTTTTTGATGGCGTGGTTATGTTAAAATAGGTCTGTAAGCTATTCTTATATTTTATGAAAGGAATAATGATATGTTTTACAATTTTAAAAAATTTATTGCAGCCTTCATCGCTGTTTGTCTGTCCCTGACAGCAAATCTCAATTTTTTAGGTATTACATTCAATCCCCAAAAAACAATGGCTGAGTATTATGTCAGCACCTTGGGCAGTGACAGCAACAGCGGCAGTAAAGAAAGTCCGTTTATGAGTGTTGAAAGAGTTCAGGAAGAAGTAAGAAAACATACCCAAAATATGACAGGAAACATTATCGTTCATATTGCCGAGGGTACATATATTCTTGAAAATCCTCTTGCTTTTGATGAGAGAGATAGTGCAACCAACGGATTTTCCGTTAAATATGTGGCTGACGGTGAAGCTGTTATAAGCGGTGGCCGGAGTGTAGAAAACTTCACTCTGTCTGACGCCGAAAACAATATTTACTCTGCAAAGGTTCCCGACGGCTTTACTTTCCGTCAGTTATATCTGGATGGTAAAAAGCTGACGAGGGCAAGAAGCAACACGAATTTTTCAACAAGAATAGTCGGTGCATCACGCTTTGACGAAAACGGAAATCTTATTCCCGAAAATCTCAACTATGGCGGCGAGGATTCACTTGTTCCTGCGGCGTACGGTGAAGTATATCTTAATGCAGATGAGTTTGGGGATTTTAACAATCTCACAAAAGTAGAGCTTCATGTTCTTACGGCATGGGTTAAAAATGTGCTGAGAGTTAAATCGGCAACCACAGAAAACGGCATAACCTCAATCAGAATTCAGGATAACGAAAGCAAGCTTATTTTTAACCGTATGCATCCAAATATTGACGGTTATTCCCACATGAGTACCCACGACTTTGTTTACTATATTGAAAATGCATATGAACTCATTGACACCGATAATGAGTGGTATCTGGACGAAAGCACCGATACGGTTTATATCAAGCTGCCGGAAAATACGGATATGAATTCTGCTTGCGTAATTGCACCGAGACTTGAAAATCTCGTTACGGTAAAATCACAGGGTACAAATAAGATAAAGAATCTTTCCTTTGAAGGAATAACCTTCCGATACAGCACATGGAATGTACCGAGTGAAAAGGGGCTTGTTGATGTACAGGCAGGCATGTATGCAAATTACTGCATTTTCAAAACCAATGACATGGGCGTTTTAAGACCGTCTGCTGCCGTATATGTTGCCGGTACAGAAAACTTTGCAATGAAAAACTGCACGGTGGAAAACATGGGTGCTGCAGGTATTGATTTACATTACGGTACAAAAAATTCTCTCATTCAGGATAACCTTATTCAGAACATTAGCGGCAACGGAATAATGATAGGCAAATTCGTTGTTGATGAAAATACGGATATCCATGTTGTATATAACCCTCAAGACGAGTCTGATATTTGTACGGGCGACAGAATAGTAAATAACCGTGTTATGCATATAGGTACCGACTATGAAAGTTCTGTAGGTATTTGTGCAGGCTATCCCAGAGATATTCTTATTGCAAACAATGAGGTTGCCTATGCACCCTACACAGGCATATCAGTAGGCTTCGGTTGGTCAAATGCAGATAATGCAATGAGAGAAAACCGTATACTTAATAATGAAATCCATCACACGAGTCAGATTCTTTGTGATGCCGGCGGTATTTACACTCTTTCAAAACAGCCGGGCTCTGAAATGAGTGGCAACTACATTCACGATATTGTGCTTCCTCAGTGGGCTGACTACGGCACAAGCGGCATATACATGGACGAGCAGACTGAGGGCTATACCGTTAAGTACAACGTGCTTGAAAATGCCTGCGGTGTGGGCATGAACCGTGTGGGAAGCAATGACTATAAAGAAAAAACAATATATATCGATACAAAGCGCAATTATACGGTGAAATCAATTATTGAGAACGCAGGTGTTATTGACAATTTCGATGTATACGCAAAGTTATTCTACTGATACATCTCTTAAATAATAACCCGACCGGACGAGCAATCAAAGATTGCGGTCGGGTGCCCCGGAACCTTGTTGTTCCACAATAAGCAAGACCCAAGGCGACGAGTTGCCTTGGGCTTTTTTATGCGACATAATTATTTACAATATGTCGGGTTTGTAGTATACTGTAATAGGTGATGATTATGATTACATTCAAATGGAATGATTTTGATTTTACTTTGATTCAACTTGACAAAGGTGTTTTCAAAAATGATATGGTAGGTCACAGTCATGCAAAAAACAGCTATGAGCTTCACTGTATCGTTGACGGTGAGGGCACACTTACCACTGACAGCAAAGTGTACCGACTTTCAAAAGGTGATTTTTTTGTAACGGGTCCCAACATTTATCATCAGCAGTCAACCAATCCTCAAAAGCCTTTGACAGAGATATTTATTTATATCCAGGCATCGGAAAAGAAAACAAAAGATGCTCTTGTTTCGTCTTTTTTATCAACGCATTTTTATTTTTCAAAAGATGAAGAACTGCAGAGGCTGTTTGAAGAAATTCTTGAAGAAAATAGCAGTAAGCGTTTAGGCTACACAAGTGCAGTCGGCTCACTGTTACAGCTTTTACTTCTGAAAATTACAAGGCTATATATGCCGACTCTTGTTTCTTTTTCGGACAGTAACGGCAATCTCAATGACCGACGGTTTATAACCATTGAACATGCATTTATAAATGACAGCGGTTCTCTTACACTTTCACAACTTTCAGATTTAATCGGCGTTTGCGAAAGGCAGACTCAAAGGCTTTTACGCAAGTATTACGGAAAGTCTTTCAGAGAGAAAAAAGCCGAGTCGTCAAAGGGGTAGGAAGTGAATAAACAACAGGCAAAGCAAGCCTAACCCCATATCACTCTACGCTTATTTCGTCACCCTCGAAAACCTTGCCGCCTTTGATAACCTTTGCGAAAATACCTTCTTTGGGCATGACACATTTGCCTACAAGTTTCTGTATTGCACAACCCTCATGGCATTCTTTGCCAATCTGGCTGATTTCAATTAAACATTCGCCTATTTTCAGCCTTGTTCCCACGGGGAGGGTGAAAAGTTCCAGGCCTTCAGTTGTAATATTTTCGGCAAAGACACCGTGGCACAGACCGTCTGTAGGGAGTCCCTTTGATTTTTCGATGCTCTCTTTTGCAAGAAGGCTCACCTGACGGTGCCACTTCCCTGCATGGGCGTCACCCTCAAAACCGAAATCCTCTATAAGTACACCCGGATTGATTTTTGTCTTGGGTGTACCCTTTTTCTCGCTTATATTTATTGATAAAACTTTACCTTTCATAATTATCCTCCTATCAGATTGAGCCCGTGATTATTTCCGTAGCCGCAGTGAAAACTGTGCTGTGCAGGTTTTGAAAGAATCACTTTTTTTATTTCGTCTTTCAGCTTTTCCTCACTGTCAATTAAATCCATAATGTCAAAAGCTTCGTTATTTCCCAGACAAGGTTTTATTTTGCCGTCAGAAAGAAGCCTTATTCTGTTGCATTCACTGCAGAATTTATGGCTGACGGGAGTGATGAAGCCTATTCTGCCCTTGAAGTCCTCTGCCGTATAGTACCTTGCAACACTTTTTTCAAAATCACTTGTGCCTTCTTTTACTACAGGTGTGAGAAATGGGAATTTCTTCAGTATTTCTTCGCCTTTTATAACAAGGTCAGTGTTGTCTCCCTCATTTGAAAAAGGCATCAGCTCTATAAAGCGTACATCAATTTTTCGCTCTTTGGCAATATTTATAAGGCTTTCGGCGGCATCGTCATTTTTGCCTCTGATGAGAACGGCATTAAGTCTTATGGGTGAAAGGCCGACCTTTTCACACTCGTCTATACCCTCAAAAACTTTATCAAGGCCGTCGCAGCCGGTTATTTCTTTAAACTGCTCTCTGTCTGTTGTGTCAAGGCTGATGTTAACTGCCGTAACACCTGACTCTTTCAGCTTCTTTGCGTACTCTTTGAGCCTGATGCCGTTGGTGGTAACAGCAAGTTTCTCGATACCCTCAATTCTGCTTATTCTCTGTGCAATTTCCGCTATATCTTTTCTTACAAGAGGCTCGCCTCCTGTGAGTCTGACCTTGGTTATGCCGTGAAAAGCAAATGCTCTGACGATTTTTTCAATCTCTGAGGGGGTGATTTCCTTGCTGCTTTCCTCTTTGGCACCACAGTAGGAACAGTTAAGATTACACCGCTTTGTAACAGAAACACGAAGATAATTTATTTTTCTGCCGTAATTGTCAATCATTTTTAAAATCGCTCTTTCCGCCTGTTTTTTCTAAAAGTCTGATTTCCTTTATTTCCATTTTTCTGTCAATGGCTTTGCACATGTCGTAAACTGTAAGAGCTGTCACTGCAGCTCCCGTAAGTGCTTCCATTTCTATGCCTGTTTTGTAACTGCATTTGCCCGTACAGTAAATGTAAAGCTCATCCTCACCGTTGTCATTGAAGGTGATTTCGACGCTCTCAATGGGAATGTTGTGACAAAGAGGTATAAGCTCGCTTGTCTTTTTTGCACCCATAATTCCCGCTATTCTTGCTGTGGCAAGACCGTCGCCTTTTTTTAGTGAGGAGGAAAGGAGCTTTTGCAGAGTTTCTTTCTGCATTTTTATTTTCGCAAAGGCGGTTGCCGTTCTTCTTGTGATTTCTTTTTCACCTACGTCAACCATAATTGCTTCGCCTTTTTTATTGATGTGTGTGAGTTCAGCCAAAGGTATAACCTCCCATTTCAGCAAGTCTCTTTTTCAGTTCTTCACAAGAGAAAATTTCAAGGAATTTCTGCACTTTTTCAGTTTCGTATGCCTCTTCGTCTATGAGTATATCATATTCTTCTATACAAAGCTCTATAAAATCTAGGCCGTACATTTTTGCCGCCGAATATATGCCGAGACCGCAATCAGCGTTACCTGCGGCAATAAGTGCCGCTACACCTGTGTGAGTAAATTCCTCATTGCGGTAGCCGTCGATTTCGTTTTTATTCATGCCGCTTTGTGTAATAAGATAATCGCAGAGTATCCTTGTGCCTGAGCCTGCCTGGCGGTTCACATATCTGCCCTTGGTTATATCTTTGAAGCTTTTTATGCCGAGGGGATTTCCCTTCTTAACCATTAAACCCTGAATTCTGCCAATACCTTTTACAAGCTTCACGCCGCCGTCAGGAAAATACTTTTGAACATAGCATTCATTGTATTTCCCGCTTTGTGTATCAAGAAGATGTATACAGCCCAGATGCGCCTGCTTGTTTCTGATTGCAGTTATGGCCCCCATACTGCCTACATGAGAGGATGACATACTAAAACCGTAGCCATTTCGGCTTATGATATCGGAAATCTCGTCAATAAGAGGGTCATGGCTGCCTGTTACAATCAGTGAATTTTCAATTTTGTCTCTGCTTTTCAGCAGTTCAATCTCAACTTCATCGCCTACGTCAAAGCCTTCACTGTTCTGCGGTACCGTAAGAATGCCGTCTGCCTTCGTGAAGCTTGTTATAACACCTGCACCTCTGCTCAAAGGTACGGCAACAAAGCCTTTTTCGGTTTTGCCCAGAGTGACACGCACATACTCGCGGTATTTGAGCGAGGACACTACTCTTTTGCCGAGGACTGCTCTGAGAGTTTCTCTTTTATTTGCAGGAGTCCGGTAATAAAATGCGATAATTTCTTTGACAATTTCTTCCATAACAACAATGCCCGAAACAGGATAGCCGGGTATTCCCACTACGGGTACATTGCCAATACTGCCAAGAACGGCGGGCTTGCCCGGTTTGATTGCTATGCCGTGAAAAAGGACTCTGCCGAGTTGAGATATTATTGTGCTTGTGTAATCGTCTCTGCCTGCTGAAGACCCTGCAAGTACGAGAACAACATCACATTCCTCTTTTGCATTGACAATTGCGCTGTGGAGAAGGTCTTTTTTATCTTTGACAATGCCGTAAACCTTGCTGTCGGCACCCCACTGAGAAAGCATTGAAGAAAAAATTGTGGAGTTGAAATCGATTATCTCACCTTTTTCTGGGTTGCTTTTTGGTGAAACAATCTCATCACCTGTAGGGATTATGCCTACAACAGGTTTCTTAAGCACATCAACAGATGTAACACCGCCTGCAAGAAAAGCACCGCAAAGAGAGGGAGTAATCCTTGTAAATGAGGGCGCAATCATATCACCCATACATATGTCTTCACCAACCTGACGCACATTCTGCCAGGGGTGAACAGCAGAAAGGATGCTGAGGTTTCCGTTGCCTTCTTCCGTCAGGTCTTCAACCATAATAACGCTGTCACAGTTTTCGGGGAGAGGATCACCTGTATCAACAACGGTGTACTTGTCAGGTGTGAGAACGAGGGGACTGCTTTCAGATGCACCGTAGGTATCCTCTGCCTTGACGGCAACACCGTCCATAGCACTGGCATTGTAATGAGGTGAACAGATATGAGCATATACTGCTTTTGAAAGGAGTCTTGTGCATGAATTCTGAACGTTTACCTTTTCTTCGGCATAGGTAAAGCCTATTTCGCTAAGATGCAGAAGATAATCCTTTTTTACTTTTTCAAGTTCAGCGTTGCTCAGATAATTATGTTTCATTGTTTTCACTCCTTGCCCAACGGTGGATTTTTAAATTAAAAAAGATATACCGTAACTTCATCATTTTCCTTGAGTCCCTCGCTGTTGCGCTCAACTATGATATATCCGTCACTTTCGGATAAAGGCGAAACGAAGGCGCTTTTTGCATAAACAGGAACAGCTTTGCCGTCAATGATTTTTACACAGACTACTTCTTCGCGGCCGTGATTGGAAGATATATTCTTGCTGATTCTGCACTGTAAGGTATCAGTAATATTTTTTGATTCGTAAAGTTTTTGAATAAGAGGCTTTACTGTTAAAATGGTAACAAAAAACGCCGCAGCAGGATTACCCGGCAAGCCGAAAACCGCTTTGTCCTCTGCCGTACCGAAAATTGTAGGCTTGCCCGGTTTGAGAGCAATTCCGTGGAAATACACTTTTCCCAGTGAAGAGATAACCTTGACGGTCATATCCTTTACTCCTGCAGATGAGCCACCTGAAATCAGCACAATGTCATTTTCTTCTACGGCTTTTTTTACTGCAGAGTATATTTCATCAAAGCTGTCACCTATAATGCCGTATTCATTACCGACACAGCCCATTTCTTCAGCCAGAGCCATGAGCAGGTGAGTATTTACATCTCTGATTTTTCCCACGGTAAGCTTTTCCTCAGCTTTTATCAGCTCATCGCCTGTGGAAATAACGCCTATTCTGATTTTTTTGCACACATTGACATGGCTCATACCTGAGGCGGCAAGCACACCGATATGCTTTGAGGAAATAAGACTGCCTTTTTTAAGTATAAGCTGACCTTCTTTCAGGTCATCACCTTTTCTTATCACATTTTCAAAGGGACTGACTGCTTTGAAGACAAGGCATAAATCCTCAAAAGTACAGTCGGTATTTTCAACCATAACAACACTGTCTGCACCTTGAGGGAGCATACCGCCGGTGGAGATTCTCACACATTCGCCTTCAGAAAGGGGAATAAGGGCTTCTTCGCCCATAAGAATTTCACCTATGGCATTAAGCTGAGAAGGCATGCTTTCCGAGCTGCCGTAAGTGTCTGATGATTTTACGGCAAAGCCGTCAACGGTGCTGCGGTCAAATGAGGGTATATTCTCACCTGAATAAACATCTTCATAAAGAATTCTGCCCACACTCTGTGAAAGCTTCACTCTTTCAGCTTCAGGGGTAAAAGAAAGTTGAGCTTCAGTGATTATTCTTATTGCTTCTTTCAGTGATACAACATTTAACAATTATCTGCACTCCCGTCAGTCAATTTTCCATTGAGAAATGAATTTCTCGCTCCATTCATTTTTGGGTCTTTCAAGAATATCTGCGGCTTTGCCGTCCTCGATAACCTTGCCGTCACACAGCATAATTATTCTGTCACCCATAAATTTTGCCTGCCTCGGTGAATGGGTAGTCATAATAATTCCGCAGCCGTGCTTCTCTTTATAGTCACATATTGCTTTCTCCATTATTTCAGTACCCTCAACATCAGCTGACGAGGAAGGTTCATCGAGAATAAGGAAGTCGGCTTCGTTTACAAGTATTCTTGAAAGAGCCAAGCGTTGGCATTCGCCGCCTGAAAGGGTTTTGGCGTTTTTGTCTTTAAGGTGAATAAGATTCATTGTTATGAGAATGTCATCACATTTTTGCTCTTTATCACTGCCGCCTTCAAAAGACATTAAAATGTTCTTTCTTACAGTTTTTGAAAAGGCTATGCTCTGCTGGGGAAGATAGAGAATTCTGCCGCCAACGGAAATATCACTTTCATCGCCTTTGATTATGCCTGTAAGTATTTTCAGCAAAGTGGATTTTCCGCTTCCGTTGGGACCTACGATAACCGTGGTTTCGCCTTTTCTGAAAGTGAGGGAAGAAACATCAAGTACGGTTCTCTCGCCGTATTTTTTAATGGCCTTTTTAACCTTGATCACTGTCTTTCCTCCTTTACAAGCATATCTGAAATAACATTTACAATAAAGGAAATCACAAGCAGCACTATGCCTAAAGCCAGGGCAAAGCTGAAATTACCCTTATTGGTTTCAAGCACGATTGCCGTTGTCATAACCCTTGTTTTCCATTGGATGTTACCGCCGACGAGACTTACTGCACCCACTTCTGCAATTGAACGGCCGAAAGCATTAAGCACAACACTCAGAAGAGTGTATCTGTTTTCACACAGGAGCAGAAACAGTGTTTTGGCGTTTGAAAAATTCAGCCCTTTTGCCGTTTCAATAACAGCCTTTCCCGTACCCGAAACAATAGCCTGAGTAAGATTTATCACAACGGGAGTTATTAGCATACACTGAGCTACAACCATAACCTGAACGCTGTAAAGCCAGCCAAGTGAGCCGAAAATGCCGTATTTGGTAAAAAGCATATAGACAATCAGGCCTGCCACCACAGGAGGCAGACCCATAAGAGTACCTGTTAATTTTTTTATAGTTCTCTTGCCTTTAAAATCATTCTTTCCTATAAGTACGCCCAAAGGCATACCGATTATACAGGATATACCCGTGCTGAAAAAGGACATACGGAGAGTTACACCTAAAATCTGGAATAACTCTCTGTCCATGGAAAGAAGCATATTAAAAGCTTCAATTATTTTATCCAAAGCTTATTCCTCAAGAAGATAGAAAAGAGCTGAGCCGTATTCTTCTTCGCCGTACTTTGCAATAAGAGCAGAAGCTTCATCGCCTGTCATCCATTCAATAAGAGCCTTTGCGCCCTCGGTGTTGATGTCAGTGAGCTTTTCGGGATTGCACTCAATAAGTGAGTAAGTGTTTTTCATGTCTTCGCCTTCAGCAAGGAGAATATCAAGATCCAAATCAGCCTGATTTGAAAGGAAGGTTGCCTTATCTGTGAGACAGTATGCATCCTGTTCACTTGCCATTGTGAGACATGCGCCCATGCCCTGTCCTGCGCTTATGTACCATGAAGCAGTTTCTGAATCGGGAACATTTTCGCCCCAGATTTTAAGCTCTGCTTTGTGTGTGCCGCTTTCGTCACCGCGTGAAATGAAATTTGCCTGTGCTTCAGCGATTTTGCCGAAAGCTGCTGCAGCGTTTTCGCTGTCTTTGATTGCGGCAGGGTCTGCCTCAGGGCCTACAACTACAAAATAGTTATACATGAAGGGGATTCTTTCTACGCCGTAACCCTCTGAAACAAACTCCTCTTCTGAAGCCTTTGCGTGAACGAGAATAAGGTCTGCGTTACCGTCTTTAGCTGCCTGAATTGCTGCGCCTGTGCCTGCTGACTGAACTTCAACAGTGTAGCCTGTTGCTTCTTCAAAAACAGGAAGAAGGTAGCTTAAAAGTCCCGAGTCATTGACTGAGGTTGTTGTTGACATGCGGATGACGGGATTTTCAGGTGCTTCGGGAGTTTCTGTGCCGCCACATGCAGCAAAACAGAAAACAAGGGAAACAGCAAGAAGAAGTGCAAGAAGTTTTTTCATAATTCATTCTCCTTTTCAATCACGGAAGGCAAACAGATTTCTCCCTTCACCCTTGACCGGCACCTTATATTTTTAAGGCAGTGTTTTTTCGGTCTGGCCCATATTTCATGCGCTTTCACGTTTAGAAAGTCAGGGTCGGTTTATGAATTACGCGAATTATTCGCAAACTTCACGGTATTTAATGGTGTTCTTGGACAAAAGAAATAAATTTTCATATAAATATCAAACACCTATTGTCAAGAACGTCTGTATATGATATATTATATACATAATAAGAAAAAAGTAAAGGGGTGATTTTATAACTTTCGGAATTATTTGTGTCAGTGACCGTTGCAGCAAAGGCCTGTGTCAGGATCAAAGCGGTCCGCTGATAAAAGAGATGCTTAAAGGTCTCGGTGAGGATTTTCATTACATTGTCGTTGCCGACGAAAAAGAAGAAATTGAAAGAGAACTCATCAGACTTGCTGATGAAAAAAATGCCGACGTGATTTTCACCACAGGCGGCACCGGCTTTGCACCGAGAGATATAACTCCCGAAGCGACAAAAGCAGTTATTGAAAGGGAAGTTCCCGGAATACCCGAAGCAATAAGATACGAAAGCTTAAAAATCACAAAGAACGCTATGCTTTCAAGGGCGACAGCAGGAATAAGAGGAAACTGCCTGATTATAAATCTCCCCGGCAGTCCCAAAGCCGTTAAGGAGTCTCTTGAGGTGGTTCTCCCTGTTCTGCCCCACGCAGTTAAAACCCTTTCAGGAAACACTCAGAATTGCGGTGGCAATTATGGCAGGTGATTTTTTGAATACAAAGGAAGAAACCCAGGGTTTCAGCATAAGCGATAAAACTGTTTGCATAATAGGCTGTGGCGGTCTCGGCACCAATATTGCCGTACATCTTGCAGGTGCAGGCACGGGGAAAATTTATCTTTGCGACTGTGACAAGGTGAGTCTTAGTAACCTCAACCGTCAGTTCTTCTTCACTGAAAAGGATGAGGGCAAAGATAAATGTGAAATTCTCAAAGAAAAGCTTTCACTGTATGCGCCCGGCACCCGGTTTATAGCAGTGGACAAAAAAATTGACAGTGTAGAAAGTCTCGATTTTGCAAAGGAATGCGACGTGCTTATCTGCGCCGTTGACAATGCCCAAGCAAGAGCTTTGCTGAGTGAATTTGCACAGAAGGAAAAGCTTCCCGTAATATTCGGGTCAATTGACGGATTTTACGGTACGGCATATCTCTATCTTCCCTTTAAATCGCCCTGCCCTGAGTGCGCAGGAATAATAAGCGATGTACCCGTCAAAGCATCCGTTTCTTCCTCTGCGGGTATAATCGGTTCAATGCAGGCAAATCTTGCAGTTAAATATCTTCTCACAAAAGACCGCTCCCTTTCAGGAAAAATCTTTCTTTTTGACGGTGATTTGTGGGAGACTTTACCTGTCAGAGCAAATAAAAAATGTAAAATATGTAACACACCTGAGGTGATAAAATGACAAACTTAAAAGGCTATATGGGTAAGGTTCTCTTCGTTGACCTTACTAACAAAACTCACAGTGAATTCCCCTGGACAGACGAGGACAGAGAGAGAACAATAGGCGGAAAAATTATGGCTGCGGATATTCTGTTGCAGCATATAAAACCCGGCATGAAAGCTTTTGATGAGGACAACTGGCTGGTTATTACAACAGGTCCTATGACAAGATGCAAATCGCCTTCATCAACACGCTTTAACATTTCAACGGTTTCGCCTCTTACAGGCATTCTCACTTCTTCAAACTGCGGTGGTCCCTTCGGCAGACGACTGAAAAAAGCCGGTTGGGATGCTATGATTGTTACCGGCAGAGCAAGTGAGCTTACCTGGATTGAAATTAACGACAGTGAAATCACTTTCCACGATGCAACTCACCTTAAAGGTATGCACACAGGTGAGGTGCAAAAGCAGTTCCCCGCCGGAACAAGCCCTCTCGTAATCGGCCCTGCAGGTGAAAACAAGGTCCTTTATGCAGGCGTATTCAGCGGTGAAAGAACTGCGGGCAGAGGCGGTGTAGGCGCTGTTTTCGGCGACAAGAACCTTAAAGCGATTACGGCAAGAGGTACACAGAATCCTGAAATACATGACCAGGAAAGACTTAACTTCCTTAACGAACAGTGGAAAATGCAGCTTATGCGTCATCCTATTACCGGTGCTCAGCTTTCAAAGCTTGGCACGGCAGGTCTTGTGGCACCCATGCAGGCTCATAGAATTCTTGCAACCAAAAATTTCAGTATGGGACGTTTCGACAGCTTTGAAAAGGTTTCCGGTGAAGAGCTTGCCGAAAAGCATCTTGTAAAAAACGGCAACTGTTATTCCTGTCCCATGAGATGTGAAAGACGTGTTATGCATAACGGCAAAAACATAAAAGGCCCTGAGCTTGAAACTCTCGGTCTTTTAGGTCCCAACATTATGAATGACGATATTGAAAAAATCATCAAGTGGAACTATGAGCTTGACGAACTTGGCATTGACACAATTTCCTGTGCAGGCTCAATTGCTTTTGCTATGGAACTTAACGAAAGAGGGATGTGGGATTGCGGACTTGAGTTCGGCAAAACTGATAACCTCAGCGAAGTGTTCGAAGATATAGCTTACCGCAGAGGCATCGGCGACATTCTCGCTGACGGCACAAAACGAATGAGTGAAAAATTCGGCGGAAAAGAATTTGCAATTCATGCAAAGGGTATGGAGCTTGCCGCTTATGAGCCCAGAGGAGCCGTAGGTCAGGGTCTCGGATATGCAACGGCAAACCGTGGCGGCTGTCACCTCAATGCAGGTTATATGGTTGTACTTGAAGGTCTCGGCCTGAATATGGATTCATATACGCCTAAAGGAAAGGCGAGCCTTGCCATCACTTTCCAGAATGTTATGGAAGGTGCTTCAGCAGCAGGCTTCTGCGTGTTTACCTCATATGCTATTCTTCCATGGTTTATTGTTGCCAAGCCCACAAGTGTTATAACAAGAGTAGTTCAGCAGGCATTCAAATTCCTCACACCTATTCTTTACATCGGTATGCAATATCCTGAAATTCTTGCAATAAATATTCCTCTTGTGCAGTACCCGAGAGTACTCAATGCGGCAACAGGTCTGCACTACACCATGGGTAAGTTTATAAAGTGCGGCTCATACGGTTACAGCGTAGAGAGAGTTGCCAATATAATTCTGGGCCTTCCTGTAGGCGATGAAACCGATACTCTGCCCAAACGTCTTACCGACGAAGAGCAGGTTCCCGGTGACAAAAAGACAAAGGTACCTCTCCACAAAATGAAGAAGAGCTACTATATAATCCGTGGCTGGAAAGACGGAGCTCCCACACCCCGTATGATAAAGAAACTGGGAATTAAGCTTCCCGAATGTGCAAAGGAGGTCTACCCTTATGGTAAAGGTTAAGATTTTCGGCGTAATCCGTTCAACAACAGGCTTCGGCTGTCTTGATGTCGAGGCTAAAAACGTCAAGGAAATCTTTGATGAAATCTCAAAAAAAATGGAAAAGGGCTACCGTGAAGATCAGGAAAAGCTTGAGCAGATGAAAAACGACCCCAATGTCAAATACATCAAGCCGAGAAATCCTGCACTTAATCCTCACGAAAAGCTGCAGTTCGGTGATGCTGTTGTTTATGTCAACGGTGAAAGATGTATGCGTAAGGGCAAAAAGCTTGCTGACGGTGATGAGGTATGGCTTCTCAGTCCCGCAGCAGGCGGATAATAATTCACCATAATTATAAAGAAACCGAGTCGCGGACTTGGTTTCTTTTTCTTTGAAATGTCAAAAAACAACACGATGTTGCATTCTTTTGAATAATTTGTTAAATATAACAAATTTTTACAGCGATTTGTTATATTGTTGTTGATTTTTGTGCGTTTTCTATGATATAGTAAATTTGTAGATGTGCGACATCTTTTATTTAAAAAGGAGAATTATTATGTTTACCGCAAAAATGAAAAAAGGCTTATCATTATTACTCACAATTATTATGATGTTTACGATGATGCCTATGGCAATCTTCAGTCTTGGTGCAGAGGAAAGCTATCCTGTGATGCAAGCGTTTGATGCTGCATCAAGTAATGATTTCCACAAGTATTACAAGCAGGTTTATACGGTTACATTTCTTGATGAAATAGATAATGCCGCTATGAACAATGCTCTTGAAAAATGGGATATTTCCGCAGTCGGGGACGGAAGCGTTATGTCCTGGATGTATCTCAATGAAGAAGCTACCAATGCAGCAGGCGATAACAGATATGATGTTTTTGTTGCCGGTGAAGGCGGCGTGCAAGCTCACGAAAATACAACGCATATGTTTTATGTGTTCGAAAGTTTGAAAGAGGTAAATGGTTTAGAAAATTTCTATACAGGTAAAGTAAAGAGCTTTTCCTATTGGTTCGGCAGCTGTTCTTCCCTTGAAGATATTGATTTGAGTTTACTGGATACTTCATCAGCAACCTCTCTGAAGGCACTTTTTTATAAATGTTATAAGCTCAAAGATTTAGATTTAAGCACGTGGGATACAAGTTCGGTTACGGATATGAGTCAGCTTTTTGATATGACAACCGTAACGGGCTCAACAATAGTTCCTGCCCTTGAAAGTGTTAATCTGGCTAATTGGGATACAAGCAATGTAAAAACAATGAGCTTTATGTTTAATAACTGTAAAAGCTTACTGGAATTGGATCTGAGCACTTTTGATACCCGTAATGTTACTAATATGGAACGTATGTTTTATCTGTGCATGTCTTTGGAGAGAATATATGTTGGTGATTATTGGACCGTAGAGAAGGTTACCAGTGATAATGCGATGTTTAACTGTTGCTATGCAATAGTTGGTGGTAAGGATAAATATGATGCAGATTTCCAGTATTTCCCTCCCAGAAAAGAGTATGCAAAACTTAAGGAAGACGGAGGCTTCCTTACCCATATAAGTGAAAAACCTCAGCCTGAAAAGAAGGAATACACCGTTACATATGAGTTCATTGGTGACATTATTCCTGCAGGCGTTGCCGTAAATCCTGCTGCTGTGTATGAAGAAGGCACAACAGTAACTGTTGCCCAGCTTCCTACTGCAGACGGCTACGAATTCTCCGGTTGGTCAACTCAGGATGCCGATATCACAAGCGGTACATTCACAATCAACAACAATGTTCACATTGTTGGTTCATGGGAAAAGCTCTATAATGTTTACTACAAATATACTGAGGGTTATGCTGTACCCGAAGGCGCTCCAGACCTTGATGAATATACTGCTGAATACAAAGCAGGCACAGTGGTTGATGTTGAGGATATCCCCTTTATTGACGGCTATGTTTTTGAGGGCTGGACAACTTCTGATGCGGCAGTGACAGAAGACGAGCGCTTTACAATGCCCGAAAAGGATGTAATCCTTTACGGTTATTTCAAAAAGCCCGTTGAAAGCGTTGAAATCAATGGCGGTGACATAGTTCTCAACACAGATCAAGAAACCGTTATCAAAGTAACCGTTAAACCTGAAGATGCTACAATTAAAGATATTGTATATGTATCGGGCGATGAAAGTATTGTAAAGGTTGACGAAAACGGTAAGGTTACTCCTGTAGGTGCAGGTGAAACAATAATCACTGTTTACTCAAAAGACAACCCCGAAAAGAAAGACACAATCACTGTAAAGGTTAAAATTCCTGTAACGGATATTATAGTGGATAAAGAAGAAATCACTCTCAACAAAGGTAAGGGAGATAAGATAAACGTTACAGTAATTCCTGAAAATGCAACTAACAAAGAAGTTAAATACACATTGGATAAGGAAGATGTTGTAGAGGTTGACGAAGACGGAAACATTATTGCAGTGGGTGAGGGTACGGCAACAATCACCGTCACTTCACTTGATAATCCCAATGCAACAAAGACGGTTACTGTCACAGTAAAGATTCCCGTAACAGAAATTACCGTTGATGAAGATGAATTTACTCTCGTTGTGGGAGAAGACAAGAATATCGGTGCAAAGGTAAATGAAGATGCTACCAATAAGCAGCTCACATACGAATCAAAAGCCCCCGGCATTGTAAAGGTAGATGATGAGGGTAATGTTGTTGCTGTCGGCGAGGGTACAACAACAATCACCATCACATCAAAGGATAACCCTGACATCACAGAAACAGTTACAGTTACTGTAATAAAGTATAAGGTTACATATGAGTTCATAGGCGATGTTATTCCTGAGGGTGTTGTTGCTCCTGAAGGTGGTAAGTATATCAGCGGTGAAGAAGTTACAGTTGAAAAAGATTCTTCAGCAGAGGGCTATATTTTCTCAGGTTGGTCAACTGAAGATAATGCTGATATCAAAGACGGCAAGTTTAATATCTATAACGATGTACATTTTGTAGGCTCATGGGAAAAAATCAACTACTACAATGTAACATACAA
This sequence comes from Acutalibacteraceae bacterium, assembly GCA_045537315.1. GTDB lineage: Bacteria > Bacillota > Clostridia > Oscillospirales > Acutalibacteraceae > UBA6857. The sequence continues at coordinate 30,588 of JAZSPF010000132.1, forward strand.
GTACGAGGGCGAAGTTCCCGCAAACGCACCTGCAGTATCCGACAAGGCAACCTACGAAGAAGGTACAACAGTTAAGGTTGAAGCTAATCCCACGCTTGACGGATATACCTTCACCGGTTGGGAAACCAAGGATGCAACAGTAGCAGACGGCGAGTTTGATATTTACAATGACGTTGAGTTTGTCGGTAAGTGGGAGAAGATAATCAACTACTACGATGTAACATACAGATACGAAGGTGAAGTTCCCGAAAATGCTCCTACAGTACCCGACAAGGCAACCTACGAAGAAGGTACAACAGTTACAGTTGCAGATAATCCTTCACTTGACGGCTACATTTTCACAGGTTGGGAAACAAAGGATGTAACAGTAGCAGACGGCGAGTTTGACATTTACAATGATGTTGAGTTTGTCGGTAAGTGGGAGAAGATAATCAACTACTACGATGTAACATACAGATACGAAGGTGACGTTCCCGCAAACGCTCCTGCAGTACCCACAGAAAAGACCTACGAAGAGGGTACAACAGTTAAGGTTGAAGCTAATCCTTCACTTGACGGCTACATCTTCACAGGTTGGGAAACAAAGGATGTAACAGTTGCAGACGGCGAGTTTGATATTTACAACGACGTTGAGTTTGTAGGTAAGTGGGAAAAGAAGATAAACTACTACAAGGTTACATACAAGTATAAAGGCGATGTTCCTATGAATGTGCCTGCACTGCCTGCTGAAAAGACCTATGAGGAAGGCTCAGAGGTAACAGTTGCTGCAGCACCTTCATTTATCGGTTATGAATTCTCCGGCTGGGCAACCAAGGATGCTGATATTACAAGCGGTAAGTTCAACATAAATAAAGATGTTGTTATCGAAGGCAGATGGACTATGAAGCCCGGCGCCGTAACAAGCATAGTTGTTCCCGATGATTTCACGATGGTTTTAGGTGAAGAAGCAGTTCTCGAGGCATATGTCAACGGCAGTGCATCAAATAAGGGTGTAGTTTATACTGTAGTAGAAGGCGATTCTGTTGAGGTTGATGCTGACGGTAACGTTAAAGCTGTTGGTGCAGGCAAGACTAAGATAAAAATCAGCGCGGCAGGTAATGCTGAAATTTACGGATATGTTACAATTACGGTTACTGCAGATTTCGCTTTTGGCACCAAGCACTATATCGTATTTGGCAGAACAGAGCATATCGGCTGGTACAACGTATCACTTGACGGCGGCAAGACCTTCTTCCCTGTTTACGGTAACTCACACTTAGAGGTTGAACACGGAACAGAAGTTATCATTAAGGCAAGAGATATGGTAGGTGACCCCTTCACCTTCTATGTCAACGGTACTGCAATGAAGCCGGATGAAAACGGCTATATCAGAGTTATTGCTGACAAGTACCTTCTCATTGGCGCATTGGGCATTCCCGTTGAGGCACCCGATGTTGAAGAGGCAGTCAGTCTTTTCCAGAGAATTATCAATGCAATCAAGGC
>JAZSPF010000181.1:0-3227 GCA_045537315.1 Acutalibacteraceae bacterium
GGGAAGCAGTGTAATATCAGGATAACTTACCCCGCGTTCCCACTTGCTGACACTTTGAAAAGAAACGCCAAGATATTGGGCTAGACTTTCCTGAGTCAGATTTTTCTTTTGACGCAAAGCCTTTATGTTTTCGCTTAAATATATAGCCATGGATGTCACCTCTTTTGCTTGTGAAATAATAATAACTCTATCGGTCGGGAAATGCAATAACTTATAAATAGAAAAAATTTCAACCAACAGGCGAGAGCAAGATGAAGCGCAAAAAAATCCCCGACTCATTTGAATCGGGGGAAATATTTATTTATCGATTGACTTCATTGTGGGGAACAGCAACACATCTCTGATAGCTGATGAATCAGTCATAAGCATTACCATTCTGTCAATGCCGAAGCCTATGCCACCGGTGGGAGCCATACCGTATTCGAGAGCTGTCATAAAGTCCTCGTCAGTGGTGTTTGCTTCGTCGTCGCCCTGTGCCAGCTGCTCTTCCTGAGCCTTGAAACGCTCTCTCTGGTCGATGGGGTCATTAAGCTCGGAGTATGCGTTTGCCATTTCCCAGCCGTTCATAAAGAACTCGAAACGCTCAACATAGTCGGGGTTTTCGGGCTTTCTCTTTGTCAGGGGAGAAATTTCAACGGGGTGATCCATAAGGAAGGTAGGCTGAATAAGGTGATGCTCAACATATTCCTCAAAGAAGAGGTTGAGAATGTCGCCTCTTTTGTGTCTTGCTTCAAACTCGATGCCTTTTTCTTTTGCAAGAGCCTTTGCTTCTTCGTCTGTATTGATTTCTGAGAAGTCAACGCCTGCGTACTTCTTAACAGCATCAAGCATTGTGATTCTTTCAAAAGGCTTACCGAGATCCATTTCGATGCCGTTGTAAACAATCTTTGTGGTACCAAGGACAGTCTGCGCAACATGGCGGTAGAGGTTTTCTGTAAGATCCATCATGCCGTGGTAATCGGTGTATGCCTGATAAAGCTCCATAAGAGTGAATTCCGGGTTGTGTCTTGTGTCAAGACCCTCGTTACGGAAAACTCTGCCGATTTCATAAACTCTTTCCATACCGCCGACAATAAGTCTCTTGAGATAAAGCTCGAGAGAAATTCTCAGCTTAAGGTCCTCATTAAGAGCGTTGAAGTGTGTCTCGAAGGGTCTTGCTGCTGCGCCGCCTGCGTTGGAAACAAGCATGGGAGTTTCAACCTCAATGAAGCCCTGTGAGTCAAGGTATCTTCTGATTTCTCTTATGATAAGTGAGCGCTTGATGAAGGTATCTTTAACCTCAGGGTTAACAATAAGGTCAAGATAACGCTGACGGTATCTTGTTTCTGTATTGGTAAGACCGTGAAACTTTTCAGGGAGGGGGAGGAGTGACTTTGTAAGAAGTCTGATTTCTTTTGCGTGAAGTGAAATTTCGCCTCTTCTTGTTCTGAAGATGAAGCCTTTTACTTCAACGATGTCACCGATGTCCCATTTCTTGAACTCAGCAAAGTTTTCTTCGCCTATGTCGTTGATGCGAACATAAACCTGGAGCTTGCCTGATTTATCCTCAACAACAATGAAGTTTGCCTTGCCCATATCACGCCAAGCCATAATTCTGCCGCAGATTGAGGTGTTGATAACTTCGCTGTCTTCGGGTGCTATACCGTTTTCTTCGTTGTACTTTTCGATTTCTTCAAACTTCTTGATAAGGTCTGCTGTGTGAGCCTGCTGGTCTGCAGTTGTGATAACAAAGGGGTCCTTGCCTGCTGACTGCATTGCTTCAAGCTTGTCAACGCGTACCTGACGAAGCTCGTTGACGTCTTGCTGCACTTCCTCTTCGGGAAGCACTACATTCTTTTCTTCTGACATTTGTTTACTTCCTTTCGGGGATTACTTTGTGATTTCAACAACTTCATACTTGATAACGCCGATGGGAGCCTCAACCTCAACGATATCGCCTACAGCGTGACCGATGAGAGCCTTGGCAACGGGTGACTCGTCACTTGTGAGATAGTCTGCACCCTTGTCTTTTGATGTAGAAGTTGAGGAGATGATCTGATATTTATAGATATCGCCGTATTCAACGTCTTTGATTGTAACCTTTGAACCCATCTGGATAATATCTGTGCTGAGAGCATCTTCATCAATGACCTTAGCCATTGAAAGGATAGCTTCGATTTCGCTGATGCGTGCTTCCAGTTTACCCTGGTCATTTCTTGCTTCTTCATATTCGCTGTTTTCTGATAAGTCACCGAATGAAAGAGCTACCTGAATTTTTTCTTTGATTTCCTGACGACCGCGTACTCTTAAATCCTCAAGTTCAGCCTCGAGTTCTTTAAGACCGGCAGAAGTAAGCAGAATTTCCTGTGCCATTATATATCTTCCTTTCGAAAATAAATTTTGAATATAAACTATCAGTTTAATATTATATAAAATATCTTGTTCTCTGTCAAGTAAAAAATAAGGCAATAACCCTTTAAAACAAATTTATTTTTTAAGGTTTAATGAATTGTATTGACAAAAGAGAATATCTTTGATATAATCATTATCATAAAAATCGATAACGACAATAAGAAAAATAAATAAGAAAGGACGATAATATGCCTACACCACTTCTTTTTCTGTTAATTCTGTTCGCATTCATTTTTGTTGTGTTTATCATTTCCAAACGCCCCATATATGAAGTAATGGCTTTGGGTCTGATTCTGATATTATTCATGACAGGCAATTGGGAAAATCTTCCCACCTATATTCACAACACATTCTCAACTTCACTGCTCTATGTTATTTTTGCTTTTATTGCCGTTAGTGAAATTCTTTCGGAAACAAGAGTTATCAATGACTGTATAAATGTCATACTCGCCCTTATCGGCAGAGTACCTGGCGGCGCAGGATATGTTGCTATTATTTCAAGTGCATTCATGGGTGCTCTTTCAGGCAGTGGTCCGGGTAATGTCGCATCAACAGGTGTTATAACTATCCCCACAATGAAAAAGTCAGGTTTCCCTGCACATCTTGCAGCAAACATAGAGGCTTCTGCAAGCACACTGGGCAATATGATTCCTCCCTCAGGTGTTATTGTTGCCGCTTTCGGATGTCTGACAGCATATATGGGTGAGGAAACAATCGGTATCGGTAAGTTCTGGCTTATACTCTGGAGCATTTCTCTTTGGTTTGTTCTTCAGAGAATTATCACTGTGTTTGCCTTCTGCAAATACTATAAGGTTAAGCCTGTTGACAAGTCAGAA
>JAZSPF010000102.1:0-9815 GCA_045537315.1 Acutalibacteraceae bacterium
TTTGTGCTTCTGAGAATAACAGCGGGAGCAACGTGAAACATGGGAAGGTGAATTTTTCCCTCTGTACCCTCAGCGACAAAGCTTTCGCTGAGCTTTTCAAAAGAAATGTGAAGCTCACACTGCATGGTGCCGTAATGAAGCTTTATGTTTTCTTTTATGTCTATGCCATTTTGTAGCACGCTCTCACACTCAATTTTGTCAGGCACACCGAAAAGGTTGTAGCAATAGGTTATGGGATAAATGCCTATGTCAAGCAATGCACCGCCCGCCGTCATAGGGTCAAGAACTCTTGAGTCGGGTTTCTTTTTAAGTCCGGGATATTCGTGATGGATTTTGACTTTCTGCACTTTGCCGATTTTGCCTGAATCGATCCATCTCTTGAGGGTCAGGGAGACATCTGAAAACCAGCTCCACATAGCTTCGGCAAAATAGGTGTCATTTTCCTTTGCTGCCTGAATTAAAAGCTCCACATCCTTTGCCGATATGCCTACAGGCTTTTCGCAAAGAACAGGCTTTTTATTTTTTAAGGCAATGAGACTATACTCAACATGAGAGGTATGGGGAGTGGCAATGTACACAGCATCAACACCCTCAAAGGAAATTGCTTCTTCGGCAGTTCTGCAGGCCTTTCCGCCGTGTTTTGCGGCAAAGGCTTTTGCCTTATCGTAGTTTCTTGAATAAACGGTGACGATTTTGTGCTCGCCTTTAAGTATGCTTTTAGCTGTTTTGTCGGCAATGCTGCCACAGCCGATATATGCCCATCTGAATTTAGCCATTTGCTTTACCGCCTTTCTTTATCTGCCACTGACCGCTCTTTTTTTCGAACCAATCGGGAAGGTATGGAAGTGTGAAATCATAAGCGGCACTAAGGCAATCTCTGCCCTTTTGCACTATGGTGGCAATTGCCCATGCGTGCATTCCGATTATGCCGTCTGCCTTATAAAGCTCATAGGGTACGCCGAGAGCTTTAAGCTCCTCTGCAAAGTCAAATGCCTCATAGCGAAGATAGTCTTTGTCACCCCAGATAAGGAATGTAGGGGGATAGTCCTTATGAACGGCGGGTGAAAAGAGCTTGCCGTTTTCGGTCATGAGGAAATCGGGGATTTCCTTATATGATACGCCTGCAAAGGAGGCTATCATCATCTTTATGTCGGGGAATTTCGACTGAGGCTTTGTTTTATCCGTAAGTCTTGTAAGATTGTGACAGCCGCAGATTGATACCATAGCCTTCACTTTAAATTCGTCACGGTGCTTAAAGTTAATGTTAAGCTTATCATAAAGGCTCTTATCAGCACAGCAGGCAGACATATATGAAATGTAATATCCCCCTGCACTTTCACCTGCGATTATGATGTTGTCCGTGTCTATGCCGTACTCATCGGCATGGTCGAAAATGAAATCCACTGCGCTGAAAATCTCGTGAAGCTGAGATGGGAAAACCTCATCCGGAGCATAGGTGTAGCTGATTGACGCACAGAAAAAGCCAAGCTTTGCCCACTGGGTAACATAGGTGTTTCGCATATCTGTTACACCTGAGATAAAACCGCCGCCGTGAACATAAATAAACAAAGGCTTCTTTTCTCCAAGGGTGTTTTTCGGCGAAAAGATGTTTATATACTGTGCTTTCCCCTCGCCGTATTTAACTCTCTTTTCTGCGACAATATCATCGGGTGTTTTTCTGTGAAGTATAGCCATGGCGAGAAGCTCTGTAAAGTTATACCAATATCTTGCCGTGGTACCTCTGAGGTAAACGCTTTTCTTCATATCCATTCTCCTTTAATTGGATGTATAGCTATATATTAACACAGTAGAAAGAGATTTTCAATAAAAAAAGAAAAGTCATCTTTTGAGATGACTAAAAAAAGAATTAATGGCTATCTTTTAAATGAGTGATTATGCTGTGTATAAGTTCAATATCTTTATCGGAAAGACCGGCAACACTGACACACGCAGTTTCATTAACTCCAAGAAGATAATCTGTTGAAACTTTAAACAGCTCCGACAATTCAATTATGTTTTGTGTTGACGGTGCAGAAATTCCCATTTCCCATGCGTTAACACTTGAACGGGTAATGTTCAGTTTTTTAGCAAGCTCTGTTTGTGTCAAAGAATTTTGTTCTCTGAGCTTTTTTATTCTGTCGGCAACATCATATATCATAGCAAACTCCAAATATACAATTTCTATTGTATATAGTAACCTGAATGGTGTAAATTTAAAATATCAAAAAGATGTTAAAACTTGACAAAAGATAAAAATTGTGTTAGAATCCTTGTGCTGAATATATCAGTGATAATTTTAAAATTCAGGAGGCAGAACAAATGAACAAAAAGAAAATACTTGTTGTCATAGTCGCTTTGATTGCCATAGTTGCTGTTATGGCTGCTTGCGGCGGAAAGGAATCGACAGGAACAGAATCGGGGAATAAAACAGATATTAGCGAAAGCAAAAACAGCACAGAATTAGTGCTTGGTAAATTAAATACTGTAGAAGAATGTGCGGAGCTTACATTGTTTAAGATTACTACTACAGAAAAAATTACAGCGTCTTTGGATGATTCTTTCTATTACAACAACGACAATCCTGACGAGATTTATGTTGATGTAATTTTTGATGTTAAAAATCTTGGTGCAGAAAATGTTTCTTGTGAAGATTTTATGTTAGCCAAGGCTCTGGGTGCAATGGGAACAGAGTATTCCTGCCGTTTATACGCTGTTGAAACAGATAATTTTACCGGCATTTCTACATTTGAAAATATTGCTCCTTTAGGTTCTGCGAGATTACATGCAGCTTTTTCAGTGCCTAAAACAGAGACAGAACTTGAACTTGCTATTATAGTAGGTAATGAGGAATTTTCATTCACATACACAGTCGGAAACATTGAAAGAAATGCTACTGTATTAAAAGTAGGTGATGTAATAGAAGCTGAGGATTTCGCTTATATGACCTTTAAAGGTATTGAATATACTGATGACCTTCTTCCGTCAAATACAAGTGACTTCTATACACATTATGAAGTAGATAGTAAAGATAATACATACCTCGTTGTAAAATACGATATAGAAAACTTCCAAAGCACAGCTAAAGACGCGGATTCCTTTGTAGGTGTTAAGGCTGTTTATATGGGCAAATATACATATACGGGTTTTGTAGTTGTTGAGGATTCCGACAAAAAAGGATTCAGTTCTTATGAACAAATTGATCCTCTTACAAAACGCGCTTGCTATTGTCTTATTGAAGTGCCCAAAACAGTAAGCGAAAAGGAAGTTGAACTTGAATTTTCATTCAATTCACAGGAATATACTTTTAAGGGCTAATTTTATGCGAACAGAGCAATCAGTTTGGTTGCTCTGTTATTTTATATTTTTTTCCTTTTCATCTTTACACAAATATCCCTTTGTGTTAAACTTACCTTAACCCCACAAAAGGAGAAAGAAAATATGAAAGCAAAAATTACTCTTGCCGGTGAGCTTAAAATCGGCGAAATTGACAGAAGAGTTTTCGGTTCATTCATCGAGCACCTCGGCAGAGCTGTTTACGGCGGCATATATGAGCCGGGTCATCCCGAGGCTGACGAAGACGGTCTGAGAATGGACGTTATAAAAATGATAAACGAGCTTGGTGTACCCGTTGTGCGCTATCCCGGCGGTAACTTTGTTTCCGGCTATAATTGGGAAGACGGCGTAGGTCCTCTCGACAAGCGCCCTGCGAGACTTGAGCTTGCCTGGGGTGTAACAGAGCCTAACAAGTTCGGCACAGATGAATTCATGAAATGGTGCCGCAAGGCAGGTACATCACCTATGATGGCTGTTAACCTCGGCACAAGAGGCCCCGACGAAGCGAGAGCCTTGGTTGAATACTGCAACCACAAAAGCGGCTCAAAATATGCGGATATGCGCATAAATAACGGCTATAAAGACCCTTGGGGAGTCAAACTCTGGTGTCTCGGCAACGAAATGGACGGCCCCTGGCAGATGTGTGCTAAAACTGCTCACGAATACGGCAGAACTGCAAACGAAGCGGCAAAGCTCATGAAATGGGTTGACGGTTCAATTGAAACCGTGCTTTGCGGCAGCTCAAGCAGAGGAATGCACACCTTCGGTGACTGGGAAGCAACCACACTGGATATTGCATATGACAATGTTGATTACATATCACTTCATCAGTACTACGGCAATCACAGCGGTGACACAGCTTCCTTCCTTGCAAAGAGCATGGAGCTTGACGATTTCATTTACAGCGTTATCTGCACCTGTGATTTCGTCAAGGCAAAGAAGCGCACAAAGAAGCAGATAAATCTTTCCTTTGATGAGTGGAATGTATGGTACCACTCAAACGGTGCGCCTATTGAAAGATGGTCGGTCGCACCCAATCAGCTTGAGGATATCTATAACTTTGAGGATGCCCTTGTAACGGCTTGCATGCTTATAACTCTTCTTCGTCATGCAGACAGAGTGAAAATTGCCTGCCTTGCACAGCTTGTCAATGTTATTGCACCTATTTTCACCAAAACAGGTGGCGGAGCCTTCCGTCAGACCATTTTCTATCCTTTCAGAGAGATGTCAAAGTACGCAAGAGGAAATGCCATTAAGCCTCTTATTGACTGCCCGAAATATGACTGCAAGGAATTCACAGACGTGCCTTATCTTGAGGCAGTAGCATCATATGACGAAGAAAACAGAGAGGTAGCTCTTTTCTGTGTCAACCGTTCAATGGATGAAAGCATGAAGCTTGATATTTCACTTTTAGGCTTTGAGGGCTATAAGGTTGTAGGATTTGAGTCAATGGACGGCTATGACGTGAAGCAGGAAAACACCTTCGGCAGTGAAAATGTCACAATGCACGACAATGCACTTCCCGCAGAGGACGGCAAAAATATTGTAGCAGAATTAAAGCCACTTTCATTTAATGTGATAAGATTCAAGAAATAATAAATCAGGGGACGCTGTGCGTCCCCGAAATCAGTCAGGTGTGAAATGAAAAAAGATAATTTTTCTTCAAAAATGAGCCTTGTATCGGCGATGGTTGTTTTCGGCACAATAGGATTGTTTGTCAGAAATATAAATATGCCTTCGAGTGTTATAGCCTTCGTCAGAGGTGCTGTGGGCGCATTGTTTCTGGTGCTTTTCTGTCTTGTGACAAAAAAGAAGTTTTCTTTAGAAAGTGTTAAAGAAAAACTCCTTCTGCTGTGCCTTTCAGGTGCTGCGATAGGTGTAAACTGGATTTTTCTTTTTGAGGCATACAGATACACCAGTGTGGCAACGGCAACGCTGTGCTATTATATGGCACCGATTTTTGTTATTGTGATGAGTTCCGTTATATATAAAGAAAAGCTCACTGCGAAAAAAATATGCTGTACCCTCGTTGCTTTGGCAGGTATGGTTTTTGTTTCAGGTGTAGCTGAAACGGGAATAGGCAACATTCAGGAAATGAGAGGCGTTATTTTAGGCATCCTTGCGGCAGTGTTCTACTCCTCTGTGGTGCTGATGAATAAAAGTCTCGGCAGTGTACCTGCCTATGATAAAACCATCGTTCAGCTTGCGGGTGCTGCAATAGTGATATTGCCATACTGCGTTTTGACGGTAGATATTGGTGAACTGAGTTTTGACAGGAAATCCGTTATAATGCTGCTTATCGTCAGCCTTATTCACACGGGTATTGCTTATACGGCTTACTTCGGCTCTATGAAAAATCTGCAGTCACAAACTATTGCTATTGTCAGCTATATTGACCCTATTGTCGCCGTCATACTTTCGGCAGTGTTCCTTAAAGAAACTATGTCGATGCTGAGTATAATCGGCGCAGTGATGATACTTTCGGCAACATTTCTAAGTGAAGTCAGCTTTAAAAAGGATAAATCGAAATGAACAGAAACATAATAAAGTGCATAGCTGCTGCGGCTATGCTCATTGACCATATCGGGCTTTTGTTTGTGCCAATCGCCACGCCATTAGGCACAGCAATGAGAGTTGTGGGCAGACTGACAGCACCCATAATGTGTTTCTTTTTAGTTGAAGGCTTTATACACACAAGCTCAAAAAAGAAATACGGTACAAGACTTCTCATCTTTGCTGTTATATCCCAGATACCCTTTGCCTATATGATGTATAACTACTTCTGGGTGGCTCACTTCAATGTTATCGCAACATTTTTTCTTTGTTTCATGATACTTCTCGTCTTTGAAGAGGTTGAGAATGTGTTTCTCAAGGTTCTGCTTATAGCTGTCCTTGCATCACTCGGATACTTCTGCGATTGGGGACTTATGGCACCGCTTTGGGTTATGTGCTTTTATCTTTGCAAAGACAATAAAAACAAAATGGCTTTGTGGTACTGTGTGCTGTGCGCCTTCTGGGTTATAAGGTGCTGCATTGTAAAATTTGATGAAGGCGGTAATTGGTACGATTCGCTCTGGCAGCTCGGCTCAGTTCTGGCTTTGCCCATACTTTACACCTATAACGGTGAGGGCGGAAAAAGCGGTAAATTCTCCAAGTGGTTTTTCTATTGGTTTTATCCGCTTCACTTGCTTGTGCTTGGAATTATATTCAGAACATAAAATGATCGCAGGAAGATTGCTTCTTCCTGCGATAGCTTTTATTTGCTTATTTGAGTGAGCCACTGAAGAATATCATCGAAGATTTTATCTTTGTCCTCTTCAAAGAGTATTTCGTGTTTGTCACCGGGATAGAGAATAACGCTTGGCTGATGACCTGCATCCTCAAGGTTGTCGCACACATTGATAACACCTTTGCCGTTAAAGCCTATGGGGTCTTTTGCACCGGACACGAGAAGGATAGGCAGTGTGGGGGGGACAAGATATGGCCATTCGCTTGTGCAGGCTGAGTTTGCAATTGACAGAAGGTCACGCAGAAGTGCCAGCTTGAAACCGCAACCGCAGAGAGGGTCATTTATATAATTCTCTATGTTTTCCTTATTCTGTGAGAGCCAGCCTGTGGCTGTGGAAAGGTCACCTGAAAGAACTCCCTGAGCCTTGTCGAGAAGTACATTTGGCACAATTGCACGTGGTCCGAATCTCTTGCAGGCGAGTTTAACAGGCTCTTCCAGCACAACAGCCGCTGAGGGCATTTCGCCTGTGCCGCAAAGGATAAGACCCGACAGCTCATGCCAGAAGCTTGTTGCATAAACTCTTGCACAGAATGAACCCATGCTGTGACCGAAAAGATAATAGGGCAGTGAGGGATATCTCTTATGCATAATGTTATAGAGAATGTGCATATCGTCAATCATTCTCTTGTCGCCGTCTTCTTCGGCGGTGAAGCCTAAATCCTCTTCGCACTCAGCGCTTCTGCCGTGACCGATATGGTCGTTACCGCAGACTATGTAGCCTTCTTTTGCAAGGAAGCAGGCGAACTCGTCATAACGCTGAATATGCTCTGAAACACCGTGGGCAATCTGGAAAACACCCTTAGGCTCTGTTTCATCATCCTGCCATATACGGCAGTAGATTTTATTCACACCTGTTGAGGAAAGAAAGTAAGCATCTTTTCTGATAATAGCCATAGTTTAAACCTCCGTTTTTTTACTTGCCATTTTTAATTATAATACAAAATGTTAAAATAATCAATAACTTATTTAATTTTAAGGTTCATCTCTTATTATGGTTTACAATTAAGCCGGAATGGTGTATAATATATATCTATTTTGATTAAGAGGGGACAGTTATGTTCGGCTATGTGAAAACCAATAAGCCTGAAATGAAAATAAAAGAGTATGAGGCCTACAGAGGACTTTACTGCTCACTTTGCAAGACTATGGGCAAGCATTTCGGTGTGCTTTCACGGCTGACTCTCAGTTATGACATAACCTTTTTAGTGCTGACAAGGCTTTCTTTCAGTGGTACCGTGCCATGCTTTGAAGGCGGCAGCTGTCCTTTTAACCCCACAAAGAAATGCAACTACTGCAAAAACACCGATGAAGAACTACGCTATGCGGCGGCAGTGTCAATGATGATGTTTTATTTTAAGGTTAAAGATAACATCTCAGACGGCAATATCTTCAAAGGCCTTTTAATGTATCTTATATTGCCTTGGGCGACACTCAAATATAAAAAAGCAAAGCGGATGTACGGCGAAATTGCAGAAATTATTGCAGAGTCAATGGCAAAGCAAAAACAGATCGAAGATAAAAACTCTGACAGTCCCGATGAAGCGGCGCATAACAGCGCCCACGCACTTGGCATGATAACTGCATATAATATGAAAGACAGCCAGGGCGATATTTACCGTTTCGGTTACGCAGTAGGCAAGTGGGTTTATCTCACAGATGCACTCGACGACATTGAAAAAGATATAAAGTCGGGCAGTTATAATGTCTTTGTGAATAAATACGGTTTGCGTGACGGAGATACGTCAAAGGATATAAAGTCAGCCGTGACACCTACAATGAATATGTGCGGTGCAGTTTTCTCAGAGTCTTATGAAAAAATCGCAGACAAGACGATGACCCCCATAATGGAAAACATAGTTTTTGACGGAATGTATATAACTCTTGATAATATTTTAAACAAAGAAAAATCGAAAGGAAGGAAAGATAATGAGAGATCCTTATGAAGTGCTTGGAGTGCCAAGAGGTGCCTCGAAAGAGCAGATTAAAGCAAAATACAGAGAACTCGCGAAGAAATATCACCCCGATAACTATATAGGAAGCCCCCTTGCTGAAACAGCTAACGAAAAAATGCAGGAAATCAACGAGGCGTACGATGCTATTATTTCGGGAGCCGCAGGCAGTTCATACAGCAGCACATCATCTTCAGGAAGCTACGGACATAACAGCTATCAGCAGGTGCGTGACCTTATGCGTCTTGGTAAGCTCGATGCGGCAGAGCAGCTCCTTGAGAACATGTCACCTAACACAAGAGATGCTCAGTGGTACTATCTCAAGGGACAGATTAACTATCAGCGCGGCTGGACAGACCAGGCATTTACCTATTTCGCATCGGCATATAATATGGAGCCGAATAACGCAGAATACAGACACGCTTATGAAAACCTGAGCCGTCAGCGTGCAGGCGGTTTCAGAACAAACGGCAGACACAATCAGGGCAGCGACTGTGACACCTGCAGCATTTGTCAGGGACTTCTCTGTGCAGACTGCTGCTGTGAGTGTATGGGCGGAGATTGTATTCCTTGTTGCTGACGCATCGAGGAGTGATATATCTGCTTCGCAGATGTGATATTCGCCTGAGGGCGAGTGATATTTCGTTTTTGACGAAGTGATATATTTGCCTTTCGGCAAATGTTTAAAGGAGTTAATTTATGAGTCAGAGTGCAAAAACTGCCATAGGCGGCATGACGGCGGCACTGTCTGTGGTGCTTATGCTGCCAACGGTTATGGGGCTTTGGACCTATGCCCTTCCTGCCTTTGCGGGAATACTTATAATGTTCACCATAATCGAGCTTGACAAAAAATGGGCGTTGGGCATATTTGTTGCTGTGTCAATTCTAAGCCTGATGCTTCTGCCAAATAAAGAGGCGGCTGTGTTTTACACCTGCTTTTTCGGCCATTATCCCATATTTAAAGCCATAATTGAAAATAAGCAGATGCCGAGAGTGTTGGAGTGGATTATAAAAATTATTATATTCAACGCATCGGTTTTAGCGGCGGCGTTTATTATGGTCAAGGTTTTCGGCATGCCTTTAGCCGAGCTTCTCGGAACTGAAGGCGAAACCGCCTGGTGGGTTGAGTTTGCCGTACCCATAACCCTTCTTATAGGCAACATAACCTTTATAGCCTTCGATTATCTGCTAACAATATCCGTTGTTGTCTATCTCAATAAATGGCAGAAGCGTTTTCGGAAGAT
>JAZSPF010000084.1:0-8317 GCA_045537315.1 Acutalibacteraceae bacterium
ACAATAAAGTAGCGGTATCCTTTGAGAAAAGCTGTTTTAAACAGAGCAGTTCGGAAAAGACCCGTTTATAAAGCAGGGAGTAGAAATCGCAAAAATTACCGATAAGCACACACTTGATATTTTATCAAAAGTAATCAGAAAGGGTAGAAAATGAAAATATCCACCTAACCAAAGCGGTAATTTTGCGTTCTTTCGGCTTACAGGCACCAAAAGCGTGCTTTTGCATACTTTTGTCACAACCGACAAAAGTATAACCTCTTGCGGTTCCCAAAATCGCTTATCGGCTTGGAGCGCCGAGCGATTTTGACCGCTGCGCCATCCTCGCCTCGCTTTATACGCCACAGGCGGCGCTTCAGCAACGATGCAGCTTGAGAGGTGTAGTGAGTTGTTATATTATGAAGGGTAAACTGTAACAGAACAGAAGTGCCACATTCGTCAGTGTGAGCAGACTTGAAGTCAACTCAGTCGATATGTTGCCCAAGGGCAACTCGATATATTTGCCAAAGGCAAATTCGATATGTTTTGCCTGTGGCAAAACTCGATATGTGCTTCGCGCTCGATATGCACCTGAAGGTGCGAGGATGAAATGCCTTCGGCATGAAACGAAGCTTTGCTTAATGATTGCGAAAGGATACAACACATTGCCGTTAACATTTTGTTTAAAATTAACAATAAAACCGCATCTAAAAGGGTCGTGAAAAGCATATTTATCGTCACAATACACAAAATAAAATTTCTTTGTTTAAAACTATTGACAAATAACACAAAGATAATATATAATGAGGGTGCAACAAAAAGAAAGGGGTGTTACCAATGTACTGTTTAGTATAAACCGTACGATTTGATAGTATCTGTAAAATAATAAAACAAAAAACAAAAAGCTTGTGTAAAGAAACAAGCAAAATAATCTCCTTTGGCGGAAAATACACCGTCCGGGTAGAACTTAAAGAGATAAAATCAAGTCGTATCAGACGAAAATTTATATATAGATAGCGAAGGCTGAAAAGTACACAAAGAAGTGCAAAAAGCCTGAGCAAAAATTCATGAGTGTAAAGAAACTTATGAAGTCTTATAAGAGCTTTCAAGGCGAAATGGTCAGTCGGATGTAGTGACTGACGAAAGCTATCATAAGACAAAAGGAAAAACGTCAACTGTATCCTTGTGAGTAATAAAATATATTTACGGAGAAAACGGTAGCAGAGGATGCCGTGTAAATGTAAAACAAAAAGCAAAAAAATTGCAAAAGAAAATTGAAGAAAACAAAAAGGATACGGAATATGCAAAACGAAAATCTTCCTTAAATATAATACCACCTGTAAAAAAACAGGTGGTATTTTTTTATATCAGGATACGAGCAAAATAAAATGCTGCGCCGTTTCTTCGGGAGAGAAGTCCATCTTTTTATCATTGCACCATTTTATTACGGCACAAAAGCTGTTTGTAAGATGATTTAATAAAAAGTCATCGGGTACAGCTTTTTTAAAGTCACCGAGATGCAGAGTAAAAAGCTCTTGGAGATAATCTCTTATATATCCCATAAAAAGGTCAGCACTTTCACAACTGAGCAGTCCCGTAATGTCTTTTTTGTGGTCTCTCAGGTGCCAGAGTATGTGAGCCAATTTTTCTTCAAGAGAATGAGTCTGCCCGGGATAATCGCATATATCTCCCTTGAAAATGTGGTCAAAAATATCACTGCATATAGCTCCCAGCAGGGCATCTTTGGTTTCAAAGTGAGAATAAAATGTACTTCTGCCAACATCAGCTCTGTCGATGATATCCTGCACGGTTATGCTCTCAAATCTTTTGTGCTGCAAAAGATCACGAAAAGCACAGAAGATAGCTTCTCTTGTTTTTCTTTGCCGTCTGTCCATAGCCTTTTGCCATACAATTTTGCCTTTTTGTTCAGTAACAAACAAGACGGGAAAATTATATGTTGTTTTTTCACCTGCCCATTGATAATATATTATTGAACAAAATATTCAGTAATATATAAATTGTATCTTTAAATAAGAAAAAAGTCAATAGGAGGTCACTATGAAAAGTGAAAAGAAAATTCTCATAGCATTTAGTCTCAACTTCGCCTTTTCGGTTTTTGAGTTTATAGGTGGCGTTTTTACGGGCAGTGTTGCCATTCTGTCCGATGCCCTTCACGATGTGGGCGATGCGGCAAGCATAGGTATATCATATTTCCTTGAAAAGAAAAGCAAGAAACAGCCTGACGAAAAATACACCTATGGCTATGGCAGGTACTCCCTGCTTGGCGGTGTCATAACAACTGCCATATTGCTCATCGGCTCTGTGGCTGTTGCCGTCGGGGCAGCGGGAAGGATAATCAACCCAACTGAGATTAACTATAATGGTATGATAATCTTTGCCGTTGTGGGTGCTGTCGTCAATTTCATTGCAGCACATTTCACTCACGGTGGTCACAGTGTAAACCAAAGGGCAGTTAATCTTCATATGCTTGAAGATGTACTCGGTTGGGTTGTGGTGCTTGTCGGTGCAATTGTTATGCGACTGACGGACTTTGCTATAATAGACCCGCTTATGTCAATCGGTGTTGCAATTTTTATATTTATAAATGCTGTTAAAAACCTGAAAGAAATCACGGATATTTTCCTTGAGAAAACTCCCGAGGGAATAAACATAGACGAACTGAAAGAACATATCTGCAGTGTAGAGGGTGTTATTGATGCTCACCATATTCACCTGTGGAGTATGAACGGACAAGGCACCTATGCCACAATGCACGTTGTAGCCGAGGGTGATTTGCACTTAGTTAAAGAAAAAATAAGAGCCGAGCTGAAAGAACACGGCATAGTACACGCCACCGTTGAAACAGAAACACCGGGGGAGCACTGCCACGAAGAAAGCTGCCGTGTGCATGAAGGTAAGGGGCACGGTGCTCATCATCACCATTAAAGAGAAGTTTCGGATTTGCCGAAATGAAGTTTGCCTGACGGCAAGTGAAGTTCACCTGACGGTGAGTGAAGTTTTTGCCCTGAGGGCAAAAGATGTGGGGAGCAAAGCTCCGGATTATATCCGTTTTAAGTGTATGCAGATTTAAAGGCTCAGTACGCCAAACCGGTTATATGTAAAGTGAGTAAAGGCAGGTCACTACTTGAAATTTGTAGTGACCTGCCGTTTATTTTAAGATTGATGAAATTACCTTTTTCTGAGCTTTAACTCTGCGGGAATAGACTTACTGTTAGTCAGTGGTATATTCGCAACCACAATTTTGCATTTTGCATTTAAAAATCGCCCCACTTCTGTGAGGCGATTTTTGTTACTTGCTGATTTTTCTAAGTATCTCAGGGTCGCAGGTGTCGGCAACCTTGCCTATCTTTGCCCAGAGAGCGTCTGCTTTCTCTTTCCAAGCAAAATAACCTGCAGGTGAGTCGGGATATTCATCATAGAGCTTGCCGACTTCGCCGCTCTGTAGAAGACCCTTGACGGTCTTTTTGACATTTGACATTTTAATGTTGCCCGTTGCAACACCTTTAAGCATGCCTGCAACAATCTTTGCAATATCGCCGCCTGTAAGATTAAGGTCCTGACCCATGCCGCCGAGAATTTTCTGGCAGAAGATGATGTCATTCTTAAACATATATTCAGCTTCCTTATAGCTGTAACAGATAACTCCGATAAGCATGGGGCGAAGTGAATCGAAATCCTTACCCTGCACCTGAATATAACGCTTGTTAATTGACCACATATTCTCTTTTGTCAGAGGCTTGCCCTCTTTGAGGAGCTTTGAGATAACTTCCACGGCAATCTCAGCCTGGAAAAGTGATGATGTGCAGCCCTCTCCGCAGGTGGGCTTTGTAAGGAAAGCAGTGTCACCCATTGCAATAAAGCCGTCCTCAACAAAGGAGTAAAGTGTTCTGTGATAGGGAGTCATACCCTTTTCAACCTTGTCAACTGTATATTTGGGCCAGGGCACATTCTTTCTTACATCCTTGAAAATTTCCTCTGCGTAGGCGTAGTCATAGTTTGCGCCGATGCCGAGAATTGCGCCGTGGTCGTCACCGCTGGGTGCTGACCATGACTTATACTGCATAAAGAAGCCGTGAAGATCAAGGGGGTTGATTTTCTGATCTGTATATTTTGCATAGTAAAGCACAACGTAGAATATATCTTCAGGGGTAAGAGCGAAGTTTTCAACATAGGCGTTGTCGGGGAGTTTTCTTCTTGCCGCTGAGGGGATACCCGTGCAGTCTGCAACAAGCTTTGCTTCAACTTGCTGTTCTCCTTCGTCTGTTATGTATTTTGCACCGATAATCTTGCCCTTTTCATTCCAGATAAAATCGCTGAAAGCGGCACCGTAGATGATTTTTGCACCTGCGGCCTCAGCCTGACGGTTCATTTTCATAATAAACTCGTGCTTGTGCATGCCTATAACAATTTCTTTGCCGTACTTTGAGTAATTGCCGTAGGGTGAGTAGCTTCTGCCTGAGGTGAAAACGAAACCGTAGTCTGCATCACCCTCTTTGGGAATGTCAAGGTCAAATCTTTCCATTTCCAGCTTACCCATATGGAAGATGTCATATTCTCTTGATACGTTTTCGGCTTCCTGCTTTTCAATTACAAGCACGCTGTGACCCTGCTCAGCCATTTTTTTGGCAAACCATGCACCTGTGGTGGATGCACCTGCAATGAGAATGTCATATTTTTCCATTTTGAATCTCTCCTTAATAATATTTTCTCCACTTAATATCATATCATTATTAAGGCAGTGTTTCAATAGTTAAAGGGATTAAAAATTATTTTTAAATTTGTTTTTTACCTCATAATATTTCTCAACCAGCCAGAAGCGAACCTCATACTTCGGCTTTGATAAAACCAGCTTCATTTCCTTTTCTGTAAGCACTTCGCTGAGGCGTTCCTCTTTCTTGTACGCGCCGGGCAGACACAGTGACGGGAACATAACGCACCACCAATTCTGGCCCTCGCCTTCGCCGATGATTATCTTAAGGGCATCATAATAGCCTGCAGGCATTGTTATGTTTTCATAAACACGGGTAGGGAAGTAGCTTTTACCTAAGGCAACGCTCACGTTATAAGAGTACCCCTCGGCATAAACTGCATTTTGTGCTATCTGTTTTAAGGATAGTATAGATGTGCTTATCATTTTTTTTGCAGAGAGGATATCTTCGCAGTCGGTGAAAAGGCGCTCTCCTTTTTTCAGCAGAGTGTCACGGACTTTCAGCTTGAGTGACTGATCCTGTGCCGAATCGGAATTTGCAATAACGTGCAATCTGAGTATGTCTTCCCTGACATCCTCACAGGTGCTTTCAAATGAGACGGTGGAAATTATGCAGATAACAAGTGTGAAAAAAACAGCAAGGTCAATGGCTTTGAGTTTCATAATATGTAATCTCCTTTGTTGGAAGTATAAAAAAGCATTGACTGCAAAAAATAGTAATATACAAAATTTACCTTTAAAGTTTTTGCTGTGACTTGAGAAATAATAATAAATATGATAATATACTAAGGAGAAACCCTATGGACACATTGAGCAGAATCAAAGAAATAATCTGTGAAAAAACAGACATCAGACCTGAACTTCTCAGTGAGGAAACAACTCTTGAAGAAACAGGTGCAGACAGCATTGACATAATTGAAATCCTCATGGAGCTTGAGTATAGCTTTGATGTGGATATACCTGACGCCGATGTGCAGAAACTCAGAAACATAGGTGAACTCAGGTGCTACATTGAAGAAAAATTATGATATGCGGGGAAACTCTGCCGGCGGCTCCACTGCCGAATTTCATTCGGCAAGCGACGTCCGTCGCCCAAAATCGCAAATATGCGATTTTTGTGGAGCCGCCCCACCGCGGACTTACAATCAACAGACAGGAGATTAAAATGAAGTATAAATATATAATGTGGGATTGGAACGGTACCATACTTGATGACCTGCAGATAAACTTTGAAATAGAAAACACCCTGCTTTCAAGGCGGGGCAAAAAGACAATGCAGGCTCTCGAGGAGTACCACGAGAAATTCGGATTTCCAATAATAACCTTTTATGAAAAATTAGGCTTTGACCTGGAAAACGAAAAGTTTGAGGATATAGCAAAGGACTACGTTTTCGAGTATGACGAGAGATTTCCCGAGGCGGAAATATTCGAAGACGCCGAAAGAACGCTTCGTGAGTTCAAGTTCAAAGGTATTCGCCAGATGATACTTTCTGCCACAGAGCAGAAATTTCTCGAAAAACAGGTGCGTGTCCACGATATAGATTATCTTTTTACGGATATTCTCGGCACAAGGGATGTTTATGCCAAAAGCAAGGTGGATATAGCTCTCAGGTGGATAAGCGAAAACGATATTGACTCTGCCGATGTGCTTTTTGTGGGCGACACCACTCACGATTTTGAGGTGGCAGAAAATATAGGCTGCGACTGTGTGCTTATAGCAAGAGGTCATAATTCTTATGACAGACTTGCGGCCACAGGTGCCACGGTGTTGGAAAACATAGAAGAACTCAGAAAGTTGGTGTTAAGATGAAAAAAGTTGTTATTGCTCCCGACTCTTTTAAGGGTACTCTTTCCTCGGCTGAGGTTTGCGGTATAGTCAGGGATGAGCTTACAAAAAATTACAGTGATATTGAAGTTATCGAAATTCCCATAGCTGACGGAGGCGAGGGAATGACAGACAGCTTTCTCTATGCCTTCCCCGGTTCGGAAAAGATATATATGACAGCCAAAAGTCCTCTCGGCAGAGACATTGAGGTTTACTACGGTATTATTGAGGGGGACACTGCCGTAATTGAAATGGCGGCGGCTTCGGGTATAACTATAGAAGAAAAAAATGATGCTCTTAAGGCTTCAACCTACGGCACGGGCGAAATGATAAAGCACGCCCTTGATAGGGGAGTGAGAAAGCTTGTTATCGGCATAGGCGGCAGTGCCACAACTGACGGCGGCATAGGCTGCACTGCGGCACTGGGCGGCAGATTTTTGAATAAAGACAGCGAAAGCGTAAATCTTTGCGGTGAGGGACTTTCAGACATATTCAGTATTGACTTGTCGGGTCTTGATGAAAGACTTAAGGAGTGCGAAATCACGGTGCTGTGCGATGTGAAAAATCCTCTTTACGGCAAAAACGGAGCAGCTTACATATTCGGCCCTCAGAAGGGCGCAGACCCTGATATGGTGGCATTTCTTGACGCAGGACTTTTTAACCTTGCAGAGAAGTCAGAGGAGTACCTGAAAAAAGATTATTCTGCTTATGAGGGCGCAGGTGCGGCAGGCGGTCTCGGATTTGCGCTTGTAGCTTTCCTCGGCGCAGAGCTTAAAAGAGGCATTGAGGCAATCCTTGATATAACCCACTTTGAAGAAAAAACTGTGGGTGCTGACCTTGTTATCACCGGTGAGGGCAAAATGGACGAGCAGAGCCTTATGGGCAAGGTACCTTTCGGAATTGCCTCAAGAAGCAAGGGCAAAAAGACAATTGCAGTTGTGGGACTTAATATGGCAGATATGCAAAAAGTGAAAGCCGCAGGTATAAGTGAAGTAATTGAAACAAACCCACTGCATCTGCCTTTTGATGAGATTAAGGCAAATGCTAAGGAAGATTTGGCAAAAGCCGCCGAAAAAATTATAGTTTAAAATAGGCAAAAACTATTGATTTATCGGTGAAAATGTGGCTTAATATAAGGTAGTGTAAAATTAAAACTAAAAAGTCAGGAGTACATAAAATGGAACAGATTAAAAGATTGAAGTATTTTGTTGACGGTCAGTGGCTCGAGTCAAAAACAGAGAAGTATATGCCTGTTTACAACCCCAGCACAGGTGAAGTTATTGCCGAGACACCCTGCTGCACTGCAGATGAAGTGGAGGCAGCTATTGCTTCTGCAAAGGCAGCATTCCCTGCATGGTCAAACACACCTGTTATGAAAAGAGTGCAGGTGCTTTATAAATTCCGTGAGCTTCTCGTGGAGCATATGGATGAGCTTGCAGAGCTTTGCGCAAGAGAGCACGGTAAGGTACTCTCAGAGGCAAAGGGTGACATACTCAAGGTTAAAGAGCCTGTTGAGCTTGCACTGAGCGCTCCCAGTCTCACAATGGGCGACTGCATGAGAGACACATCAAGCGGCTATGACACAACTCTTTATTATGAGCCTGTAGGTGTTTTTGCAGGCATCGTACCCTTCAACTTCCCCGGTATGATTCCTATGGGCTGGATGGTTCCCTGCTGCATTGCTTGCGGTAACACAATCGTGCTTAAGCTCGCATCAATGACTCCCATGACAGCTATGAGACTTAAAAGTCGGAGGGCCAAGCGGTCTTAGGAAGACAACAATGGGC
>JAZSPF010000077.1:0-7348 GCA_045537315.1 Acutalibacteraceae bacterium
TTCCCTAAAATGGTAAGAGATTTCCAGGCTGTTATCGGCATTGAGGCAAGAGAGCAGTTCCTTGAAATGACAGGCATTATGCCCGATGCAGTATGTGCCTGCGTGGGCGGCGGCTCAAACTCAATAGGTATGTTTACACCCTTCCTGGCAGATCCCGTTGAAATTTACGGCATAGAGCCTCTCGGCAGAGGACATAATGTTGGTGACCATGCAGCAACAATGGCACACGGCACAAAAGGCAGACTCCACGGCTTTGAAAGCTATCTGCTTCAGGACGAAAAGGGTGAGCCCCTTCCCGTTTACTCAATCGCCAGCGGTCTTGATTATCCCGGTGTAGGTCCCGAGCACGCCTTCCTTCGTGACAGCGGCAGAGTACACTATGAAACTGTATCTGACGAAGAAGCTATGGAAGCCTTCTTCCTGCTGTCAAGATATGAGGGCATCATTCCCGCAATTGAGAGCTCACATGCCGTTGCTTATGCAATAAGATATGCTAAGGAGCATCCGTCAGGCTCAATTCTCGTTTCTCTCTCAGGCAGAGGCGACAAGGATATCGACTATGTTTACGAGAATTACGGCTGCGGCGAGCAGTTTAAGCTCGATTATAAAATCGACTGATAAGGTTTGATTTTTCCACATTTTACACAGCTTTTCCACGAAGTTTTTAACATCGGAAAGGCTGTGTGTTTTTTATGTGAAAGGCTTATTTACACTTTGTTTGAAAGTGGGTGGAAAATAGTGTTTTTTATCCGTCAAAATTACCAATAAGCACTTTTCTCTATTGACTTGAAGGGAGTAAAGTGGTATATTTAATCCGTATCAAAAAAATTATTTAACGGAGGTTAAAGATATGAAACGTAATTTCAAAAGAGTAATGACAATTGTTCTGACAGTGCTTATGGTTATGACTGTTGTACCTTTCACCGGTCTGGCAGCTGATTGTGAGCATGAGTATACCTATGAATACCGTTCAAACGGTAAGCACCTTGTAGAATGTTCAAAGGATTGCGGACTTCTGGAGGTTGAAAACTGCACAGGCGGTGAAGCAACATGTGTAAAAGGTGCTGTTTGCGAAAACTGCAAAACAGAGTACACAGAAAAAACGACAACACATGGCGAAACAACACTTGTTATGGAAGAAGATTATATAAAGACAGCTGCAAACTGTCAGGGTGCTGCAATCTATTATCTTGTATGCACTGTTTGTCTGCAGAAGACTGAGGAAACTCAGCAGGTCGGTCTTAAAGATCCGGATGCACATGTTTATGAAACTGCAACACCCAATGTGGGCGAGCTTGAAGGTACACACAAAGCTACCTGTGCTCTTTGCGAAACACCTGCAGATGATGCACCCTGCTTTGATGAAGAACCTGAGGTGCTTGATCCCACCTGTACAGAGGAAGGCTATACAGAAAACAAGTGTGACGCTTGCGGCTATGAATGGGTATCAGACATAAAGGATGCTAACGGTCACGACTTCTCAGATAAGGTGGTTGACGAAGCACACCTTAAGAGTGCTGCTACATGTACTGCTAAGGCTACATATTGGTATGACTGTGCTGCTTGTGATGTAATTGCAAGCGATGCAACAGTTGAAGCTAACTACTATGAAGACGGCGAAATGCTTCCTCATAACTTTACAGCTGAAACAGCAGAAGAAAAGTACATCGTTTCTGCAGCTAACTGCCAGCAGAAGGCTGTTTACTACAAGAGCTGTGCAGCTTGCGGTCTTTCTTCAAAGGACACTGACAGTGTTGCTACTTTCGAAGGTGCTATGGGCACACACTCATGGGGTGAATATATTTATAACAATGACGCTAAGTGCGGCGTTGACGGCACAGAAACAGCTCCCTGTGCAATTCCCGGCTGTACTGAAAGCAACACAAGAGATAAGGCAGATACTGCTCTTGAGCATGTATTCACAGAAGAAATAGCTGACGAAGCTCACCTCAAGACTGCAGCTACCTGCACAAGCAAGGCAACATACTGGAAAGAATGCTCACGCGAAGGCTGTGCAGTGCTTGCAAGTGACGCGGCAGTTGCAGCTAACTATTTTGAATCAGGCGAACTTGCAGCTCATGCATTCACAGAGGCAATCAAAGACGATGCACACCTTAAGGCTGCTGCTACTTGTGTAACAAAGGCAGTTTACTGGTATGACTGTGCTTCCTGTGATGCAATTGCAAGCGACGAAACAGTTGAAGCTAACTACTACACAGACGAAGAAAGCGAGCTTCTTGCTCACAAATATGAACTCGAAGTTGTTGATGCAAAATATCTTGCAGTTGCAGCTACCTGTTCAACCAAGGCTATCTATTATAAGAGCTGTGCTTGCGGTGCAAGCGGTGAAGCTTCAGAGGTTGAGGTTGTATTTGAAACAGGTGATGTTCTCGGTCATATCGTTGAAACAGTTCCCGGTAAAGACCCCACCTGCACAGAAGACGGTTACACCGAAAGCCGTGTATGTAAGAGAGAAATCGGCGGCGAAAAGTGCGGAGCTGTATTAAAGGCTCAGGTTAAGCGTCCTGCAACAGGCCATAAGGAATATGTTTCAGTTGAAAAGGTTGAAGCTAACTGTACAAAGGTTGGTCACTCAGAAGAAAAGAAGTGCGCAGTTTGCGAACAGCTTCTCACTCTTCCCTCAATAACAAGCCCTGCACTCGGTCATGTTGACAATGACGGTGACGAGATTTGCGACAGAGCAGATTGCGGCACAATCGTCATTATGGGTGAGGAATGCTCATGCATTTGCCACCAGACCGGACTTATGAGAATAGTTTATTTCCTTGTAAGACTTATCTGGAGACTTATCGGCGCAAATCCCTATTGCGATTGCGGCATTGAACACTATTGATAATTTCAATAAAGGAGTCGCTTACAGGTGACTCCTTTATTTATGCCTTAAGATAAAATAATATTACTTAATATTTTTTAATAATCCACTTGAATAACAGAGCAAAGTTGTGCTATAATTGAGTCACTTCGGTGCAGATATGCATATGAAACAGTAAAAACGGAGGACTCAAAATGTTAGTAACATCATTCAGACTCAGAAAGATTGAAAATCCCACAAACAGACTTGTTGCAAAATGTACTCTCACCTTTGATGCTATGCTTGCAGTGAGTGACATCAAAATTCTCGTTAAAGAAGATGGTGAATACTATATGGGTATGCCCAGCAGAAAAACAGCCACAGGTATCTTTAAAGATGAAGCTTATCCCGTTAACAGCAATGTAAGACAGGCTCTTGAGAATATTCTCTTTGATGCTCTGAAGACGGTAGACAGCTCAGAGGGAACTGTTTTCAGCGGAGAAATCAAACAGGGTCATGGAAAGGTTTCTCTTCTGCAACAGAATATAGAGGATTTCACAATAGAAATTTTATAAAACGTTTATAATAAAAACAAATGAAAGCGAGGACATTACAATGAAACGTTTACAAGACAAAGTTGCAATTATCACAGGAGGCAATTCAGGCGTTGGTGCCGCAACAGCAGAGCTCTTTGCAAAAGAAGGCGCTAAGG
This sequence comes from Acutalibacteraceae bacterium, assembly GCA_045537315.1. Taxonomy (GTDB): domain Bacteria; phylum Bacillota; class Clostridia; order Oscillospirales; family Acutalibacteraceae; genus UBA6857. The sequence goes on from JAZSPF010000077.1 coordinate 3,525, forward strand.
TAGTAATCAGTGCAAGAAGAGAAGCTCAGCTTGAAGAAGTTGCCGCAAAAATCAAAGCAGAGGGCGGCGAAGTTATGCCCGTAGTCAGCGACATTTCAAAGGCTGACGATGCAAAGGCACTTGTTGAAGCAGTTATGGCAAAGTACGGCAAAATCGACGTGCTTATCAACAACGCAGGCGTACTTGACACAGGACTCAAGGCAATCGACAAGTTCACAGACGAGGATATGAACAGAGTTATCGACATCAACACAAAGGGTACAATGTGCATGATGAGAGAAGTTACTTCTGAAATGGCAAAGACCGGCACAGGCTCAATTGTTAATGTTGCATCAGTTGCAGGCGCTATGGGTTGCGGCGGTGCTGCTTATGTTGCATCAAAGGCAGCTATTATCGGTGTTACCCGCCACACAGCTATGCGCTTTGCAGGCACAAACGTGCGTTGCAACGCAATTTGCCCCGGCACAATTGTTACACCTATGGTTGCAGATATGAACCCTGCAAATCTTGATATGGACATCTTCGGTCAGATGATGAAGCATAATGACCTTAAGGTTCAGCCCTGTATGCCTTCAGATGTTGCAAATATTCTCTTATTCCTTGCATCCGATGAATCAAGAGCAATTACAGGTCAGTCACTTATAACCGACTTCGGCAGCACTCTGTAAGAGATAAAGAGGCACCTGGCGGTGCATTTTACCTCTCAGTCAAAACCTAAAGGTTTTGCCAGCTCCCCTTTCAGGGGAGCCAAGGCCATGGTGGCACCTGGCGGTGCATTATAAAAGTTATACCCACCTGTTCCTTTAAGGTTCAGGTGGGTAATTATTATTTATTGCCAATCATTTGGTCTCAATTTGCAGTCAAATTCATCCTCCGAAGGAAATCTTCACTCCGCCATTGTTGTTTTCCGTTGCGCAGTCAATGGCAAGCACTACCGCAAGAGCAATTTTTTCATCGGCACCGGGTGCAATTTCAAGCTCATAGCAGTCGCCCCACGACATCCATTCCTTTTGTATGACAACAACGGGGGTACCGTCTTGGGTTATCTCATAAGCGTGAGAAGTGAAATCGCCTTCGACCTCCCAGCCAAGACCCTCAACATAATATTTAGGGAAAAAGAAGGTCATTTTCTTGACAATCTCTGCAACCTGCGTGTCGCCGATAAAAACATAATATCTGGGCAAGAAGCTGAAAACCTTCTGCTGAATGAAAGCAACCTCATTTCCTGCCATATCATAAACATGCAGTTTCTTTCCGAAAGAAAAAATCTCACCTTCAACTGCATATCTGTCCTGCCCGTATTCATCCTTAACGGTGAATTTGTCATTCCACGAAAAAACCTTCTGTCTTATATAAAGCTTCATCAGTGTTCTCCGTAGTGTGTCTGACCGTCATCGTGAATGTGATATTCCTGAGTAGTGGTGGGGGTGCTGTCGTAGTGGGTCTCACCGTTTGCGTGGGTATGATATCCAAGCTCACTGCCGCTTGTGTCGCCCGTTCTGCTTAAGATAACTGCAACAATTGCAAGAATGACTACAACAATTGCAACAGGAATAAATATCTGCTTCATAGTTAATTTCTTTTTCATTTTTATTGCTCCTTTTTCTTTTTTTTGTTTCTGCGATTATAACATAAAATATTTCTTTTTGTCAATTCGACGGGCATTGATAGCGTCTTTGACCAGCGCTCTTTTTGCCGTATTCTATAGCCTCAGTCGGACACAGGCATATACACGCCATGCAATGAGTGCAACCCTTGCCCCACACAGGCTTACCCTCTTTAAGAGAGACACAGTTTGTCGGACACAGATTTTCGCACTTGCCGCAGGAAATGCAGTTATCCTTAATATAAAATGCTTTACTGCTGACACAAAGAGTATAGAAGGCAGAGTTTACAATTGTGCTTTTCATTTTATCGGCAATGCTGACTTTTTTGTCAGGCAAAAGTTCACCTTTAGCTATTGCATTGATTCCGTTTTCAAGTACAGGCAAGGCTTCGGCTATAATACGGCTGCTCTCCTGCTCATCAGGTACGCCGAACATAGCAATATAGTTTTCAGGCATAACCACCTCGAGAGTACCCATATAATTAAATTGGACTTCCTCGCACAGCTTTTTGTTGAGAACACCTGCGTTTCCTATATCACCGCCGCAGGTCATTACGAAGTATGCATCCTTGGTTCCGTTGAAGTCACTTTGCCTGATAAATTCTTCAAAAATATGAGGCACCTGCCACGCATAAGTGGGGCAGACAAAGACCCACGGCTTTTGGGATGTGAAATTGCCTGTCTCTTTCTTTTTGATATATTCGCCTGCATTGACATGTTCGTCACTGAGTGCAACTGCGATTTTCTTTGCACAGTAGGAACTATTTCCCGTACCGCTGAAATATATGACCATAGTGCTTCTCCTTTTGCGTTGATGTATTTATGCTATCATAAATCTGTTTTTTTATCAAGAAAATATTTCATTTATTACGATACTCCTTAGAATTTATTTCAAAACCTTAAGAATATATTACAGTTTTGTCTTTTTCCTTTATTTTTTGTCGACAGTATGTTATGATACCCTTCGATAGACTTAATATTAAGAGGAATAATGCTATGAATAGAATTAAATCTTTCTTTTCCGGAGAGATCGCCTCTCTGAAAAGCTCTGTGGGAAAAATTGAATATATCTCATGGTGGGTGCTGAGAATTATTATGGCAATAGCTCTGATTGTTAAGTATAAAGAGCTTGGCCCCGGTTTCAGTATGACAGTGCTGCAGCTTGGTCTCAACCTTCTTGCAACCTTCACAATTACCCTTGTAAGACTCATTCTCATTCCAAAGAAGATAGTCTGCAAGCTTCCTTTCAGATGTCAGACCTATCTCAATGTGCTTATTTTCTTTGCTTCCTTCTGCGGACACGGTCTTAACTATATTCATGATGTAATGAGTTGGGATAAAATCATGCACCTGATTACTGGTTTGCTGTTTGTCTTTATCGGCAACGAGCTTCTTAATATGTTTTCACGACCCGATGACAAAATGTCCCCCCTGCTGCAAACTTTTACTGCTTTCGGTTTTTCAAACATCGCCATTGTAGTATGGGAGCTTTTCGAGTTTTTTGTAGACTACTATTGGCCCCAATCCAACAATCAGGCATACAATGTCAATCCCGACAGAGACCCATGGTTTCAGGCTATATTTGGTTTAGGCGCACAAAACGAAAATCAGTGGGCAGTGTTTGACACCTGCGTTGATATGCTCTGTGCCTTCCTGACAAGCATTTTAGGTGCGGTTATACTCCTTATGATACTTTACCGCAAAGAAAAGAAGCAGATACCTATAACAATTGAAGAAAAAGAAGCTGTTACAGCTTAAAACCTAAAAACTCCGCCCTCATTAAGCGGAGTTTTTTGTGATATATCCGAGGGTCTGCCGCTGACGATTGCAGGAAGTGAGATAAAAAAACAGCTTGCGGCGGCTCCACTGCCGAATTTCATTCGGCAAGCGACGAAGCCGCGCGAAGCACTGCGTGCTTCTGTGGAGCCGCCTGCCTCTTTATCAGACTGACGGAAATCGTCAGTGAGACCCCTCTGTCAGGGGCGACGAGACTAATAAGAGATCACTAACCCGAATCACTGAGAAAAACATCTCATAGCGCCCACGGGAGCGAGCAGAGAGTAAACTGAAGCAGAATCTGTTATATTCAAGGTAGAGAGTGTATAAACACAATAAAGTAGCGGTATCCTTTGAGAAAAGCTGTTTTAAACAGAGCAGTTCGGAAAAGACCCGTTTATAAAGCAGGGAGTAGAAATCGCAAAAATTACCGATAAGCACA
>JAZSPF010000154.1:0-4797 GCA_045537315.1 Acutalibacteraceae bacterium
TTTTCTCCTTTGACTTTTGTCAATAATGATTTTATCAGCGTGGGAAAAGAATGTCAATAATATTGGTGAATTAAATGTTTCTATTGACTTTTTCCTGTTATTGTTTAAAATATAATTATAATGTTTTAATGTAATAAAGGAGCGAAAAGCTATGAGAGCTATTATCACCGTAATAGGCAAAGATAAACCCGGTATTATTGCAGAGGTGTGCACACTTCTTGCGTCTTGCAAAATCAACATCCTTGACATCAGCCAGACAGTTATGGAAGGCTTTTTCACAATGACAATGCTTGTTGATTTAACCGAAAGCACCGTTGACTTTACCACTCTCAGTGACAGCCTTAAGGCTAAGGGAGAGGAAATGAGTCTTAACATAAGAATCCAGCGTGAAGATATATTCGACCTTATGCATAAGGTGTAAGGGGGAAGTGTAATGCATAATCAGAAAGAAATACTTTCCACTATCGATATGATAGACCATCAGCACCTTGATGTCAGAACAATCACCATGGGCATCTCTCTGCTTGACTGCTGCAGTGACAGTGTGGAAGTTACAGCTAAAAAGATATATGACAAAATCACACGCCTTGCAGAAAACTTAGTTGCAACAGGCGAAGCCATAGAAAAGGAGTTCGGTATTCCCATTGTCAATAAGAGAATTTCCGTTACGCCCATTTCAATTGTTGCCGCTTCCTGCAAAGAGACGGACTACACTCCCATTGCCGTTGCACTTGATAAGGCGGCTCACAAGGTAGGCGTAAACTTTATCGGCGGCTTTTCTGCCTTAGTACATAAAGGAATGACTAAGGGTGACATCAACCTTATAAATTCAATTCCTTCTGCTCTTGCAAGTACTGAGCGAGTTTGCTCAAGCGTCAGTGTTGCAAGCACCAAGGCAGGCATCAATATGGATGCAGTGGCACTTATGGGCAGAATTATCAAAAAGACTGCCAATATGACTGCCGATAAGGGCGGTTTCGGATGTGCTAAATTAGTTGTCTTTGCAAATGCAGTTGAGGATAACCCCTTTATGGCAGGCGCGTTCCACGGTGTGGGTGAAGCCGAATGTGTTATAAACGTAGGCGTAAGCGGCCCCGGTGTTGTTTATCACGCACTGCAGAAATGCAAGGGTCAGCCCTTTGACGTGGTGGCTGAAACAATCAAAAAGACTGCCTTCAAGATTACCCGTATGGGTCAGCTTGTGGCTTCAGAGGCATCAAGAAGGCTCGGCGTACCCTTTGGTATAGTTGACCTGTCACTTGCTCCCACACCAGAAAAGGGCGACAGTGTGGCAAGAATACTCGAAGAAATGGGCCTTGAGGTCTGCGGTACTCACGGCACCACAGCAGCACTTGCACTTCTAAACGACGCAGTTAAAAAAGGCGGCGTTATGGCAAGTAACCACGTAGGCGGTCTCTCGGGTGCATTTATTCCCGTGAGTGAAGACGAGGGAATGATTGAGGCGGCGCTGAAAAACGCTCTGACTCTTGATAAACTCGAAGCTATGACCTGTGTCTGCTCCGTTGGTCTTGATATGATAGCCGTACCCGGTGACACATCAGCCGAAACCCTCTCTGCCATTATTGCAGACGAGGCGGCAATAGGTGTTGTCAACACAAAAACTACGGCAGTGAGAATTATCCCCGCTATGGGCAAAAAAGTGGGTGAGATTATAGAATTCGGCGGACTTTTGGGTTCGGCACCCGTTATGCCCGTGCACGAGTTTTCGTCGGCACACTTTATTGCAAGAGGTGGCAGAATTCCTGCTCCTATGCACTCACTGAAGAACTGATGCGAGCAAAGCTCACAGCGATATAAATTCCTGACGGAATTTTCGATATGCCTTACGGCTCGATATGTGCTGCGCACGCGATATGCACTGCGGTGCGAGAAGGAATTTATATCATATCGCATTTTACGGAGTAAAATATATCGAGTTTGCTTTAAGCAAACATATCGAATTTGTCGCAGACAAATATATCGAGTTGCCGTAAGGCAACATATCGACCTGACAACTCCAACTTATTACAGGAGGAAAATATGAAAATAATTGATATTATAACTGCAGATAAGCCTTCCCTTTCTTTTGAGGTGTTTCCGCCTAAGACAAGTGATGCTTTTGACAGTGTTAAAACAGCGACGGAGGAAATTGCACTTCTGTCACCCTCATATATGTCCGTCACCTACGGCGCAGGGGGAGGTACAAGCGAATTCACCGTCAATATCGCAGAAAACCTTGAGAAAAACTGCGGAGTTACTGCTTTGGCACACCTTAGCTGTGTTTCGTCAACAAAGGCTGAAATCAAGGCTCAGCTTGATACTCTCAAGTCGAGAGGCATAGAAAATATCCTCGCTCTCAGGGGCGATATGCCTGAGGGAATGACAAGAGATCACCTTGACTATCACTATGCAAGTGAGCTGACGGCTGAAATCAAAATCTACGGCGGCTTCTGTATCGGTGCGGCTTGCTATCCCGAAAGTCACCCTGAAAGTGAAACCTCTTTTGACGATATACGCTATCTTAAAGAGAAGGTTGATGCAGGTGCTGAGTTCCTTGTAACACAGATGTTTTTCGATAACGATATACTCTATAATTTTATGTACCGCATAAGAGAGGCAGGCATAAATGTGCCTGTTGTGCCGGGAATTATGCCTGTGACAAATCCCAAGTCAATCAAGAGAATTTGCCGTATTTCAGGCTCGGCACTGCCTCAGCGCTTTTGCAGAATAGTTGACAAATACGGTGATGACCCCGAAAAAATGAAGCAGGCAGGCATTGCCTATGCAACACAGCAGATAATAGACCTTTATGCCAACGGTATAAACGCAGTGCACGTTTACTCTATGAATAAGCCCGATATAGCAAAGGCTATAAAGGATAACGTTTCAGCTATAATTAAATAATATAAACATAGGGCGGGATGACTCATCCCGCCATGTGCGATTTTATACACAGAGGAATTTTTATGAGTGATAATCTGATTTTTCTGTCAAAAAACGGTAGTGAAATTGAACCCGATAAAAAGGAAGCCTGCCGTTATATGGGCTATAAAAGCAGTGAAAAAAATGAAGTAATTGAGGAGCTTTATATCGAATGTCTCGCCGAATTCAAAAAGGCGGCATCATATAAGGCGGTTCACAGAGAAGTTCCCATAAGACTTTGCGACGGCACAGTGGATTTCGGCTTCTGCAGAATTGAAAACGAAAACCTTTATAAAAATCTCTCGGGCTGCAGCAGTGCAGTTATATTTGCCGCAACTTTGGGTGCAGGTGCCGACAGACTTATTATGAGGTACTCGAAAGTCTCACCTGCCGAGGGAATGATATGTGACTGTATAGCATCTTCTGCTATTGAAGTGTGGTGTGATGAGGTTAACAGTGTTGCAGTTGGCGATAGAGAAGCAAAACCCCGTTTTTCTCCGGGCTACGGTGGGGTGTCCCTGTTATATCAAAAGGATATTTTAGCCTTTCTTGATGCTGAAAGAAAGCTCGGCATTACACTTAACGACTCAATGATGATGACTCCGAAAAAAAGCGTTACTGCGTTTATCGGAATAAAAGGATGATAAGAATGAACATAAGAGATTTAATAGGTAAACAGCGTTTATATTTTGACGGCGGTATGGGTACTCTTTTGCAGAGTGCAGGACTCGCTGCAGGTGAGCTTCCCGAGGTGTGGAATTTAACTCATGCCGAAACGGTGAAGAATATTCATCTCGACTATTTTAATGCAGGCAGCAATATTGTTTCAACCAACACCTTCGGTGCAAACTCACTGAAGTTTGACAATCTTGAAGAGATTATTGCCGCCGCAGTTAAAAATGCAAAGGATGCCGCCAAAGAAAGCGGAAGAGAAGATTGTTTCGTTGCCCTTGATGTGGGACCTTTGGGCAAAATGTTGGAGCCGCTGGGTGATATGAGCTTTGAGAGAGCTGTTGAGCTTTTCTCGGAGAGTATCAGTATAGGTGCAAAGCACGGTGCAGACCTTATCATCATAGAAACAATGAATGACAGCTATGAAACCAAGGCGGCAGTTATTGCAGCTAAAGAAAGCTGCGACTTACCAATATTTGTCAGCAACGTCTTTGACGAAAATAAAAAGCTTATGACAGGTGCAGATCCGAAGGCTATGATAGCAATGCTTGAGAGCCTTGGTGTTGACGCAATCGGAATGAACTGCTCTCTCGGCCCGAAGCAGATGCTTTCTGTGGCTGAGGAATATATCAGATACGCATCACTGCCCGTTATTGTGAATCCTAATGCAGGTATGCCCAGAACTGAAAACGGCAGAACAGTTTTCGATGTTACTGCCGGTGAATTTGCTGACTATGCAGTGAAAATGGCAGAGATGGGCGTAAGCCTTCTTGGCGGCTGTTGCGGTACCACTCCCGAATATATTAAAAAAGTAGTAGAAAAGACCAAGGATATTCCCTACAAGGCTCCTGAAAACAAGGATATAACAATGGTGTCCTCTTATACTCACGCCGTGGAAATCGGCAGAGTACCTGTGCTTATAGGTGAAAGAATAAACCCGACAGGCAAGTCGAAATTCAAGCAGGCGCTCAGGGACAACAATATTGCTTACATCATAAATGAGGGTATTTCACAGCAGGAAAAGGGTGTGCATATTCTCGATGTGAATGTAGGTCTGCCCGAAATTGACGAGGATAAAATGCTTGTCACTGCCGTGAAAGAGCTGCAAAGCGTTCTTGATTTGCCTTTGCAGCTTGACAGTGTTAAGGCATCCTCTCTTGAGAAGGCTATGCGTATTTATAACGGCAAGCCTCTTATCAATTC
>JAZSPF010000199.1:0-13039 GCA_045537315.1 Acutalibacteraceae bacterium
TCTTTCGGCTTACAGGCACCAAAAGCGTGCTTTTGCATACTTTTGTCACAACCGACAAAAGTATACCCTCTTGCGGTTCCCAAAATCGCTTATCAGCTTGAGCGGTGTAGAGGCTGATTATATTATGAAAGGTGAATGGTAACAGAATAAAAGTGCCACATTCGTCAGTGTGAGCAGATTTGCAGTTTTCTCAGTCGATATGTTGCCCAAGGGCAACTCGATATATTTGCCGTGGGCAAATTCGATATGTGCTTCGCACTCGATATGCACCTGCGGTGCGAGAATAAAAAATAAGGCTGTCACCGTGGGAAGTGACAGCCTTAAAAATTTTACTTATCAGTGTATAAACAGTGAAAGTATGATAAGGATAATTGAGCCAAAGACGGGAATAAGGATTGAACCGATTGACCAGGTCTTGAGGCTTGTCTTGATATCCATACCTGAGAAGTTTGTAACAACGTGGAAATATGAGTCGTTGAGATAGCTCGGGCACATTGTTGTAAGGCAAAGTGCAAGAGCGCAAAGATAGGGGTTGACGCCGAGTGTTGACATCATGGGAGCAATAATAGCTGAACCTGTAATCATTGCTGTTGTGCCTGAACCCTGAGGGAATCTCATAATAACACCGATGATAATGGGAATGAGAATTGCAGGGATACCCATATCAACAATCCAGTTTGCCATTATGCCTGCAGCACCTGTTGCATTGATAACTGCGCCGAGAGCGCCGCCTGCTGCTGTGATGAAAACGATGGGACCTGCATCACGGCAAGCTTCCTGCATAAGGTTTACGCAAGTTTTCTTGTCGTAGTTTCTGCAAAGAAGGAATGCACCCATGCAAAGTGAAATGAACAGAGCAATTACGGGCTGGCCAAGGAAGGTAACGATGTTTGCAAGAGCTGTGCCTGCAAGTGAATCAATCTGACCAACAAGGGTGTTAGCAAAGATAAGCACGATGGGAACGAGAAGAGTTGCAAATGAAAGGAATGCACCGGGGAGCTTCTCTGAAGCTAAAAGGTCAGCGAAGTCTGCTGTTGTGAGGTCTTCGTTGTTTTCGTGCTTTTCGTGTATTCTGTCGAGAACTTTAAGCTGCTCTTCTGTATATTTACTTCTGTCAATTTCATAGGGAACAACAAGGTTCGGGTACTTTTTGCCGAAGTATCTGAAAAGGAAAACAGAGAAAATAAACAGGGGAACTGAAAGTGCTATACCGCAGAGAATGAAAAGACCAAGGTCGATAGCTGAGCCGTTTTCATTGAAGGTTGAAACAACTGCGAGAGGGCCCGGTGTGGGAGGTACGAGGAAGTGAGTTATGTAAAGACCCATACCGAGAATACCGCCGAGACCTACCATTGACTTTTTGGTCAGACGTGAAAATTCTTTTGCAAGTGATGAGAGAATAACGAAGCCTGAATCGCAGAAAACAGGGATTGAAACAACAAAGCCTGTAAGACCGAGAACAACGTCACAGTTCTTAACGCCTACGAGCTTGAGAATTGTCAGTGCCATACGCTTTGCTGCGCCGCTCTTTTCAAGGAATATACCCATAATACAGCCGAAGCCGATAACAACACCTATGCTTGCCATAGTGTTACCGAAGCCTTTTGTTACAGTGCTTACACAGCCTGTGAGAGTTTCAACAAGTGAAGCGTCTGCACCGAAGGGCATTGCGAGAACAGCAATGATAATCGCTGAAATAATGAGTGAGGGGAATGCATGCATTTTTGTGAAGATGATAAGAAGCATCATAATAACGATGCCTATTGCCATCGCCAACACGGGATGTAGTGCCATAGAAGAACCTCCAATTATTAAGTTTGATTAAAGTATAGCAGAACGATATGCTTTTGTCAACAAAATCAGTAATAGTGCGACAAAAAGTGATATTTACGAAATAAAAAATTAACAATTTGCCAACGATGCGAAAATTTGCATTAAAAAAATAAAATAATTTATGAAAACATATTTATTTTATTTTTCTTATTTGTTATACTAAAGCTATGACTAAAAGGGAGAGGTATAATATGGAAAACATAAAGGCAAAAGCGAAAGATATTTTTAATCTTGCCAAAACATATTGGACAACGCCTGCAAAGGGCAACTATGTGCCTTATAAAGAAGTGGCTTGTCTTGGCGGCGCAGGCTTTGGTGTGAATTGGAGCGGACTGCTTGCCGGAACAATAGGTCTTGATGCATCAAACTTCCTTGTGGGTGCAAGCATAGGTCTCAAGCCTATGGATTTGCAGGTTATGCTTATTGTAGCAAACATTATCGGCATTCCCATGGGTATATTCAGAAGCTGGTATTTTGACAACCACAACTTAAAAGGCGGTAAGTTTTTACCGTTCCTCAGAAGAACTGCAATGCCTATGGTGTTGATTTCACTTATTTTTGTGTGGCTGCCCTATGAAAATTGGGAGTACATAACAAAAGCAATTGTTGTTGAATTTATGTACCTTCTGCTGAATGTTTTTCTGTGCTTCTACAATGACAGCTATACATATTTTCAGCAGATTATAAGCCCCAATGCTCAGGAAAGAGCCACCGTAATGAGCATATCTCAGATAATATACTCATTGGCTCCCTCCATAACAAATTTTGCAATACCTCTTATTGCAGGCCTGACATGGGGACTTAACAATATCTGGACCTACAGAGTTGTTTATCCTGTCTTTGTTATAATCGGTCTTATCCTCAACACAATATTTTTCCGCAAGGTGAAGGAAAGGCTTGTTATGCCTAAGAAAAAACCTGACCCTGTAAGAATAATTGACGCCGTAAGAGAGGTTGCAAAAAATAAGTACTTCTGGATAATTCAGGCGGCGGCATGGGTTGTTTTCCTCGAGTCGGGGTACGGGGTAGTGCTGGGTTGGTCTTTTGTTTATGGTCACGGTGGGCAGTATGCGCCACACTTAGGTCTTGCCAACACAATAATAGGCAACGCATCGCTCTGGTCCATGATATTGGCACCTTTTGCAATTAAAGCAATGGGCAAGAGAAACCTGCTCATAACCGCAAACACAATAAACATATTTGTGCTTATCATTCTCTACTTCACTTATCAAAATTTAATTGTCATTTGCGTGCTGTGGTTCTTCAACAATTTCATCAACACCTTCTGGAATATAGTCCAGCACAACATTCAGGCTGACATGAAAGATTATCATCAGTGGAAAACAGGTGTACGACTTGACGGCCTTTTCGGCCCCTTGGGTCTTATAGGTACCTTCATAGGCTTCTTTACGGGCATGGTTTATCCTGCAATATATGAAAAAATGGGTCTTGGAGCAGATTATAATGTGCTTTATGACGACGCAATGCGAAACGGCCTTTTTGAGGTGCTCATAATCTGTTCTGCTTTCGGTGCACTTCTCAACCTTATTCCCTTCCTTTTCTATGACCTGACAGAAAATAAACACAGAGGCTATGTTGATGTGCTCAGAATCCGTGCTATGTTTGAAAATTACGGCATAGGCAAGCTTGAAGATGAGGAACTGTCTCAGGCTATGGAAATAATCCACAGAGCTAAGAGCCTTGTAGGCAAGGATAAAATTGCTGTTGATAAAACCGATTTAATGAACGCAAAGCGAATGCCCCGTAAAACAGATGAGGAAAAGAGTCTGCGAGCCGCGGCAATAAAAAAAGCCAGGGCAGAGCTTCGCGAGATAAAAGAAACAAACCTTGCCATTGAAAGAAATCATATTATAATGGAAGATCTCGAGAAATTCAGCGGTGAAGCGGCAAAGCAAAAGCTTGCAGAGGCTGAAAGAACAGTTGCAAGAGGACCCGTTTATCTTTATGAAAATGCAGCGGACGAACTCAGGCAGGCGAGACATCTGCCAAAGACAAACGCTCAGGAAAGAGAAATCCGTTCTGATGCAATAAAGCTTGCAAGAATAAAGAAAGAGTCGGCATCATTGATGAGAAAATATGGTAATGACTATATCAAAGCTCCTGATGAAACTGTTAAGGAAGAAATAATAAACAGAGAAACTCACTCTTTTATCGACAGTCTTAGACAAAGACGTGAGCTTCAAAAGTACATGAAAGCCCAGTCTGTTTATATGAGAGTCACTAAGCCCTACAGAGAGGCAGAAAACTATATAACTCAGTGGAAAAACTATACACACTATGAAGAGCTTGAAGAAAGATATGCTCTTATCTGTGCGGAACAATAAGTTTATGAATACGCAGAAATGCTCCTGTGCAATGTTGCAAAGGAGCATTTTTTGCCGTGAAAGAATATTGCATAGTTGCTACATAAAAGTTAAAATTGTTCATAAAAAATTGACAAATTCAGTCTGAAACTATATAATAGCAATTGCAAAGATATATAAAGAACAGAAGGTGTAAAAGATGAAAAAGACGATATCATTATTGCTTACTCTTTTAATTGTTATGTCATGTGTGAGCTTCGGAGTGTCAGCTGTCAGCGAAAAGGCAGGTATTGATGCGCTCAATGCACAGTTTATAAAGAGTGAGGGCATAATGGACTATGTTTACTATTCGCCTGTCAAGGGTGAAAATGACAAGACAAAATATCCTGTTGTGGTGTGGCTTCACGGTAACTCCTCAGGTGATTATCCCGGTCATCAGCTTGAAAACAGCAATATAGGGCTTTGGTCAAGCGAAGAATATCAGAGCCGTTTTGAGAATGCAGGCGGAGCTTTCCTTTTCCTGCCCAGATACCCCACAAACTCATTGTCAATTGCCTGGGAAGGCACCACACTGACACTCAAATTATCAATCGACTCATTCCTTAAGATGCATGAGGATAATGTGGATTTAAACAGAGTTTACATAGGCGGTTACTCAATGGGCGGCAAAATGGTGCTGAGAATGGCAAGCGCATATCCTGAACTCTTTGCGGCGGCTTTCCCCCTTTCTCCGGTTTATGTCCCCCCATTGACAGAGCTTAACAGCCTTGTTGATATGCCTGTATGGTTCGCATGGTGTAAAAATGACACCTATATAAGCCTTAACCAGGTAACTGTCAGAAGCAACTGGAATTACCTTATGAGTATATCCAACTGCAAAGAGGATTGCAGACTTGTAACCTTTGATAAAATATACCATCCGGATTACGCTCTGAGAACTGCAGACGGTGAAGCAGATACCCACAACACCTGGGATGCGGCAACTCACGATTTCTTTATGCATGACGGCACACATTTCAAAGATGTGACAATAACCGACGGCAACGGTGAAGAGGTAAGGTTAACCTATCCCAAGGGTCTTATTTCATGGCTCTCATCGCAGAGCAAAGCAGACGACAGTGACAATGGTGCAGGCGGAAGCATTATTATCAGGCTGCTGTCAAAAATAAGTGAGTTTTTCACAAATTTCTTTGTTGAACTTATCGGCATTCTCACAGATGCGCTTTAATTAAACCGCTTAAGCAACCACACAGTTTCCCTAAGGAAGTGTGTCTGTAAGTTGAAAGGATTTTATCTTATAAGTTCCCGACCTGTTTACGGTATAAGACAAAACCACTCGAAAAAGAATTTTTCGAGTGGTTTCTTTTTTGTGAATTTTCAAACCTGCGGTTTGAAGTGAAGTTGTAACAAGTTACAGTGAAGAATTTGCCTTTCAGGTAAAAGTGAAGTTAAGTTTGCCTGAATAACACTTGCGAAGCAAACTTAACTATGAAGTAACTTCACTGCACAAAGAGCAACTTAACTTGCCTGACAAGGCAAACTTAGTTTCGGCACAGCATAGTGCAAAGCTTAAAACATCGCCTTCTGTGGCTGTGCCGAATGATACAGTCTGAATTTTTTATGTCTTATTTAAGCATATCGGAGAAGCCTTTGCCGCCAAAGAGCTTGAGAAGAATCTTGTTGAAGAACTCAAGGATTGCAGCAAGGATTTTAAGCAGGAGGTTTGTCTGATTTTCTTTTTCAGCTTCTTCCTTTTCTTTATCTAATTCTGCCTCGTCTTTGCCGTTGTCGATAATCTTGTCGATAATTGCATCAAATCTGTCGACAGCAGCATCAAATTCTTCTGTAGGCATACAGGTGCTTTCTATTGCTGCACCAAGCTGAGCCTTTGCTGCTTCAAATTCTGCGGCATCCTCAGGTGAAAGTGAAGACGTGTTATAATCTTTCCAAAGGTTATATTTAACGATTGTGCTTCTTGAGTTGCGTGCGTAGTTGAACTGAGGGAAGCCCGGGTCGGAATAAACATCCTTGAAGTCGTTGTCAGAGAGAATTCTCACTGCAAGGCGCATAATAACATCGTTTCTTGCTGTTGCTTCGTGACTCTGATTGAGGAAGTAGAAGGTAGTTTCGCAAAGAGTACCTGTGGAAGCATCAACAAGTCTGCCCTCATCAATATGGTTGTGTGCCGGGTCTGTGCAATAGGTGTTGGCCTGCTTGTAATCCTCGGGGAGAGGAGTGTTTACCTTCACACTTGTTGCACCGAAGGACTCTGAATCAAGGTGGATAACACCGTCAGCCTGCATCTGATCCCATGAATCGCAGATTTTATAGAACTCAAAGTTATAGTCAACAATGTCGAAGCATTCGATGCCATTGTCAAGCATTTCAAGCACATAATCTCTTGCGTTGACCTGAGCGTTATAGTACCAGTCAGTCTGCTCTCTGATATAGGCATCTTCCTCATCGCTGAGATACATCTCTCTGCAGTCGGGATAATGACTTGAGGGTATAAGTGCCCACAGGCAGGTTGAATATTCCAGATAGTCCTCAACTAAAACCTGCACAGCAGTGTCAAGAATGTTGTCAAGGTCAGCTTCGGGGAAAATTCTCAGGATAATGTTGATAATATATGAGAGATACTGCTGGTCTTCGCCGAGAAGTGAGGGTATCATATAGCCGTAAAGAGCATCGGGGTCATCAATGAAGCCGTAACGGTAAATGTCACCTAAGATATTTGAGCCGTCGGCAGCAGGTATAACATAGCAAACTCTGTTAATGTCATCTTCGATGTTAAGACCGTTGTCTTTATAGTACTGAACAAGAGCGTTGAAAAGTGAACCGCCTTGGCTGATGGGAGCGATATTGACTTTGCCGTGCTTTGTTTCTTTTTTAGCTGTCTGAATAAGGTCATAAAGCTCTTTGACTGTGTCGATAAGATTGCCTGTTGAAAGGTAAGAGAAGAAATAAAGGTGGTCAAGACCTGCAATGTCTGCATAGGTCTGAAGAGGAATCTGGTCAAGAGCATATTCTCTTTGCTCTTCGGGGAGATTTGCAAGACTTGTTGTGTATCTGTCAGCCTGAATGTTTTTGATGGTGTGACCTTCTGCATCAAGCTCCAGGTTGCCTAACAGAGCCTCACCGAGAACGTTTGCTATTGCTTCTGCACAGCGGTTTTCCTTATCCTCCTGAGAGATAAGCAGGCTGCCCAAAGGAATGAGGGCTTCTGTAAGAGCGAGCTTTACAATGTCACCTGTAGCTTCCATAAAGAAAGGTCCTGAATAGGGTTCGCCGTCAGCATTAAGCTTTTCCTCGCCGTTTTCGTCAAGATATCTTACCTTTGACTGGAAAAGACCGGGGATGACAATGGAAGGATAGTAGCCGCAGTCACAGGCGTCGGCTTCTGCGGTGCTGAACCCTGCCGAAGCGGGCAGTACAGCGCAGGAAAATGCCATAATAACCGCAAGAAAAAGTGAGAGTGATTTTTTCAGTGTTTTCATTTTTTTCTCCTTTTGTTTTTATTTTTTCTTATTGTAACACTTAAGGAAAAATATTACAATACTGAAGGCAAATCTTTTTGCCAAGTTGACACAAAAAAGAATAATTGCTACAATATAAAGAAAGAGTTTTCTTTGCCGAAAGAGGTGATTAAGTGGAAAATCAAAAGAAGAAAAACATTATTTTTTACTTTTCCGATCAGCAACGGTGGGATACTCTCAACGAGGAAATAATGCCTAATTTGTGGGACTTGGCTTCGCAGGGAGTAACCTATGATAACTGCTATACATGTCAGCCTGTCTGCGGACCTGCAAGAGCCTGCTTGCAGTCGGGTGTGTATGCCACGGAAAACGGCTGCTATAAAAACAGAATATCACTTCCGAAAAACATAACGCCTCTGGCACGCTGTTTTAATCAGGCAGGGTATGACACTGCTTATATAGGCAAATGGCATCTCGCTTCAGACACAAACTTTAATTGTGAAAAAAAGCCTATCCCTAAGGAAAGACTTGGCGAGTACAGATGTTTCAGAGGTGCTGATGTGTTGGAGTTTACTTCACACGGCTATGACGGCTATGTTTTTGACGAAAATGGAAAGCGCATAGATTTTGATGGGTACCGTGCAGATGCCATAAACGGCTTTGCACTTGAATATCTCGATTCGATAAGTAACGAACAGCCCTTTTTCCTGTTTATATCTCAGCTTGAGCCGCACCATCAGAATGACAGGAAATGTTTTGAAGGGTATAAAGAAACAGTTCCACGTTTTCAGAATTATAAAATCCCCGATGACTTAACGGCTTTTGACGGCGATTATGAAAAATCCTATGCCGACTATCTTTCTGCCATAAACAGGATAGACTATAACTTAGGCTTGCTCGTGAATAAGCTGAAAGAAAAAGGAATTTATGAAGACACGGTTATAGTTTACACGAGTGACCACGGTTGCCATTTCAAAACAAGAAATTCAGAATATAAACGCTCCTGTCACGACAGCTCGATTCATATTCCTCTTGTAATAAAGGGCGGCAAGTTTCAGGGTGGCTTAAATGATGAGCGTCTTGTCAGCCTTTTGGATATTCCCGTGACACTGCTTTCTGCCGCCGGAATAGATATACCGGGGAGCTATGTCGGTGAGGATCTTACAAATTGCAAAGAAAACAGAGATTGCGTTTTCATTCAGATAAGTGAAAGTCAGTGTGCAAGAGCACTGCGGACAAAAGATTACACCTATTCGGTGTCATCGCCTTTTCCTTTGGCTGGTATGACAATGAAAGCTTCTCCAATATATAAAGAAGAGTTTTTATATGACTTAAAAAAAGACCCTCATCAGCTTAATAATCTTGTACACTGCCGCGAATATAAAGAAGTCAAAGACGAACTGAGAAAGCTTCTTTTAAGGGAAATAAAAAAAGCAGAGGGAAAGACCCCGAAGATTATTCCGGCGGGTATGTTTAAATAAGATATAACAGTTTAAAACAGAAGAAATCAGCGATACAGACAAGTACCGCTGATTTTTATTGTTATACAGATTTAAAAATCACACTCAACTATAACCGAACCTGAAACCGAAAGAGTTGCCTTGTCTCCTGCTTCAAGCAAGAGCATATTTTCGTTTTCGGCAGCTCTGGCTTTATAGATATTATCCTTTGTGTCGATAACATAGATGTAGGTGTTGCCGTCAATGTCAATATATTTAACGGAAGCCACAGTTACGGCTATTTCCTTTGTTTCCCCACTCAAAATATCAGCTTCGTTTATGCCGAGAAGGGATTTATATTTTGAAATGCACTCTTTTTGTGTGGTAGCTGTTGCCACAAGGTTATACTGCTCAACATTAACTGCGGCATAAAGCTTAACGAGACCGCCTGAGTCCTTGAGTACCATAATGTAAGTGGGTCTGCCCTCAACATTGATAAGGGACGGGAAAGATGCCTGATAGCCCTTTTCCTGAACTTCGCCCTCTGCGGCAGCCATGGCAGATTTCTCGTCGGCACCTGCAACGGCGTAATAGCGGCTTTCACCTGTTCTCTCATTTGCCAGCAGGAAGCCGATATTTGAGCTGTCACCGTTGACAGAGGTAACACCGGTGTAAATCCAGATGTCGCCGTCTTTTGCAATGTATCCGTAATCGGAAACGGGAGTTTCGTCGTAACTCTCTTCATCACCGGCAGAGTACTCTGTAACCTGCTTGCAGTCCTTTTTGCCGAAAAGACTGTTGAGGTAGCCGTTACTGTACATACCATGCCAGTTATACTGCTCACAGATAAGGTCACCGCTGAAAACTACATCAACCCAACGGGGAATATCCGAGAGTTCGTATTTCACCGTTTCGCCTGATACAGGGTCAAGGACGATGCAGCCTACAACGGTTTCTCCGCCGAAAAGAGCTATGGTGTGATCAATGACCGAAACAACATAATAGGGCTTGCCGGTTTCGTCAACCTCAAAGTGAAGGTTGCTGAGCATAAGTGTGGGGTACTTAAGGCGAAGATGTCTGAAAGCATCCTGAGAGAAATAAGCCGAGGGAACATATTTCATGCCTTCTGTTTTATTGAAAGAAGCGGACATTGAAACAGGGTCAACGCTGACATAGCCGGGAGTACCCTTTGCCTTATTGTTTGCCCATTTGAAATAGCCTGCATATTCTAAAGGTGCAACCTTGACAGGTCTGCCCTTATAGTCTATCTGTGTATAATTATAGGAAACATCAAACTGGCTGACAACATCCGAGAGAGTGCCGATTTCACGGTCGCCCAGCATCTGTGCAGAAGCGGTATCCATTAAAGCTATTGAGTCGGTACCCACAGATTCGGCTAAGTCCGACGTGAAATCAGAGTCGGTGACTTTGAGAATTTCAGAATGTCTCACGCTGTTGAAGAATGTGCCGCTTATAAAGAGAATAAATATCATCACTGCCGTCAGAGCAAGAGGTACAATGTAAGGTTTAAGAGAAATGTTGAACTGATTATATTTCTTTGTTCTGCCCTTTGAGCCAGTTTTCTTTGAAACTGTCACCCAGCCGAAATCCTTACAACCCTTTGCAAGGCGCACCATAGCAACAAAAACAAAGATTGTAACATCGACAACCGCCCACAGCACCAGATTTTTAATGTTAATCGCAGGGCAGAGAGTGTACATTGACACTGCGAAAACAATTGCCGAAACAACAAAAGCAAATATATAGGGAAACGGTTTAAATTTTTTCATATGGTTCACTCCTTTGTGGTAAAATAATAGCACAAAATGGAGAAAAAAGCAATTGAGCCCAAGAAAAATGAAAATATATTCTTTATTCTTTAGAAAAGTCGCAGGGGAAAGAATAAATAATAAAGAATAGATAATAGAGAATAAAACCAAAAAGAAAAGCCACACCTTCGTGCGACCTTTCTTTTTTTATCTTTATTTTGTTTTCTTTTTTTTCTTGTTTGATTTCTTCGGTGCAGCAATAAAAGCCAGAGGCGGTAACGGATTGCTTTCGCCTTTTTTATAAAGTATACCCAGAGAAATCACAGAAACCACAACCACCAGGATGCATAAGCCTTGCCAAAGTGTTATGCCAAAGAACAAATGTCTGAGTCGAGGCTCATAATATCTCAAAAATTCAAAACAGAACCTTGACATACAATAGAGCGTGGCGGTCATAGGATATGCCATGCCGCGACGATAGAAACGCGTTCTTTTCAAATAATAGCAACCTGCCAGAATAAGGAACAACGTAATTGACTCAAACAACTGCACAGGGAAAACGGTTGCATCAATTTTATCTGAATGAACGCCCCAACTACATTCAATTCCAAAGCAACAACCTGATATCATACACCCGATTTTTCCTAAGGCAATAGTGGCAAACAAACCCGGTGTCAGCATATCAAGGGTATCTCTGCCATTGACTTTCTCACCCTTGTTTTTAGCACTTTTTTTAATGTCTTTTTCAGTAAGTTTTTGTTTTGATTTTATAATGCGTCGAACCGTCTTTTCTATACCAACCGTTAAAAGAATCAAAGGTGGTGCAAAAAGCACTGCGCCAAAAATAGCAAGAACACTATCATCATCAATATTATTGGCAACACAAATGGCTGTGTAAATTCTTCCCATTATATGTGCACCTAGCATACCATACATAAATGTCAAAGAATACCATAGTGCTCTTTTGCGTGATATGCCGTAAACATGATAAAAATTAAAGTTATACCATATCAGAAATATAAAACCGAGAACAAACATGAAATAATACATGATGCTACCTCTTTCTTCTTTTATTCGATTTCTTTTTTTGTGTTTTCTTTTTCGGCGTTTTCTTTTCAGGTTTGCCAAAAAGTACCTGAGATACGCGAACAATATAAAGGGTGTTCAGAATCAAAACAGCAATTCCGAAAACCAAAACTGTCGGATACATCCAATATATTATAAGGGCTGTTGCATCACCTAAAAGCTTAAACAAAGCAACCAGCCAAAGCATTAAATCGATTTTTTTAAGCTTTTGCTTTTCTTTAAATTCAAGATTAAAATCAATAGCCATGACCAAATCCATAGCAAAACTCAGGAAAACATATCCGTTTGAACCGTCGTCAAAGGGTTTGTTAAACAACAAGGCACAAATGATACCGTAGCAAACAAAGGATATTAGATATAAAAAAGCGTTCTTGTTTTTTTGCTCTATGAATTCCTTAATTAACAATGCGACAATAAAAACATCGACAATAACCCACGCAATATCAACATATTCCCAATAATAAAACAGAGCTATAATTTCCCAAGAAAAATTAAGAGAAACAGAAAACGGGGGAATGGCATGTGTTTTATTCCGTACCGCATAAACAACCGCAAAGACATATGCCAATGTCCAGAAAGCAGTCAATAAGACCATCATAATATCTCGTGCTATCAAAAGCATTCCTCCTTCTCTAAGTCTGTATCAATAACTGATTATATCAAAAAAAGTTTCATTTGCAAAGTGCATCACACCGGGGAAAATTTGGAATAAACATATAAATATTGAAAAGATGTATTGAAACCGCCAAGGGTATGAAGCAAAAAACTCACACTGTCATTATATCACAAATTGGGAAATTGTAAAGCATTTTTTGCACTGCGGCAATGGTGCCGATTATGTAGGGGAAGGGATTGAATTTTTTTATTTGAGTCACTCCTTTATTTATAATTATATCACAGAATTCAACATATTTCAATGATGTATCACCTTGCGGCGATGTGATGTTATGCTTCGCACAATGATGTTGCTCCCGTTGGTCGCAATGATGCGATGTTTGCCACAAAACATTAGGCGAAGCCGACATCATTAGCGTCAGCGGCATCATTAGTAAAACGACATCATTTGCCGAAGGCACACTTCACGCAGGTCGTGCGCTTCACGTCCGAAGAAT
>JAZSPF010000092.1:0-2243 GCA_045537315.1 Acutalibacteraceae bacterium
GATAGTTGCCATGGCCATATATAACTGTAATATTCCCGTCATTTCGGTTGTAGGTCATGAAACTGACTTCACAATTGCGGATTTTGTCGCTGATTTACGTGCGCCTACGCCTTCGGCGGCTGCGGAGCTTGCCGTACCGGATTACAGAGAGTTTCTTTTCACAATAGATAAAACTCTTGACAGTCTCGATGACGGAATATCAAGAGTAATCGACCGTTACAGATTAAAGCTGTTGCAATTTGAAAACATACTCACTCAGCACAGTCCTGAGAAAACAGTGACTCTATACAGTCAGCTTTTATCAGCCTGTGAAGACAAAATCAGGCTTACCATACAAAACAAAATAGATTTTTACGATAATGCTCTGTTTCATTATTCTTCAAAGCTTGAAGCGATGAGTCCTTTAAAAGTACTTTTAAGAGGTTACGCCATAGTTGAAGATGAAAACGGACTGCCCATAAAATCTGCCGCGGCAGTTGATGCAGGCAGCAATATTAAAGTCAGACTCCACGACGGTGAAATTAACTGTCAGGTCTGTGATGCTATCTGAAAGGAAAAATAAAATGGAAATGTATACACTTGACACTGCAATGATCAGACTTAAGGAAATATCCGAAAGCCTTGAAAGCGGTGAATATGACCTTGAAATGTCAATGAAACTTTATGAAGAAGGCGTAAGGTTGGTTGCTTTCTGCAACAAGACTCTTTCAGCCGCAAAGCAGAAAATTACTGAACTTTCAGAATTGCCTCAAGAGGAATTAAACAATGAATAAGAGACTCAATGAATATGTTGAGATTATCAACAGCTATCTTGATAAAGTTATTCCTGAATGCGATTTTGGTGAAGATGTCGTGCATGAAGCGATGAAATATTCACTTTCCATCGGTGGCAAGAGAATTCGTCCTGTGTTAACCCTTGAATTCTGCCGTCTTTGCGGTGGTGATATTCACAAGGCTTTGCCTTTTGCTGCGGCACTGGAAATGGTACACACCTATTCTCTTATACACGACGACTTGCCTTGCATGGACGATGACGATATGCGAAGAGGCAAGCCCTCGTGCCATATTAAGTACGGTGAGGAGTATGCGCTTCTTGCAGGTGACGGACTGCTCACGAGAGCCTTCGGTGTGCTTACTGAAAGTGATGCTTCTCCCGAAAGCATTGTCAAAGCTGTTTCACTTTTATCACAACTTGCAGGTGTAAACGGCATGATCGGCGGTCAGGTTGTTGACCTTAAAAATGAGGACAGGCCTTGCACTATTGACGTGCTTGAAACAATGGATTCACTTAAAACAGGCGCACTTATCAAATGTGCCGCACTGTTTGGCGTACTCGCTGCCAATGGCAGTGCCGAGCAATACAAAGCAGCAGGGGAGTACGCCTCAAATCTCGGACATGCTTTTCAGATTGTTGATGATATACTCGATGTTACAGGTGACGAAAAGCAACTCGGTAAACCCATCGGCAGTGATAAAGAAAGCGGAAAGTCAACTTACGTTTCTATGCTCGGTCTTGAAAAATCAAAGCAGTATGCCGAGGAAATAACAAACAGCGCTGTTGAAGCTCTCGTCACGTTCGGCGATGAGTGCCGGTTTCTTAAAGAGCTTGCTTTCAGTCTTATAAATCGTAAAAATTGAAAGAGTAAACTAAAATGAAATATGAATTTCTTTCAAAAATAAATAGTCCTGAGGATGTGAAAAAGCTGTCAGTGTCAGAGCTTGCCTCGCTGTGTGAAGAAGTGCGCTATAAGCTCATTGAAACAGTTTCGGCAAGCGGCGGACATCTTGCATCAAATCTCGGCGCTGTTGAGCTTACAGTTGCCTTGCATAAGGTTTTCTCTTCGCCGAAGGATCAGGTTGTCTTTGATGTGGGACATCAGTGTTATACGCATAAGCTGCTTACCGGCAGATACGAACATTTTTCCACGCTTCGCACCAAGGGAGGCATCTCAGGCTTCTGCCGACCGACCGAAAGTGAACACGATACATTTTTTAGCGGTCACAGCAGCACCTCCGTCTCAGCAGGTCTCGGACTTGCCATAGCAAAAAGCCTGCAAAATGATGACAGATACGTTATCTCTGTTGTAGGTGACGGCTCTTTCACGGGCGGAATGGTCTATGAGGCACTCAATAACGGCGGCAGAAGCGGTGCAAAACATATTATCGTTCTCAACGACAATAAAATGTCAATATCAGAAAATGTCGGAGCTTTTGCAAAGTATCTCGCTGTAATTCGCTCACGT
>JAZSPF010000160.1:0-2458 GCA_045537315.1 Acutalibacteraceae bacterium
AGCTCCTCTTCACTGTCAGTTTTGGGTAAAACCTGGATTGCGATACTTGCTGTCATAATAAGACATCTCCTTGTGATAAATTTTTCTAACATAGGAACTTTCCTGCGGTGATTTTGCTCTGTGTTGGCGGACACGGCACGCCGTGTCCCTACGTCCTCGCCGGCAGAGGAAACAAAAATACCACCCTATTTGGGTGGTACGAAATTCAAGAGCATGTTACTTAGCCTACGTCGGTATTATCCGAATCAGGTTATGGGTATAATCTCAGCCGATTAAATCAGCACCCCCAGTAATATTCTTATGTTGTCACTATTGTAGCACTGCAGATTTATTTTGTCAAGAAAATTTTTCATGGTTGCTGGTTGCGGCGGCTCCATACACGAACTGTGTTCGTGTCGGCTACGTCGTAGCCGTAAAATCGCTTTGCGATTTAATGGAGCCGCCTCCCGCCATTTGCAGAAACTTTACTGTCCGCGGCAAAAACTTAAAAAATATTTTCCTAAAGGTGTTGTCCTTTCTTTAAAAATGTGTATAATGTAAAAGGATAAATTTGTAATGTAACAGATAATGTGATTTGAAAGGATAAAAAACATGATTCAGTTTGAAGAATTAAGATTAAAGTTAATGGAAAGCGAAAAGCCCTTAGGTGAGCTTGCCGCTGCTCTGGGTCTTGAAGAAATGGCAAAGGAAATCGCTGTACTCGAAGAGCAGACAACTGCCGAAGACTTCTGGGGCGATTTGCAGAATTCACAGAAGGTGCTTCAGAGAATCGCATCACTCAAAAATAAAATCAAGGCTTATGAAGACCTTAAGAGTGCCTATGAAGATGCACTCGTTATGATTGAGCTTTCAGACGAAGAGGGCGACCTTGATTTGCTCGAAGAATGCCAGAGCAATGTTGAAGCTGTTGAAAAGGAGCTTGACAAGCAGATTCTTGCAACTCTCCTCTCAGGTGAATATGACAACAATAATGCAATTCTCACCTTCCACGCAGGTGCCGGCGGTACCGAGGCTCAGGACTGGTGTCAGATGCTTTTCAGAATGTACGGTCAGTGGGCTACAAAGCACGGCTTCAAGTTTACAACTGTAGACTTTCTTGACGGCGATGAAGCAGGTCTTAAGAGTGCAGTTGTTGTTATCGAGGGCGAAAATGCTTACGGCTACCTTAAGAGTGAAATGGGCGTTCACCGTCTTGTACGCGTGTCACCCTTCGACTCATCAGGACGCCGCCACACATCATTTGCTTCTCTTGAAGTTATGCCTGAAATCGACGACACAGTTGAAGTTGAAATAAGAGAAGAAGACATCAAAATGGAAGTTTACCGCGCATCAGGTGCAGGCGGACAGAAGGTTAACAAAACCTCATCGGCAGTTCGTCTTATCCACGAGCCCACAGGAATTGTTGTTTCATGCCAGGTTGAAAGAAGCCAGCATCAGAACAGAGAAGTTTGTATGAGAATGCTCAAGTCAAAGCTTATCGAAATCAAAGAGCGAGAGCATCTTGACAAGATTGAAGATATCAAGGGCGAACAGAAAGAAATCGGTTGGGGTAGCCAGATCCGTTCATATGTGTTTATGCCCTACACTCTTGCCAAGGACCACAGAACAGGCTTTGAAATGGGTAACATCAACGCTGTTATGGACGGCGACATTGACGGCTTTATCAATGCTTATCTTAAGAAGCAGTCGCTGGACGCACTGAATGCGGAATAATATAGAGACAGCGCGTTTTTGATTCTTTTTGCGCGTCAGCAAAAAGAATGCCTGCCCGGCGAGGGCGATAAAGATGTAAATTGCAGCAGACTTACTGCCGATTAACGCTAAGTTTCTATCCGCAGAGCTGAAGTTCAGAAACGCAAAGTTTCATCAATCTTAATAAACGGCAGGTTGCTATATATTAGCGGCCTGCTTATTTTTTACCTCTTATCCTCTTGCAATTTTCCTTGTTACATATTAGAATAGTATATACCATATTTTTAGGGAGAATCATATGAAATACCTTTTTGCTTATTTTCTCGGTAATGAGCCTGAAAATGAAAGAATCTGCTTTGCTGTCAGTGAAGACGGTTATCACTTCACACCCCTTAACGGCAATAAGCCTGTTATAACTCAGCATAAAGGCAAGCAGTGCGTCCGTGACCCGTATATCTTCAAAGGGCAGGACGGCCTATACTATATTATAGGTACCGATATGAAATGTACCGAGGGTTGGGAGTCTAATCACGCCCTTGTTGTGTGGCGCAGTGCTGACCTGATTGACTGGACAGATGAAACTATTATAGATATGCGTGAGCTTGGCGAGGATTTTGCCGATACCCCAAGAGCCTGGGCGCCTCAGGCAATATGGGATGAGGAAAAAGGTCAGTATATGATTTATTGGGCGCATTCCACTAAAAGAGACAACACAGCAGGTATGTACCATGCCCACACAAGTGATTTCAGGACTATAACGACCCCC
>JAZSPF010000192.1:0-2281 GCA_045537315.1 Acutalibacteraceae bacterium
TGATAAAAAAACAAACGATTTCAATTCATCAATCCCCTTTGACTGCCGTATGGCACAGCAGGATATAAGAGGCTCCGTTGCTCATGCAACAATGCTGGGCAAGCAGAATATAATCGACAAGAGCGAAGGCGATAAAATCGTAGCTTCACTCAAGGAAATTGCTGCAGACCTTGAAAACGGCAACCTCGAAATCGATATGACAGCCGAGGACATTCATACATTCGTTGAAAGTGAGCTGACAAAGCGCATCGGTGACAGCGGCACGCGACTTCACACTGCAAGAAGCCGTAATGACCAGGTTGCCCTTGATTTACGCCTTTATCTTCTCGACCAGTGCGATGTGCTCGAAGAATCAATCAAGTCTCTCATCGGTGTAATTCTTGACAAGGCAGAAGAAAACTATGATGCCGTTATGCCCGGTTACACACATCTTCAGCGTGCTCAGCCCGTAACCTTCGGTCACCATCTTATGGCCTATGGTGCTATGCTTATGCGTGACTTAGACAGACTTTACGACTGCAAAAAGAGAATGGCTGTGTCGCCTCTTGGCTCAGGCGCACTTGCCGGCACTACATATCCCCTTGACAGAGAGTATGTTGCTGAGCTTTTAGGTCTCAGTGGTGTCAGCACCAACAGCCTTGACGGCGTTTCCGACAGAGACTACGCCCTCGAGCTTCTCTCTATGCTTTCAATTGTTATGGTACACCTTTCGCGTTTTGCTGAAGAGGTAATTGCGTGGTGTTCATGGGAGTTTAAGTTCATTGAGCTTGACGATGCTTTCTCAACAGGCTCAAGCATTATGCCTCAGAAAAAGAACCCTGATATCGCCGAGCTGGTACGCGGTAAGGCAGGCAGAGTTTTCGGTGATTTGCAGACACTGCTCACTGTTATGAAGGGTATTCCCCTTGCATATAACAAGGATATGCAGGAAGACAAAGAGGCTGTTTTCGACGCCCTCGATACAGTCATTATGTGCCTTGACACATTTGCGCCTATGCTTGAGACTGCAACGGTACTGCGTGACAATATGAGAAATGCGGCAGCCAAGGGCTTCATCAACGCCACAGACTGCGCTGACTATCTTGTTTATAAGGGACTGCCTTTCAGAGATGCATATAAGGCAACAGGTATGCTTGTAGCCACTTGCATTGACAAGGGTCTGACTCTTGAGACACTCCCCATTGAGGAATATAAGGCAGTTTGCGACTTATTTGAGGAAGATGTTTATAAGGCAATTGACCTTGACGAGTGTGTCAGCAAGCGCACTGTTAAGGGCGGCCCCTCACCTGAGTGTGTGATGGCAGAGATAAAGGCACTTAAGGCAGAATTAAGCAAGTAAAGTTTTGGTCAAGCTTTTACAAAAGCTTGCGGGTTGCAGGGCAGAGCCCTGCATATAGAAAAATACAGCAGAGTGATTTCAGTTTCACTCTGCTGTTTATGTTTACTTTTCAATAGCTTCATTTACCTGATTTTCGATTTCGTCAAAAGCTTTTTTATTTTCAGTTATTTTAATTCTATTTTTTCCAAAACTTACAAATAACAACTCAATATTGATATAAAAACTCCTGTCATCATCATTTTCTTTCTCAACAAAAATCTCCGCATTATAAGAATAGTTCTCTTTCGGGCGACTGTTAAAATCATTGTCATCAGTAAAATATGTGCAAGATGCATCAATGGTTTTGCCATACATTTCTGCCTTACCAACATATTGAGAAGCAATCTGTTTAAGAGTATCTCTCGCCGCTTTTTCTTTTTGCTTTACTTCAGTCAGGTCGTATTTAACAGTTTTTTCTTTCTGTTTTGTCAAAAGTTTTTTAAGAGACGAAAATGAATCATCTTCGATATTACCATCCCAATATTTTTTTATCATTCTCACGGCAAGAGGACTTTTAAAAATCTCTGATGTATGGAATATGCTGTGATATTTTGAGCCTTTGTACTGTTTCTCTTTTATAGGTATGATCTCATAGTCTTTCCATAAAAGATCAAGCAAAATACTGCGACTTGATACACGACTTTCTTTGAGCTTTATTCTTTTAATTTCGCTCCACTTGAAATATTCTTTCACAAAAGGCAGATAGTAAACGGAAAGGCCCTCTTCATCTCCAAGATAAAGTTTCGGATGAATTATAATTCCAAATATCAGAAACAAAGTCAGACCGCCACTAAGTATTGCCGCGCCTATTTCCTCATCGGCCATAGTCACTTTTGTAAACATAGCCGCTAAAGCTGCAAGCATTATATAGAAAACTATTCTGTAGTCAAAAGCAAAACTTTT